>DATIFK010000200.1:0-21313 GCA_035455265.1 Anaerolineales bacterium
CCTCACCCACCTGCCGACGGGCATCGTCGTCCAGTGCCAGGATGAACGTTCGCAGCTCCAGAACCGCACGCGGGCGATGAGCATCCTGCGGGCGCGCCTGTACGACATGGCCGTCGAGGCCCAGCAGGCGGCGCTCGACGAGGCCCGCCGTTCCCAGGTCGGCAGCGGCGGACGCTCCGAGAAGATCCGGACCTACAACTTCCCTCAATCGCGCGTGACCGACCACCGCATTGGGGTTTCCCTCCACAACCTCCCTGCAGTCCTCAACGGCGAGATCGATGGCTTCATCGACGAGCTTTCGGCGCGCGAGCAGGCGGAACGACTTCAGGCCACCGGCTGAAACGGTGACCATCGGCGAGGCCTTGCGCCGATCGCGCCGTGCCCTGTCGACGGCCAGCGACAGCGCCGACAGCGATGCTCGCCGCCTGGCGGCAGAGGCGATGGGGGAGTCGGTCACCTGGGTGCTGGCCCACCCGGAAGCGACCCTCAGCGATGCCCAGGCCACCTGGCTCCAGCAGGCTGTGGAACGCTGCGCTCGGGGCGAGCCGCTGGCCTACGTCCTCGGGTGGTGGGAGTTCTACGGCCGACGCTTTCATGTCACGCCCGACGTCCTGATCCCTCGTCCCGAAACAGAGCTCCTCGTCCAGCAAGTCCTGGACCACGTACGGTCGAATCCAGCGGCGACGGAGGTCGTCGACGTCGGCACGGGATCGGGCTGTATTGCTGTGACCCTGGCCGCCGAGGACCCCCGCCTGCGATTGTTGGCCGTCGACATCTCGCGTCCGGCGCTGAAGATTGCCCGCGGCAACGCTCGGACCTACGAGGTGGAGGAACGAATCCGCTGGGTGCAGGCTGATCTTCTGACCGCATTTCGCACCGGGTGTGACGTCGTAGTGGCCAACCTGCCGTACATCCCTCGGGCGCGGCTGGCACAACTCGAAGTGGCGCGGCACGAGCCGCGGCCCGCCCTCGATGGCGGCGACGATGGGTTGTCCACGCTCCGCCGGCTCGTCTCTGGACTGGCAGGCGTCCTCCGTCCCGGCGGGTTCGTCGCGATGGAGCTCGACGAAGGCCAGGGAGACTCGCTCAAGTCCCTTCTGGCCGCCGCGTTCCCTCGGGCGGAGATACGAATCGGGACCGACCTCTCCGGCCTCGAGCGTTTCGTGACGCTCGCCGACATCGGTCCGTCGTGAGCGAAGCCAGAATCGTTCGAACGGATTCACCCGGCTGGTTGGCCGACGCCGTGGCCGTGTTGCAGCGCGGCGGCCTGGTGGCGTTTCCCACCGACACCGTCTACGGCGTCGGCGCGGTCGCCTTCGATCCCACAGCCGTAGCCCGCATCTACCGCGCCAAAGGCCGACGCGAGGAGAACCCGATCCCGGTTCTCGTCGCCGGGGAGGAGGCCGTGGACAAGCTCTGCCTCCATCCGCCGGCGGGAGCACGGCGCCTGGCCCACGTCTTCTGGCCTGGCCCATTGACGCTGGTGGTCCCGAAAGCACCCGGCCTCCCAGCGGAGGTCAGTCCCGGGCCCTCGGTTGGCCTTCGGGCGCCGGATCATCCGGTGGCGGAGGAACTGTTGCGCGCCATCGGCCCTCTGGCCACGTCCTCCGCCAATCCGTCGGGCAAGCCGCCGGCAACGCGCGCGGAGGACGTGCGAGCTTCTCTGGGAGGGACGATCGATCTGGTGATTGACGGAGGCGAAGCCCCCGGGGGGATGCCGTCCACCGTGCTCGACTGCACCTGCGATCCGCCGCGAATTCTTCGGCCGGGACCGGTCAGCCTGGAGCAGATCCTACCGGTGTGGGCGGGCTAAGCCGACGTTAATTCGCGGTTCATCCCGGACTCAGCCGCCGGTGCCATCCTGTCGCTGCATTCTCCTCCTCAACCCGCGCCACGGAGCTCCGAGCCGGCTCCCGGCGCGGTTTGAGTTTCCGGGAGGGTGCGCCTCCCCCAGGGCTCGGTGTACCACCGCAGATACGCCTCGAGGTTCCCCGACCAGTACTCCGGCGTATGGTCTCCCGGGTCGAGGCTCCAGGTGTACACGTAGCCGGCTTCGTCAAGGAGATCCCTCAGCTCGAACACGGACATCCGCAAGCTGTCGTGATCGCCAATGTCGATCCACAAGCGCGGGCTGTCCGACGACATCGCCTTGATCCAATCCGCCACGTAGTACATATCCGGCGAAAGGACGGCCGGGCTGTGCAAGCCGATCGATCCGAAGACGTCGGCGTGCTTCATCCCGATCCGCAGCGCCCAACCTCCGCCGCGCGAGAGCCCTCCGATGGCACGACGGTCCCGTGTGCCGGCGCCGTGGTAGGTCTTCTCGACGTAGGGCAACAGGTGATCCACCAGTGCCGACTCGAATTCCAACCCTCGACGCTGCCAGGGTAGGACGATCAGGAACGGCGGGGCGTCGCCGCTGGCGATGAGGCGGTCGGCCTGCACGCCGATGCCCAGATCCTGCCACTCCTGGTCGGTCTTCAAGAGTCCGTGCAGCATCACCAGGATGGGAAGAGATCCGTCCACAGTTTCGTCGTAGCACGGAGGCAAGTAGACGCGGTACGGGATCGATCGTGGCAGATCGTCGTCGAGGTACTCATCGACGACGAAGGTGCCGGGTTCGCCGAGGCAGGCTCGAGGTGTGGCGCTGGGGACGACGGTCGGCGCTGGGCTCGCAGTCGTTGTGGCCGTGGGCCGGGGAGTCGAGGTGGTGCCGGCCGTTGGCGCGGGCGCCGACAGGCACCCGCCCAGGATGGCGGCGATCGGGATCAGTCCAAGGAAGCGTCGCATGCGGGGAACGAAACCCCGCCGTCCCTGCCATCCGATGGCGGGACGACGGGGGCGCCTGTTGACGGGAGTCTAGGCTACAAGCCGAGGCGGGTCAAGGGGGCGACCACCGTGTCGTCCGGCTTCGCCCCTGCACGGCCGAGGCGTTGTATAATCGTCGCAGTCAAATAGCCTTCGGGGCAGGGTGAGGGCCAGTCGGCCCAATTCCCGATCGGCGGTAAAGCCCGCGAGCGCCTTGGCGCACGATCCGGTGTAACTCCGGAGCCGACGGTACAGTCCGGATGGAAGAAGGCGAGCCGCTCCCGTGAGGGACCGGCCAACCGTGCGGCTCGCCGCTTTCGGCGATCGCGCACTTCCGCCTGTGACCTGCCCCGAGAAAGGATCGGGGCGTTCTTGTTCTCCGGGCCGGCGATGGACCAGCGAAGGCGAACGCGGTGGGCGGGCGGCGCCGGCCGAACCGCGGCGCTTGCTCTGCCGGCACTGCTGGCGCTGGCCGTCTGGGCCGTGCTCTCGCGTTGGACGGGATGGCCGGACTTCCTCCTGCCAGGTCCCTCGGCCGTTTGGGATGCGATCGGGCGCGCCTGGCGCGATGGAAGCCTGCTGCATCACGCCGGCGTGACGCTGGGGGAGGTGCTGGCCGGGTTGGGCCTTGGGCTGGCGGTGGCGTTGCTGCTGGCCTATCCGCTGGCGAAGTCGCGCCGCATCGAACGCTTGCTGTCTCCCTACATCGTCGCCTCTCAGGCCGTGCCGACCGTCGCCATCGCACCGCTGCTGATCATCTGGTTCGGCCCGGGGACGCTGTCCAAGATCCTGGTGTGCGCGCTGATCGTCTTCTTCCCCATCTTGATCAGCGCCGTGGCCGGACTTCGGTCTGTCCCCGAGGACCTGCGCGACCTGATGCGCTCCCTGAGAGCGACACGCTGGCAGACGTTCCTCCACCTGGAGGCGCCGTCGGCCATGCCGAACCTGTTGGCAGGCCTGAAGATCGGCGCCACCCTGTCCGTCATTGGCGCGGTGGTGGGGGAGTTCGTCGGCTCGGATGAGGGCCTCGGCTTCCTGGTCAACCACGCTCGCGGCCTGTACAACACACCCCTGGTCTTCGCCGCCCTGATCACGTTGATGGTTTTGGCGCTCCTGCTCTATGGCCTGGTGGCGGTCCTGGAACGCGTGGCCCTGGCGTGGCGCCGAGGTTGAAACGGAGGTGATCATGGTTCGCGCCCGCTTGACCATGCTCCTGTTGTTGGTTGGCGCGATAGCAGCCGCGTGTGGTCGGACGCCTCCGTCGCCCGAGAGCCTGACGACGGTCCGACTGCCGATGGGCTATCTGCCGAACGTCCAATACGCTCCGTTTTATGTCGGCGTGGAACGCGGTTTCTTCGCCGATGAAGGGTTGGCGCTCGACTTCGACTACGCCTTCGAGACCGACGGCATCGCCCTGGTCGGCGCCAACGAACTGCCTTTCACGTTGGCCTCCGCCGAGCAGGTTCTGCTCGCGCGGGCGCAGGGGCTCCCGGTGGTCTACGTCCTGAGTTGGTGGAACGACTTTCCGGTCGCGGTGGCCGCGCCGGCGGACGGCGACATCCACACCCCGCAGGATCTGCGCGGCAAGAGGATCGGGATTCCCATCCTGGGAGGCGCTTCCTACATCGGATACCGCGCCTTGCTCGACGCCAACGCGATGCCGGAAGACGCCGCCGCGCTCGACGTCATCGGCTTCACGCAGGTCGAGGCACTCCTGGCGGGCCGCGTCGACGCGGCGGTGGTTTACGCCAACAACGAACCGATCCTGCTGGCGGCGCGCGGCCTGCCGGTGACTCTGCTTCGAGTGGCCGACTACGTCCATCTGGCCTCCAACGGTCTGGTGACGAACGAGACGACGCTGCGGGAGAACCCCGAGCTCGTCCGGCGGATGGTCGGCGCCACGCTGAAAGGGATCGCGGCGGCGCTGGCCGATCCGGAGGCAGCCTTCCAGACGTCTTTGGATTTCGTCGAGCTGGAACCCGCCGACCAGGCCGTCCAACGCCAGGTCCTGGCAGCCACGATGGACTACTGGTCGTCCCCGCGCCCGGGATTCAGCGACCCGGAGGCGTGGCAGAACATGGAGCAGGTCTTGCTGCGCATGGGTCTGCTGACCTCAACGGTCGATCCGGGGCAGGCCTACTCCAACGAGTTCATCCCCTGATGCCGACCGCCCGCCAACCTGTGCTGGAAGCGCGCCATCTTCGCAAGGCCTATCGCAACGGCTCGGGCGAACTGTTGGCTTTGCGCGACGTCAGCCTGACCGTCGCCCCCAACGAATTCGTCTGTGTCGTCGGTCCTTCGGGATGCGGCAAGACGACCTTGTTGAGGCTCCTGGGCGGCCTGATCCGCCCGACCGAGGGAGAAGTGTTCTTCGAAGGCGAACTTCTCCAGGGCCCGCGGCGGCGTATCGGTTTTGTCTTCCAACAGGCGAACCTGATGCCGTGGCGCACGGCTCTCGACAACGTGCGCCTGCCGCTGGAGCTGCAGGGTCTCGATCCAGCGGACCAAGACCGTCAGGCTCGGAGCTTGCTCGAGCTCGTTGGATTGCAGGCCTTCGGCAGAATCTATCCGCACAACCTGTCCGGCGGCATGGCGCAGCGTGTGGCCCTGGCCCGAGCACTGGTGCACGAGCCCGATCTGCTGCTGTTGGATGAGCCGTTCGGGTCGCTGGATGCCCTGACGCGCGATCGCATGGGCGCCGAGTTATCCCGCATCTGGGAGGCGCGACCGGTCACCGTGGTGATGGTGACCCACTCGATCGGCGAGGCGGTCCTCCTGGCAGACCGTGTGATCGTGCTGAGCCCGCAGCCGGGCGAGGTGCGGCTCGAGCTCAAGATCCCGATGCCGCGGCCCCGCCAGCCGCACACGGCGGCTTTCGGTCAATTGGCGACGAAGATACGCGCGGCGTTGTAGACCCTCACCCTAACCTCTCTCCCGCGGCGCGGGAGAGGGGACCAATGGGCGGGGCGTCAGGCCATTCCTCGGTTAGGGGATCGAATAGGAGACGAGTTCCATCTCCCAATCCAATCCCCCCGTATCGCTCTGGGCCACGGACTTGACCATGCCTACGTTCTCTGCGGCCCAGTCTGAGATATCGACGGTCACGTCAAAACCCGGGCCGACGAATTCCATCACGATGTCCAACCTCATGGCATCGAACGTGCCGGCAGGGACGCTGATGCTTTCCTTGCCAACGGCCCGGAAATCGAGATGGATGTCAAACGTCATGCTTCCATCCGAGCCTGTGGCCGTGAGACTCTCCGAAGACGACCAGGTGTCCCCGGGATTGATCTGCTTCGGGATACTGACGCCGGTGTAGGAATTCGTCGACCATTGCTGATTCGGGAATACGGCCGAAAACATCCCCCCGTTGGTCTGCAGCCAGAGGAGTCCCTCAGGCGTGCATGTCCACGTGATCACGTAATCTGCGTTTGATCGGGTCGTTTCTATGAGGAAGGCGTCAGAACCCACGTCGGTGATGGTGTCGACCTGCGTGTCGTCTTGCTGGCTCGTGTGGTAGCTCGAGGTCCAGGTCGCACCTTCCACCACGGGCCAGTACGGGTTGTCGCAAAGGCCCAGGGAACTCTGACTGGTTGGCGCCGGCGCGCTTGGCTGGGCAGCCGTGGGCTGTTCAGAGAAGTTCGTCTGAGCTTGTGGAGTCGGTTGAGCAGCCTGACAGGCGGCCAGCAGAGTGATCGGGAACAAATGCACAAGTCTCTTCAGGTTAGTGGATTCCATGAACAATTCCTTCCTGCTACCAGCGTTCCTGTACTTCCGTCCGAGGCGTGTCATCACGTTATCACGAATGGCGTTCTCCGACCATTACCAGGCGCCTCCGGCGTGCCGGATGCCCTCCCCAAGAATCAGGTAGGGGCGAAGCACGCTTCGCCCCTACGCGATCTTGCGTGTTCAGGAGAGCTACGCGTCGATCTTCGGCTTGCTGACCCGGCGACGTCGAATCGCGCGGATGATCAGGACCAAGATCAGCACCGGCAGGCCGATGGCCAGCAGGGCTACCGGCAGGATGTAGAGGACGATCCAGATGGCGGCGCTGGCGAGCCACTGCAGCGCCCGAATGAGCGCCTCGATGGCGTTCTTGACGACGCCGTTCGGATCCCACGCCCCGGTCTCGATCGGCTGCGCCGCTTCATCGGGAATGAGCTCAACCGTCACCGCGGACAAGGCGGCCGATTCGCTGTAGTACTGAATCTGGCCCTTGACCGACTCGATCTCTCCGCGGACCTGAACCAGCTGGTTGTAGACCGCCAGGACGTCCTCGGTCTTGGTGGCGCCCTTCATGATCTCCTGCAGCTGAGCCTCGGCCGCCTCGAGATTGCGCAGGCGCGACTGGAGGTCGGTGTACTGCTGCGTCACGTCTTCGCCGGAGACATTCTCCGATCGCACCTCGGAAGCGCCTTCCTTGATCTTCGCCAGGGCCTCATCCAAACGGTCGGCCGGCACCCGGACGGTGATGGTGGCCTGGTCGGCCGTCAGACCCTGGGTGCCATAGGCGGTTTTGTACACATAGGAAGAGACGACGTACCCGCCCATGCCCTCGGCCATGGCACGAATCTGCGTCACTCGGGCGGCCGGGTCGGCGACGACGATCGTCAGGCTACCGGTCTGGATGACGATCCTGTCGGCGGGCGCGGATCCGGGCGAGTAGGCGGAATTCGGGGCGCCCACCTCGCCGCTGACGGACGGCGCCTCCATCGGGGCTATGCCCTGGTCGGCGGCGCCACCGAAGGATGGCTCGACCGCGCCGCGATTATAGGCAAGCGTGGGGGCGAGGGCCTGGCCGCAGGCGCCGACCAGGAGAGCCAACCCAGCGATCGAGGCAAGGACCGAAATCTTCTTCATGGCGTTCTCCTCCGCGGTCGCCCGGTCGGGCGCCGCCATACGATAGACGCCCTCCCGGCCAGCGTGGTTCCCGTTACCAGCCGGCAAGCAGACGCATCGCCTGGCGTTCCGGGAGTCCGGCTCGCAGCATTCGCTCCTGGACCTGGGTGACGTCATAGTCCGCACGGCGCGGTTCCCACGTGTCTTCTTTGAGGTCAAGGACGGCGTAGGCGGCTCGGGGGTCCATGTCGCGCGGCTGGCCGACGGACCCCGGGTTGAGGATCATGCGCGGCCGCAGAGGCATGCGCTCTCCCCAGGCCACCGACGCCAGATGGGCGTGTCCGTCCTTCTCCTCGCGCAGGAAGATCAGGGGAAGATGGGAATGGCCGATCAGGCAGTAATCGGTCGTGAAGGCCTCGAAGTTGGTGTCGGCCGTCTGCAGGTCGAGGATGTACTCCCAAACCGGCTGCCGAGGACTGCCGTGCGCCAGAGTGAAATCCTCGAACGTGATCTTGCTGGGCAACGACCTCAAGTAGGCCATGTTGTCGGTCGTGAGTTGGTGCGTCGTCCACGCCGCGGCGGCGCCGGCGTCGTGGTTGAAACGCGACAAAGGGATGATCCCCATGGCGGCCTGGTCGTGGTTGCCGATCAGACACAACAGCCCGGGCAGGCTGCGCACACGCTCGATGACCTCGTTGGGGTCGGGTCCATAGCCGACCAGATCCCCCAAGCACCAGACGGCATTGACCTCGCCGGCGTCTTTCAGGACGGCCTCGAGAGCCGTCAGATTGGCGTGGATGTCGGAAAGCACGAGGACGCGCATGGGGCGGATGGTATCACGGCGCATCGGGAGACGAAAGTGCGGGGGGCCCGCTTGTTCGGCCCCATTCGCGGACGTATAATGCCGCCGCCCATGCCCATCCTCGACGAGCGCAGTCTGGAATTCCTGAGCCACAGTCCCGAACAAACGCGTCGACTGGGCACCCGCCTGGGTGAGGGTGTCGCCGAGGGCGATGTCATTTGTCTGGCGGGCGATCTGGGGGCGGGTAAGACCACCCTGGCCCAGGGCATTGCCCGCGGATGGGGAGCGCTGCAGGCCATCACCAGCCCGACCTTCGTGCTGATCAATGAGTATCGCCGCGCCGATGCCTCGATGCTGTATCACGTCGATGCCTATCGGCTGTCGGGACCGGGCGAGGCGGAAGGGATCGGGCTGCACGAGCTGTTCACGGCGGGCCATCCGGTCATCCTGGAGTGGCCCGAGCGTGTCGCAGAGTGTTTGCCGTCGGACCGCCTCACGATTGCATTGAGCTGGGTCGACGAGTCGCGCCGCCGGCTGCGCTTCGAAGCCGAAGGCGAGCGATACGTGCAATGGCTGCGCGACTACCGCAAGACGGCGTTCGGAGGCTGAGGTGATCTTGGCGATCGACACCTCGACCGAAACCAGCGGCCTGGCGTTGTTCGACGGCGAACGGCTGAGGGCCGAGTTGGTGTGGTGGGGCGCCGAGCACGCTACGGTCGATCTGGCGCCGGAGATCGCGCTCCTGCTGCGACGCTCGCGCGTCCCGCTGAAGGATGTGACCGCCGTGGCCGTCGCGTTGGGGCCGGGCTCGTTCACCGGCCTGCGGATCGGCCTGGCACTGGCCCGCGGGCTGTCGTTGGCGGGAAAGCGTAGACTGGTCGGAGTACCGACCCTCGAGATTCTGGCTCGGGCGCAACCGCCGCGAGCCGAGGCGATGTGGGTCTTCGTGCGCGCCGGCCGAGGGCGCCTGGCAGGCGTATGGTACAAATGGACCAAGCGTGGCTGGAAGCCCCAGGGAGAACCGGAAAGCCTCCGCTGGGAGGACGTTCGGGAACGCCGGTCGCCTCCCTTCCATCTCTGCGGTGAATTCACGCCGGAGGAACGCGCGGCGTGGAAGGACGCGCCGGGGGTGACGCTGTCGGAGCCGTCGCTTTCGGTTCGCCGGCCGGGCGTGTTGGCTCAAATCGGCTGGGAGATGTTGCAGGCCCGGCGCCCGGCGGATCCGCTGCGACTCACCCCGATCTACCTGTCGCGGCTGCATGAGGTTGCCGGATGACCCCCATGCCTACCCTAGTGCGCAGCAAGGAGGCATGGGGGTGACGGCCGCGTCGGCTTCGCCGACCGCAGGCGGGCCGGACGGCTTGCGTGTCCGGCCGATGACCCTGGCCGACGTCCCTGATGTCGCCGCCATCGACCGTCTGTCGTTCTCCTTGCCGTGGCCCGAGCGAAGCTACCGCTACGAGCTGACGGAGAACCCGGCCGCCCGCCTTCTGGTGGCGGAGATGCCCGCCTCGCCGCGCCTGCGGGTGGTGGGGTACGTCGGGCTGTGGTTGTTGGTGGACGAGGCCCACATCAGCACGATCGCCGTTCACCCGGCTGAGCGGGGGCGAGGTATCGGCGAAACCCTGCTGCTGGCCGCGCTCGACCTGGCGGCGCGCATCGGGGCCGAGCTCGCCACTTTGGAGGTGCGCGCCTCGAACGCCGCGGCGCAGAACCTCTATCGCAAACACGGTTTCGAAGTCGTGGGCTCGCGGCCGGGATACTACAAGGACAACCGGGAAGACGCCGTCTTGATGACCCTGAGCCAGCTTCGCCAACGCCTGCCGGTCGCCGAGGCCTCGCGTGGATCCTGAGGCCGAGCTGCGCGCCGTCGCTTCCGAAGTCAACGCGTGCACCAAGTGCAAGCTTCACTTGTCGCGCAAGAAGGCCGTGCCCGGGGAAGGGCCGGCCAACGCCGAGATCCTGTTCATCGGCGAGGGCCCGGGTTTCCACGAGAACGAGCAAGGGCGCCCCTTCGTCGGGGCCGCCGGCCGGTTTCTGGAGGAATTGCTGGCTTCGGTGGGTCTGAAGAGGGAGCAGGTCTTCATCTGCAATGTCGTGAAATGCCGGCCGCCGGGCAACCGGGATCCACTGCCGGAGGAAGTCGAGGCCTGCTCGAGCTATCTGGATCGGCAGATCGCCGCCATCAATCCGAAAGTGATTGTCACCCTGGGCCGCTTCTCGATGGCCCGCTTCTTCCCCAACGCCCGCATCAGCGCCCTGCACGGCCAGGGGCGCGTCGTCAACGGCCGGATGGTCGTCGCCATGTACCACCCGGCCGCCGCCCTGCATCAGCCATCGATGCGGCGCCAGGTGGAAGAGGACTTCGCCCGCCTGCCGGAGTGGCTCGCACGCGCCCAGCGCCCGGCGGCGCCCGAGCCCGACCCGACGCCCGGCCCGGAACAGCTCAGCCTGTTCTGATCCGATGGAGGATCAATCCGTATGAGCCCGGTGGACCCCGCATTGCCGCAGGCCGCCCGCGACCTGATCGAACGTTTCACCTCGCACCAGGCGACTGTCGGCGTCGTCGGCCTGGGCTACGTCGGGCTGCCGCTGGCCGTCGCTCTGGCCGAGTCGGGCTACCGCGTCATCGGCGTCGACCGGGACGCCGACAAGGTCGCCCGGCTGCAGCGCGGGGAGAGCTACATCGAAGATATCCCGGCGGCGGCCGTCCTCCGGCAGGTGGACGGGAAGCGCCTGACGGCCACGACCGACTTCGCCGCCCTGTCCGCCGCCGACGGCGTCAGCATCTGCGTGCCGACCCCGCTGCGAAAAACCGGCGATCCCGACCTGTCGTTCATCGTCTCGTCGGCGCAATCGCTTCGCCCGGCGCTTCATCGCGGGATGGTCATCATCCTCGAGTCGACGACGTATCCCGGGACGACGCGTGAGCTCGTCCTGCCCGAGCTCGAGGCCGGCGGCCTGCGCGTCGGCGAAGACATCTTCCTGGCTTTCTCGCCCGAGCGCGTCGATCCGGGGCGCAAGGATTGGACAACCAAGAACACGCCCAAGGTGATCGGAGGCGTCACGCCGGTCTGCACCGAGGTGGCGGCGAGCATGTACGCGCAGGCGATGTCGACGATCGTGCGCGTGTCGTCGGCGGAAGTCGCCGAGATGACCAAGCTTCTCGAGAACACCTTCCGCGCCGTCAATATCGCCATGGTCAACGAGATGGCGCTGATGTGCGACCGGCTGGGGATCGACGTCTGGGAGGTGATCGAAGCCGCCGCCTCCAAGCCGTTCGGTTTCATGCGCTTCACTCCCGGGCCGGGACTGGGCGGGCACTGCATCCCGATCGATCCGCTCTATCTCTCGTGGAAGCTGAAACAGGTCAAGTACAACGCCCGCATCATCGAGCTGGCGAGCGAGATCAACACCAACATGCCGCGCTACGTCGTCAGCCGCGTCCAGGACGCCCTCAATGAAGCGGGCAAGGCTCTGCGGGGGGCGCGGCTGTTGGTCGTCGGCCTGGCCTACAAACCGGACATCGGCGATGTGCGCGAGTCGCCGGCGCTGGATGTGATCGGTCTGCTGCGTGAGAAGGGCTCCCAGGTCGAGTACTTCGATCCTTACGTCCCGTCCATCGAGCATGAGGGCTGGGGGCTGCACTCGGTCCCGGACGTGTATGCGGCGGCCGCTCAGGCGGACTGCGTCGTCATCGTCACCAACCATTCTTCGATCGACTACCGCCGCCTGGCGGAGTCGGCGCGCCTGCTGTTCGACTCGCGCAATGCCCTCGGCGCGGTCGGAATCCGCAGCCAGCATGTGATCCGCCTGTAATGGGCACGTACCTGGTCACCGGCGCCGCCGGATTCATCGGCTCGGACGTCTCCCGCCGTTTGCTGGACGATCGCCACACCGTCGTCGGGGCCGACAACCTCAACGACGCCTACGACCCGCGGCTGAAGGAATGGCGGCTGAAACGCCTGAGCGGCCGCACGGGCTTCACGTTTCGGCGCGCCGACATTTCCACACCCGAGGGCGCGGCCGAGGCCTGGGGCGAGGAGAAGTACGACGGCGTGATCAACCTGGCGGCGCGGGCCGGGGTGCGGCCCAGCCTGCGCGACCCGGCGGCCTACTACGCTGCCAACGTGTCGGGAACCCTGCAGCTGCTGGAGCTCTGCCGTCAGCGCGGGGTGAAGAAGTTCGTCCTGGCATCCACCTCGAGCCTGTATGGAGCGCACAACCCCCGACCCTTCCGCGAGGACGCCGACATCACCCGGCCGTTCTCGCCGTACGCCGCCTCGAAGGGCGCCGCCGAGTTGTTGTGCCACACCTACCATCACCTGCACGGCCTGGATATCACCATCTTGCGGTACTTCACCGTCTACGGCCCGGCCGGCCGCCCAGACATGAGCGTCTTTCGCTTCATCCAGCGCATCGCCGAGGACATGCCGGTCATCGTCTACGGAGACGGCCAACAGGAGCGCGACTTCACCTATCGCGACGACATCTCCGCCGGCACCGTCGCCGCCTTGCGGCCACTCGGCTACGAGGTCATCAATCTGGGCAGCGATCATCCCGTCCCGCTGCGCCTCGTCATCGACGAAGCCTCGCGGCGGCTGGGCAAGGCGGCGCAGATCGAGTGGCGCCCGCCGGCCCCGGGGGACGTTCCATCGACGTGGGCCGACATCTCCAAAGCGCGCTCTTTGCTCGCGTGGAAGCCGACCACCAGCTTCGAAGCCGGACTGGACGCGTGCGTGGCCTGGTACCTGGCCGAGCGGGATTGGGCCAGTTCGGTGAACACGCTCGACTGAGACTCGGCCATCGTGTCCTGGTCCCCCGCCCGCCTGTGGTCGCGCTTCGTCTCGAACCCGCTCCTGGTGAGGGTCCTTCGCAATTCGGGATACCTGCTGAGCGCGACGACGTTCAGCACGGCCTTGAGCATGGTCCAGGGCGCGCTGGTGGCGCGCCTGGTGGGCGTCGAGGGACTCGGGCTGGTGGGGTTGGTCACGGACTTCGGCAGCAACGTCAATCGCCTGACGTCCTTCAGCATGAACCAGCTGGTGGTTCACTACGTCGGCGACTACACCGAACAAGCGAAACCGCGCCACGCAGCAGCGGTCTTCAAGGCCGCCGGCCTGGTCGAGATCGGCAGTTCGCTGCTGGCCGTCACGCTCATCGTCGTGCTGGCGCCCCTGGCGGCCCAGGTCATCGCCCACGATCCGAGCCGGGCGCCGCTCTTCGTCTTGTACGGGTTGGCGATCCTGGGAAACCTGGCGATGGAAAGCTCGACCGGCCTGCTTCAATTCGCCGATCGATTCGGTGCGCTCAGCTGGATCGCCATCGGCCAGGCCGTCCTCACCCTGGCGTTGATGGCCACGGCCTTCGTGACGCAGGGCGGCATCACCGAGGTGGTGCTGGCCTACGCCGTCGGCAAAGCCAGCGGGGCGCTGGCGAGCACGGGGGCGGCCCTGGTGGAAGCGCGCCGCCGATGGGGGGCCGGCTGGTGGCGTGTGCCGTTGAGTCTGCTGGCCGACCGGCGGCGAGAGATGCTCCGCTTCGCCTGGAGCACGAATCTATCAACGACCATTGCCCTGGTGACGCGCGATAGCGAGTTGTTGTGGCTGGGCGCCTTCAGCACGCCGACCCAGGTGGGATTCTACAAGGTCGCTCGGGCGGTGACCAATCTCCTCTTCGTGCCGGTCAGCCCGTTGATCAGCACGACCTACCGTGAGGCGTCGCTCGAGGTGTCCGCGCGGCGCTGGCCCAACGTCCGCTACCTGTTGCGCAGCGGATCCCTGCTGGCCTCGGTCTGGACGCTGCCGGCGGCCGTCGGCCTGGTGGTCTTCGGTCACCTGTTCATTTCGATCGTCTACACTCCGGCGTCGGCAGCGGCCTACGGCCCGCTGATGATCCTTCTCGTCGGGGCGGTGGCGGTCAACATCCTGTACTGGACCCGGAGCATGCTGTTGCTCCTCGGCCAGCCGACGTACCCCAACTGGGTTCAGTTGATGGCAGGCATCCTCAAGATCGCCGCGACCATCATCGTGGTACCGGCCACGGGGGCGATGGGCATGGCCGGCCTGCTGTCGGCCTACTTCGCCGGGACGACCGCCGTCCTGGTAGCGCGTGTGCGGCAGGTCCTGCGCCGTGCCGAAGCAGGAGCCTGACGGCGTGCGCGTCGCCTGCATTGCTGCCTCACGCATTCCATCCCGAACGGCCAACTCCATCCGGGTGATGAAGGTCTGCCAGTCACTGGCCGATATCGGCCACGACGTGCACCTGTGGGTGCCGCGGGCGCGAGAGGCATTCGACTGGGCTCAGGCGCGCGCCAACTACGGCCTGCGCCGGGAGTTTCCGATCTCCTTCGTCAAGGGGTGGTCTGTGCTGAGGCGCTGGGACTTCAGTCTGCGCAGCGCCTCGGCCGGCATGCGTTGGGGCGCGGACCTGTTCTACGTGTGGCCGTATCAAGCGGCGGCGATGCTCTCTGTGCTGGGGCGACCGACGGTCCTTGAGGTCCACGATCGGCCGGCCGGTTTCGCCGGGCCGATGCTCTTTCGATGGATCCTGCGCGGTCGAGGCTTGCGACGGCTCCTGCCGATCACGGAGTCGCTGCGAGCAACTCTCGAGCGCGACTACGGACCGGCGCTGCGACCCCCGCGCACCGTCGTCCTGCCGAGTGGCGTTGACGTCGAGGCGTATGAGGACCTGCCGGGACCGCGCCAGGCTCGGCACCGCCTCGGGTTGCCGCAGGCCTTCACCGCGGTGTACACAGGGCACCTGTACCCCGGACGCGGAGTTGAGCTCCTGGCCGAACTAGCTCGGCGCAACCCGGCCATCTCCTTCGTGTGGGCGGGTGGAGAGCCGAGAGACGTGGAAGCATGGGCGGCGCGAACGCGGGCGCAAGGATTGGTCAACGTTCACGTTCTGGGTTTCGTGGCGCAGGCCAGGTTGCCCCTGGTCCACGCCGCCGCCGACGTACTCCTGATGCCCTATGCGCGGAAGATCACCGTCAGCAGCGGAGGCGATACGTCGGCGTTCGCCAGTCCCTTGAAGGCTTTTGAGTATATGGCTGCCGGTCGAGCCATCCTGGCCAGCGACCTGCCGGTACTGCACGAGGTGCTGCACGCGAAGAATGCCGTCCTGGTACCGCCCGAAGATGTCGACGTCTGGAACGCGGCTTTGCGCTCGATCCGGCGCGATGCGAAGCGCAGAGCCTCCCTGGCCGGCCGGGCGCGGCGGGAAGCGGCCCGATTCAGCTGGATCGCGCGCACGCGCCGCGCCCTCGAGGGCCTGGACATCGCATGACGAACCCCCAGCCGGCGCGTGGGCGCGTCGCCCTTTGGGCCGGAGTGCTGCTGACGGCGGCGTTCATCGAACGACTGTGGCTGTGGGCCGCGTATGCGCCCGTCGAGTACGGAGACACCGGGGCGTACTTCCGCGCCGCCTCCGTGCTGGCCGGCGGCACACTCGATGGATACGATGGGACGCGCGTGCCCGGCTACCCGTTGTTTGTGGCCCTACTGGACCTCGATCCGGTACGCGTCTGGTTGGGCCAGATGGCGCTGGGACTTGGCATCACCATCCTCCTCTTCCTCTGGACGCTTCGAGTGAGCGGAAACCTGAGGCTGGCGGTGATCGTCGGCGCCCTCTACAACCTGATTCCGGGCCAATTCCTGTTCGAAGCCAACCTCCTGACCGAAACCCTGACGGCGTTCCTCGTGCTCCTCAGCCTTTGGCTGGCCCTCGAAGCGCGGCGTCGATCGCGCCTGGGCTGGGCCTCCGCGATCGCCCTCCTGGGAGGCGTGGCGGCGGGGGCTGCCGGGCTGGTCCGTATCCTCTTCTATCCGCTGGCCGTCTGGCTGCTTCCGTTCGTTGCGTCCGCAGGACGTTGGAGGGAGCGTTGGGCGCGCGGCCTGGCGTGGGCCGCGCCGGCGGCCATTCTTCTCGGTGGTTGGATCTACTTCATCGACTCGCACTACGGCTTCCTGGCGCCGACGACGATGGGCGGCTACAACCTGGTCCAACACACCGGCGTCTTCTTCGAGTATCTGCCGGAGGAGTACGCGCCCTTGCGGGACACCTACCTCAAATACCGGGACGCCCGCATCGCCGAGCGAGGCGATCAGACCAACGCCATCTGGGAGGCGATCCCGGAACTGACACGCGTGACGGGCCTCGGGTTCTATGATCTGTCGCGCGAGATGCAGCGGGTGTCGCTGCTGCTGATCCGTGAGCATCCGGACCTGTACGCACTCAACGTCGTCGAGGGCTGGGTTGGCTTCTGGAAGGCTCCCGTGT
This sequence comes from Anaerolineales bacterium, assembly GCA_035455265.1. Classification (GTDB taxonomy): domain Bacteria; phylum Chloroflexota; class Anaerolineae; order Anaerolineales; family E44-bin32; genus MGOM01. Next base: position 16,733 of record DATIFK010000200.1, read on the forward strand.
ATTGGCAGCCTGATCTCATCGCGTCTCCTTTCGCTCGGCGATTGCTGTCCGCGTGGTCCAACGTCGGGCGGGGCCTCTGCCTGGCGGCCAACGCCGCCTACCTTCTACTCCTGGCGGCGCTTCCCTTCCGGATGGACTTCGTGCGACGGCTTCGGCGCGATGTCGACTGGTTGGCCGCGGCCGGGCTTGTGGCGGTCACGTCGGTGCTGCAAACGCTGACCGATCACGGAGACAACCCGCGGTTCCTGGTACCCTTGCAGATGGTGGTCATCATGGTGGTGGTGGTTGCGGCCGCCCGGGCGCTCGAATCCTGGCGCCGGCGTGCGGAGCTCGCGGCATGACAAGGTTCCGTTCGATCGCATTCGTTGTTGCGGGCAGCTTGGCGGGGGGCCTCGTTCTGGCCTGGCTGGACGGGAAGGGATTCAGCCTCGCCGGATCCTTGGGCTACGCCGTCTTGCTGGCCCTCTCCCTGGCGGCGATCGTCTGGACCCATCGCTCGGTATCCGGCAACGAGCCGATGCGCGCCGCGTTGGTTCTGGCTGTCGGCGCGATGGTCCTGCGGCTCGCCGTCGGCCTGGCCCTGGCACGGGCTCTCCCGGTCTACGGGTACGCCGAGAATCCACAGAAGGCCGGCTACGTCTTCTGGGATTCCTACAAGCGGGACGCCGACGCCTGGCAGCGGGCGCGTGGCGACCTTCCGCTGCTCTCAGCCTTCACCTCGCCAAAGGTCAGCGATCAGTACGGCGGATTGCTTTTCGTCAGCGCCGCCAGCTACCGCTACCTCAGCGGAGGCGTCCAACGCCCGCTGATGGTCGTCGTCCTGACAGCCGCGGCCTCCGCGCTGGGTGTGCTCTTCATCGGAGGCCTCGCCCGCGTTCGGTGGGATCCCGCCGCCGCGGCCGCGGCGGCATGGATCGCGGCGCTGTTCCCCGAATCCGTCCTGTTGGGCGCCTCCCAGATGCGTGAGCCTTTCCTCATCGCCGGCTTGGCGATCTCCCTGTACGGATACGTCTTGTCTCGCGAACGAAGGACCGCCGGCGGGATTGCGTGGCTTGTCGGGGGCCTGCTGGTGCTCTTGTTCTTCTCCCCACCTACGGCCCTGGCCGGCGCGGCCGTCATCGGGCTCTTGGCCGTATGGGAGGGAAGGGAACGGCCGCGCATCCCGCGCTGGGTCTGGTGGCTGGGAATCCCGTTCGCCCTGGCGGGTCTGTTGCTTGCGATTCGAAGCTGGGCGCGCCTGGAGGAAATCAGCGGAACCTTCGGGCAGGTTCTCCTCCAGTGGTGGCAGAATGCCGGCGCCTCGTGGCGGGTGGGGCAGGCAGCAGCCGGCTCCGACATGTTGCAGGTAATGCTCGATCGCCTGCCTTCGGCCCTGCGCCTTCCCTTCCTCATCGCTTACGGGCTCGTCCAGCCATTCTTGCCGGCCGCCATCGCAGCGCCGGGCAACACCCTCTGGAAGACCATCGCCATCTTGCGAAGTCTGGGTTGGTTTGCCGTCATCCCTGCGCTGATCTATGGAACGGTGGCCGCCATCCGGCGGATGGGGTGGCGAAGTCTGGAGGCCTACCTCGGGATCTTGATCTGGGTAACGGCGCTCCTCGCCTCCTACCGGGCGCCCGGGTATCAGTGGGACAACCCCCGCTATCGCACCGTGTTCCTGGCTGCTCAGGCCGGGCTGGTGGCGTGGGCCTGGCTTTCGGCACGCATCACACGTGACCGATGGCTTGGGCGAGCCTACATCTGCCTGTGCATCGCGACGGCGATCGTGTTGTACTGGTACCTCGGCCGGTATGCCGGGCTGCCAGGCCTGAGCCTGGAGGCGACGATGGCGGCGGCGGTCCTTGGGGTGGGTGGCTACGCGGCCGCATGTATCCTGGCCGACCGGAGAGCTCGCCCGGCCCAGGCAGCCGGCACCGGCCGGGCTGATGTATAATTCAGCGACTGAATTTCAGTCGATCGAGGCTCCCGAATGAAGAAAGCCCTGATCACCGGGATTACCGGCCAGGATGGTTCGTACCTGGCCGAATTCCTTCTACACAAGGGGTATGAGGTCCACGGCCTCATTCGCAAGTCGAGCACGTTCAATACCGATCGCATCGACCACATCTACCAGGACCCCCACGACCCGGGCGCCCGGCTGTTCCTCCACTACGGCGATCTATCGAACTCGGAGCAACTGACCAACCTGATCTACAACGTGCGGCCGGACGAGATCTACCACATGGGGGCGCAGTCGCACGTGCTGGTGAGCTTCGAAATGCCGGTGTACACCGGCAACGTCACCGGGTTGGGGGTGGCCCGCGTGTTGGAGGCCGTCCACCGCAGCGGGATTCAGACGCGCTTCTATCAGGCCTCGTCCAGCGAGATGTTCGGCGATGCGCCGGCGCCGCAAAGCGAGACGACGGTCTTTCGCCCTCGCAGCCCCTACGCCATCGCCAAGGTGTACGCCTACTGGATGACGGCCAACTACCGTGAAGCCTATCAGCTGTTCGCCGTCAACGGGATTCTGTTCAACCACGAGAGTCCGCGCCGCGGCCCGACCTTCCTTTCTCGCAAAGTCACGCGCGGCATCGCTCGCATCAAGGCCGGCCTCCAGAAGAAGCTCTACCTGGGGAATCTGGACGCCCGCCGCGACTACGGGTACACGCCGGAGTACGTCGAGGCCATGTGGTTGATGGTGCAGCGCGAGGACCCGCGCGACTACGTCGTCGGCACAGGCGTCGCCCCGACCATCCGCGAATTCGTCGAAGAAGCCTTCGCCTATGCCGGGCTCGACTGGCGCGAGCACGTCGAGGTCGACCGGCGGTACTTCCGGCCGACGGAGGTCGATCTGCTCCAGGCGGATGCCTCGAAGGCGCGCCGGGAATTGGGGTGGGAACCGAAGATCACCTACAAGCCGCTGGCGCGCATCATGGTCGATGCCGACCTGCAGGCGGCGGGTCTCGAGCCGATCGGCGAGGGCCTGCGCATTTTGGACGCGCACTTCGACAAGTGGCACCGCTGGGACACGGGCGTCACGGCGGTGCTCAACCACGCCGGACGCGGCGTGGACTGAACGGCGGTTTCCTGCAAGCGCCTGATGGGCCCGGGCAGGCGCGGGGGTTCCCCGTGAAGATATCTCTGGTCATCCCGGTCTACAACGAAGTCGAAAGCGTGCCGCACCTGCACCAGGCGATCCGGGAGGCCTTGGCTGGCCGCGACTATGAGGTCGTCTATGTCGACGACGGGTCGACGGATGGAAGCGTCGAAGCGCTCGAACGCCTGGTGCGCGAAGACGGCGGAGCGAGCCGGGTGGTGGTGCTGCGTCGCAACTTCGGGCAGACGGCGGCGTTGGCGGCCGGGATCGACCATTCGTCGGGCGAAGTCATCGTCACCCTCGATGCCGATCTGCAGAACGACCCGGCCGACATCCCCGCACTCATGCAGAAGATCGACGAAGGCTACGACGTCGTTTCGGGGTGGCGCGTCGACCGCCAGGACGCCGCCCTGACGCGGCGGCTTCCTTCGCAGATCGCCAACTGGATCATTTCCCGCGTCACCGGCGTGCGCTTGCACGACTACGGCTGCACCTTGAAGGCCTACCGTCGCGAAGTGCTGGAGGGATTCCACCTGTACGGTGAGATGCACCGGTTCATCCCCGCCTACGCCGGTGGCGTGGGCGCCCGCATCGTCGAGGTCCCGGTGCGCCACCACGCGCGCCGCTACGGCCGCGCCAAGTACGGCCTGGAGCGGACGCTGAAGGTGATCCTCGATCTTTTCACCGTGAAGTTCCTGACCAGTTACGCCGCCAAACCCATCTACATCTTCGGCGGCACCGGCATGGGGATGATCGCTGCCAGCCTGGTCGTGCTCGTCGCGCTCGCGGTCCGCCGCCTGACGCTCGACGAGCACATGATCCGTTCGCCTCTGCTGCTCCTGAGTGTGATGCTCTTCATCCTGGGGGCACAGGCGATTCTGATGGGCCTGCTGGCCGAGCTGACCGTGCGCACCTATCACGAGTCGCAGGCCAAGCCCACGTACTCCGTGCGCCGCGTTGTCGACGCGGCCCACGGAACGCCATGAGCCGCCCCGCTCCGCGGATCGACCGACAGCTCATCATACGGATCCTGGGGACGGTCGGGTCGCTGGCCCTGTTGGTGTACTTGCTTCGCCAGCAGGGGTGGGACGAGATTGTCTCGGCTTTGCAGCGTATCCCCATCACCAGTTTGTTGGCCGTCGTTGGCCTTCTGGCCGTGTCCCGAATGGCCATTACCGCGCGTTGGTACTCCCTTCTGCGCACGACCGACCCATCGATCCCCTTTCGCGAGAGTCTGCGGTTGACCTTGGCCGGGCTGTTCGCGGCCAACTTCCTGCCCACGTCGGTCGGCGGGGACGTTGTGCGTCTTGCGGGCGTGTTGAAGCTTTCCAAGAACCGCGCCGGCGGCGCCGCCTCGATCGTGGCGGACCGCCTGGTCGGCCTGGCGGGCATGGCGATGGTCTTGCCTTTCGGCCTGCGCGACCTGCTGGTTTGGCTTCAACGTTCCAGCCCGGGGCTTGGACTGGCCGGTCCGGCCATCTTCGGCGTGGCCCAGGAACGGGTGC
>DATIFK010000201.1:0-19936 GCA_035455265.1 Anaerolineales bacterium
TCGGTTGCGGCGCTGCTACCGTCGGCGCCGGCGTTGAAGTCGATGTCGCCGCCGGCAAAGGTGTGGCAGTTGCCGGCGCGGTCGGTATGGGATCGAGTAGGCCCAACACTTCGTCGAGTCCGAAGCGGCTGAAGAGCAGCACGTCGCTGCTGCCGGCGGATTGTACGTAGACGACCGATCCGGTCGGATCCATTCGACCGACCGTCAACTCTTGCTGGCTTCCGTCCTGGAACACCACCACAATCTTCTTCAGCGGCTGGTCCAGCCCGAAGGCCGCCAGGTCGGTTACGTCGTGCAAGACGCCCGTCGGCCGTGGCAAGCTGAGCCAGGTCGCGCTCTGCTCGACTCGGGCGGCGTCTGCCGGACCAGGTGTCGGTTGAACCAGATGCCATCCTTCTTCGGCCTGCCGCTCCACTTCCACGATCGTTCCGGCTTGCAGATCCTCGATGCGGATCGACCGGATCGAGGTCGAATCGATCTCCCAGACCGCCTCGGGCGTCGGCGTCTCGCCGGCCGGCGTGGTCGGCGGCCGGCGGGACAACAGCACGGCCCCTACAACCGCCACAGCCAGCACACCGACGAGGATCCAGGTCGTCCGCCGAATCATGCGGTCCGCCTCACGCCTGGCGCCGCCGGCGCAGGAAGGTCGATACGCCCAGCACGACCACGGCGCCGGGGATGCCGATGACGCTGATGAGCGCGATCAGCACCGTCGTCTGGTTCGACGGCGGGACGACGAAGCGCTGGGTGGTCTCTTTGGGGGTCAGGCTGATCAGGCTCTCCTGACCGGCGGCCCAGTCGATGCTGTTGATGAGCAGGTCGCCGTTGGCGTACTGGAAGTAGTCGGTGTTGGCGGCGAAGTCCACGTCGCCGAAGACCACCAGACGCGCGTGAGTCGTGCGATCTTCGACGGTGGCCGCCAGGGTCAGCGGGCCGGCTGTGTCGGCGCTGGCGTTCTCCTCGACCGAGCCGCTCGTCTTGAGAGCCTCGAAGTCGGTCTCCCCCCACGAGTTGTTGCCCGTCCGGACCAACTCGACCTGGGTCAGGTCCGCATTGCCGACGTCGACCACCTCGATGCTGCGGGATGTCGGAAAATACGAGACCAGGTTGTTCAACCGAGCGGTGATCGGATCGGAGGCATAGGTCACCCCGATGCCGAAATTCGGCATGCTCGAGCTCAGATCGACGACGAAGTCGTTTCGCAGCCGGATGCCCCAGGTGGTGGCCAGCTCGTCCGCCAGGGGATCGTCGACGCCTTCCATACGCGTGCCGGGCGTCGGCTCCTCCATGACGACGACCGATCCGCCCCGCCCCAGGTAGGCCCGCAACGCCTCGATTTCGCCGGTCGAAAGCGGCACGGTCGGGCCGGCAATGATCAGGGCCAATGCATCCTCGGGGACAGCTGGATCGGTCAACAGGTTGAGCGCGGCGACCTCGTAGTTCTTGGACTCGAGCGCCTGGCGCGCGTCACCGTAGCCATCGGGCTCGGTGCTCTGCATATCGCGCTCGCCATGACCGGTCAGGAAGTAGACCTTGCGCTGGCCCGGATTCGCCAGCCGGACCAAAGCGCCGGTGATGTCCTGCTCGGTCGGCGAGGCGACGACCTCCGACCCGGCGCCCATGGCGACGACCACCGATCCGTCGCGCGTCACCCCGTAGCGATCGGCCTGGAGCGGTTCGGCGCGCGGATCGATGAATTGATAGGTCACGTAGCCGCGCCCGGCCTCGACGTACTGCTGCAACAGCGGGCGGATGTCGTCCTGCATGGACGAGTAGTCGGCGGAATAGAAACCGATCAGGCGGACGGGTACGGTCAGCGTCGCCAGCGTCGCCCGCGTCTCGGGTGCCAGCGAGTATTGCGAATCTTCCGTCCAGTCCCAGCTCTTCGGATTCTTGTACGCCAGGACATTGACGACGCCGAGAATCCCGACCAGAGCCAGCCCGGCCACCACAGCGTTGGTCCCGTAGCGGCCCTGACGGCCGCGGAAGAACTGCGCGACACGTTCGCGGTCGAACGCCAGCCCGGCGACGACGCCCACCAACGCCACCGCCAGTCCGATGTAGACGTAGCGGTCGACCGTCTGGCGGTAGTAGTACCAGCCGGCGGCGCCGACGAGACCCAGCAGGGAGACGACGTAGGCGATGCGGATGGCCAGGGCGCGTTGGATCCTCATCGCCACCGCCTCGATTCGACGACCTGGCTCCCTAAGAACAAGGCCAGGACGGTCAGGCTGACATAGTAGACGACGTCCTTCACATCCACCACGCCTCGGTAGAAGTTGTCGTAGTAGTGCGATACGAAGCTGAGGTAGCGTGCCACCTCGTTGGCGCCGCCGGCGCCGCTGGCGAAGCCGCCGATGATCCACAGCAATAGAATCAGCGCCAGAGTCGCTCCCGCCGCCGCCAGGGTGTTGCTGAAGAAGGCCGAGATCAGGGTGCCAATCGCCAGGATGGCGGCCACCATCAGCACCAGGCCGAAGTAGGCCGACACCAGCTGCCCCTGGTCGATGCCGGGGTTGGTCATCCGATGCAGGATGATCGGGTAGACCCACGTCACGGCCATCAGCACCACCATGAACCCGAGGGCACCCAGCCATTTGCCGACGACGAGCTCCCAGTCGCGCACCGGCGCCGTCAGCAAGAGCTCGATCGTCCCTGTGCTCTGCTCCTCGGCCAGCAGCCTCATCGTCACGATCGGCGTGGTGAAGATGAGGATGGTGACCATCGGCCCGATGACCAATCGCCCGTCGGGATTGACCTGGCCGGTCTGCAAGCCGTAGTAGACGTTGATGGCGAACAGCCCGCCCAGAATCAGGTAGAGCAGGAAGGCCAGGACGTAGGCCATCGGAGAGATGAAGTAGTGGCGGAGCTCGCGGCCGGCAATGATCCAGACGTTGCGCACGCCGCTACCCTCCGTCCTGATCGGCCGACTCGTCGGCGGTCAGCTGCAGGAAGATCTCCTCCAGGCTGGCTCCCACGGCTCGCAGTTCCAGCAGATCGTGGCCGGCCTCGACGATGGTCTTGGCGATCCGGGCACGGATGTCGCGGCCCGGCGAGCTGGAGATTTCGAGGTCGCCCCGAACGGGGCCATCCTGCACGCTGACCACTCCCGGAATGGCCATCAACCGCGACCTGAGGTCGCCGTCGCCGTCGGCGACTCTGACGGCGATCCGCTCGGCCCCGGCCAGCTGGGATTGGAGGTGTGCCGGCGTGTCCTCGGCGACGATGGCTCCCTTGTTGATGATCACGACTCGGTCACAGACCTGCTGGGCCTCGGAGAGGATGTGCGTCGAGAGCAGGACGGTGCGATCCTTGCCCAGCCCTTGAATGAGTTTGCGGACTTCGATGATCTGCGCAGGATCCAGACCGATCGTCGGCTCGTCCAGGATCAGCACCTCGGGTTGGTGCAGGAGCGCCTGGGCCAGCCCGACGCGCTGCCGAAGGCCCTTGCTCAGGTTGCCGATGTAGCTGTCCGCCCGGTCGACCAGGTGGACTTCCTCGAGGACGGCGTCGATGCGGCCATCCAGGTCGGGCACACGGCGCAGAGCTCCGATGAAGGCCAGATACTCGACGACCGAAAGCTCCGGGTAGAGCGGCACCGTCTCGGGCAGGTAACCCACGCGGCGCCGGACCTCCATGGATTCTTCGACGACGTCGAAGCCGGCCACCTTGGCGCGGCCGCGCGACGGCGGCATGTAGCCGGTCAGGATGCGCATCGTGGTCGTCTTGCCCGCCCCGTTCGGCCCAAGGAATCCGAGGATTTCACCCTTGCGGGCCTCGAAGGTGAGGTCCCGGACGGCGGGGTGTTCCCCGTAGAATTTGGTCAGGCTTTGCGCTTGGATCATGATCAGGTCCCGATGGGAGCCGGTGGGCCGCTGCCCAGGCGAAAGAAGAGCACCCCCTGGCCGGCCGGTGCTCTTCAGAAATCCAACTAAGGCTTGCTCCGGGGTTCACTATACGTAAGGAAGCCTGGGCAAGTCAACATCCTCTAACCGAATCCTTATCTGGGGGCGCTTTGCTTGACAGCTTATGCGCCCGCCTGTACAATTGCGTGTCCCCTGGCACGATCGGACCAGTTCCGGAGGAGCTACAGCCCACCATGTATTCGATGGAAGGCCTGACCGCGTTCGAGACGCTGGGCATCTACGGCGTCCTGACCATCGCCATCCTCGGCCTCCTCTACGCCCTCTTCCTACGCAGCCAGATCCTGCGGGAGGACAAGGGGACGGCGCGGATGCAGGAGGTCTGGACGGCGATCCGCGTCGGGGCGGATACCTACCTGCGACGTCAGCTGCGCAGCATCCTGCCTCTGATCGTGGTCCTGACGGTCGCCTTGTTCCTGTCCGTGTACATCGTCACTCCGACGCCGGAGGCGCTCGAACGGTTCCACTCCCTTTCGGAGAGTCAGGTTCGGCTGGTCATTGGGCTCGCCCGGGCCGCAGCCTTCGTCATGGGCGCCACGTTCAGCCTGATGGTGGGTCAGCTCGGGATGCGCATGGCGGTCCAGGGGAACGTTCGCGTGGCCTCCGCCTCGCGGCGCTCTTTCGGTGATGCCCTGCGCATCGCCTATCGGGCGGGAACGATCACCGGGATGCTGACCGACGGGCTGGGGTTGCTCGGCGGCACGGTCATCTTCATCTTGATGGGCAAAGCCGCGCCGGACGCCCTGCTTGGTTTCGGGTTCGGTGGCACTCTGCTGGCGCTGTTCATGCGCGTCGGAGGCGGCATCTTCACCAAGGCGGCCGACGTCGGCGCCGATCTGGTGGGCAAGATCGAAGCCGGCATTCCCGAGGACGACCCGCGCAACCCCGCCGTGGTGGCCGACCTGGTGGGCGACAACGTCGGCGATTGCGCCGGGATGGCCGCCGACATCTTCGAGTCCTACGAAGTCACGATTGTCTCGGGCCTGATCCTCGGCCTGGCGTTGACGGCGCTGACCGGCCGCCTCGAGTGGATCATCTACCCGCTGCTCGTTCGCGGCATCGGCGTGCTCTCATCGATCATCGGGACCTACCTGGTGCGCGGCGGCCCGGGCAAGTCGGGCGATGCCATGCGGGCGATCTTTACCGGCTTCCTATCCTCGGCGGCGATTTCGGTCGTGTTGTTCGGCGCCGTGGCGTTCGTCTACATGCAGGATGTGCCGGGCGGGTGGTGGCGGCCATTCCTGGCCACGACGGTCGGCGTCGCACTGGCGATCCTGATCGACCGCATCACCGAGTACTTCACCGGCACGCACGGCGCGCCCGTCAAGAATATCCGCAACGCCGCCGACACCGGGCCGGCGACGCTCATCCTGGCGGGGACGTCGGTCGGATTCGAGTCGTCCGTCTGGGGTGTGGTGACCATCGCCGCCACGATCTTCGCTTCGATCCTGATCTTCGGCGGGGTCGATCCGGCGCACAACGCCTCCTACATCCTGTACGGCGTCGCCATGACCGGCATCGGCATGTTGACCCTGACCGGCAACAACGTCGCCATGGATTCGTACGGCCCGATCTCCGACAACGCCAACGGCATCGGCGAAATGGCCTGGCACAATCAGACCGATGCCGAGACACTCTCGGCCAAGCGGATCATGGCCGACCTGGACGCCGTCGGCAATACGACCAAGGCCATCACCAAGGGCGTGGCCATCGGATCGGCGGTGATTGCCGCCGTCTCGCTGTTCGGCTCGTTCCTGGTCGACGTCAGCCGGGCCGAGGCTGCGCTCGGCGTCCCGCTGTCCAGTCAGATTCAGACGCTCGGCATCCGGGTCGACGTGCCGCAGGTGTTCGTCGGGATGCTGATCGGCGGCGCCCTGCCATGGTTGTTCTCGTCCTTCGCCATCCAGGCCGTCGCTCGCGCCGCAGGATTGATCGTGCTCGAAGTCCGGCGGCAGTTCAAGCTGGGAGTCCTCGAAGGCAAGGTGCCGCCGGACTATCAGCGGGCCGTGTCCATCTCCACGACGGCGGCGCAGAAGGAATTGGTCCCGCTGGCCCTGCTCGGCGTCCTGACGCCGATGCTGGTCGGGCTGGTGCTGAAGGTCGAGGCTCTCGGCGGTTTCCTGGCCGGCATCATCATCTCCGGGCAGCTCTTGGCCGTGTATCTCAACAATGCCGGCGGCGCCTGGGATAACGCCAAGAAACTCATCGAGGACGAGCCGCGCGACCCAGCCAAGAACACCGGCAAGGGTTCCGAACGGCATATGGCGGCGGTCGTCGGCGACACCGTCGGCGACCCGATGAAAGACACCGCCGGGCCGGCGCTGAACCCCATGATCAAGGTGGTCAATCTGGTGTCGGTCATCATCTCTCCAATCGTGGTGGCCTACCGGACGCTCGGGCTGACCGGTTGGCTCATCGTGCTGGCGCTCATGGCGGTGCTGGTGTGGGCGGTATGGCAGAGCAAGCGCACCCCGCCGGCGATCGCTTCCTGATTCCGTCCTTTCGCCCTCACACCGAGCCCGGCCGCGAGACCGGGCTCGTTCTTTTCCGGCCACGCTCCTGTAGAATCGCAGCGGACGGAGCCGGTCGACGTTGCGCACAAAGAGTTCTGGATTCCTGATTGCCTCGGGCGTGCTGATGCTGGCGGCGCTGGTCCTGGCCGGCTGGCGCCTGGGATCGCAAAGCCTATGGGTCGATGAGACGTACACGTGGTGGTTCACCCGCCTCCATTGGCCCGATTTGCTGCAGGCGGCCCGGATCGACGCCGTCAACCCCCCGCTCTACTACATCTACGTGAGGCTCTTCAGCCCCTCCGGCAGCGAGGCGCCGCTGCGCCTGCCGTCGGTTGTGGCCCACGTGGCTGGGACGGCCGGTGCAATCTGGCTGGGGCTGCACCTGGGCGGGCGCGCCGGCGGATTCGCCTCCGGACTGTTGTGGGCGACCCACCCGATGTTGCTGTGGGCGGCGCGCGACGCGCGGCCGTACGCTCTCGCCGCAGCCCTGGCCGTCGTCCTGGTGGCCGTGTTCGTTCGGATTCGGGACTCGTGGTCTGCCAGACTCGCCGCGGCGGCCGGCGCGGCGATGGCCCTCGGCCTGATCACCCACTACTTCTTCTTCGTAACGGTCGCATCCCTGAGTCTCATGTCGGCCGTCAACCTCAGGCATTCGCCGACCTTCTTTCGCCGCTGGACTCTCCTGACCCTGGCGGCGATGGCACCGCTGGCTCTCTGGGTCGTATGGCTCCTGCGAACCGGGTCGCCCTCCCTTGGCATCGGATGGATCCGGACGCCCGTGCTGGCCGACGTCCCTCTCACGCTCTGGAATCTGGCTGGCGGCTACGCCGGCGTCGTCGACCTCCCCTCGACCCTGCTCGGCCTGTCGATCCTGGCATCGATGGTGCTGGGTCTGAGGAGCGACGGACGAGCGGCGTGGTCCCTGCTCGTCGGCGGGCTGCTCGCGCCGGCGCTCGCCGTGTGGGTCATCTCGCAGCGGCGCCCGGTCTACGTGGATCGATACTTCATCGTGTTGTTGCCGTTCGTGGCGGCGATGGTCGCGTTGGGAGTCAACGGGCTTCGCCACCGGATCCGCCGGGGCAGCCTTTCACCCGTGACGTCGGCGGGTTTGGCCCTGGCGGCGTGTCTTGTCGCCCTGGCCGCGTCGGCCACGGTCCACGTTTCTCCCAAGTTCGCCAAGGAGGATTGGCGCGGTTTGGCCGGCTTCCTAAGGTCACACGCTGTGACGGTTCGATCGCTGCGGCTGTCCGAGCCGGAGATCACCTTGCCTCTGACGTACTACTTCGACCGGGACCTGATGGCCGAAGGCTTCCAGGGGCCGCGCGCCTGCGGGCAAGAGTGCTGGCTAGTCTCGCGTCAGCCGTACACGGCCACGCACGCATTCACCCAGTCGATCGCTGATCCGTCGAGGCCGCGGACACCGGAATGGCCGGCTGGCTGTCGCACCGGAACTTCCTGGGTGAGCCCTACGGGGATCCAGGCATGGGAGTTGTCTTGCCCGTAACAGCACCCTCGAGGCCGGCCGACAGGTCGAATCGCTTCGCTCTGGCTCTCGGGATCGCGGGCGTGGTCTTGTTCACCTGGCGCGCCGCCTTCCCGGAGCGGAGTCTCGAGGCAACCGGCTGGCGGGCATGGTCCGACGCGGGCTTTGCGGTGGGATTGCTGGTCCTGGTCGTCCTCCTCGCCTGGTCTCTCGGCCGCACCGCCCTTCGCCGGTTTCGGTCCGACGTGGCCAACGACGATCCGCTGACGATCGTGATGGAGATCGGCCTGGGCCTCGGGCTCCTCGGGTTGGCCATCCTGCTCTTCGGGCTGGCCGGGCTCTTCGATGCCAGAGTCTTCCTTGCCTTGCTAATCGTGGCGTTGTTAGTGGGCCGGCGCTCCCTGGGGGCTGTCCTCGAGTCCCTCGCTCGCCTTCCCGGAAGGGCCGTGCAATCCGCGCGGCAGGTCGGGCTGCTAGGGATCGCTTCTCTGGCCGGATCTCTCGTCATCGCCGCGATCGCCGGATTGCAGGCCCTCACTCCGCCGTGGGATTACGACGGATTGATGTACCACCTGCAGGCTCCCCGTCTCTACCTCGATGCCGGTAGGGTGTTCCTCACGCCGGACTTGTGGCAGGCGAACGGCCCGATGCTGGGGGAGATGCTCTATGGACTGGGTCTAGCCTTCGGGAGCGACGTCTTCGCTCGCCTCTTGCACCTCGTCCTGGCGTTCGTGTTGGCTGCGGCTGTCGCCGGCGTGGCCGCCCGTTCGTGCGGGGCGCGGGCGGGATGGATCGCGTTTGCCGTGATGGTCGGCATTCCGATCTATCCGATGTGGGGTCAATTGGCCTTTGCCGACCTGTTCTGGGCACTCAACGAATGGCTGGCCGTTGCAGCGCTGCTCGTGTGGACATCGGAGCGAAGGGACGAGTGGCTTATCGTCGCAGGTGTCTTCACAGGATTCGCCCTCGGCTCGAAGTACCTGGCCCTCGGCCTCGCTCCCCTTCTCCTGGTCTGGATCGTCGTACACGATCGTCGAGAAGGCGGCCGTGTGATTCTCCGAGATGCTGCCAGGCTGGTGCTGCCGGCGGTTGCGCTTTCGGCGCCGTGGTTCCTGAAGAACCTGGCCTGGACCGGGAATCCCGTGTACCCATTCGTCTTCGGGGGACCGGGTTGGGACGAAGCGCGCCTTTCTCTGTTGATGGCGTACCTCAGGTCGTTTGGCACTGGGCACGGCCTGATGGACTACGTCATGCTCCCGTGGAATGTGTACGCCCAGCATGTCCGCTTCGGCACGTTCATGACCACGATCGAGCTGCCGGGCCTTTTGTTTCCCCTGGCCATCCTGGCGCCCTTCCTTCATCCAGGTCGGGCCACACGACCGTTGGCGTGGCTTGCCTTGGGACGCTTCGTCGTGTGGGCGTTGGGATCTCAGCAAATCCGCCTTCTGCTCCCCATCTTCCCCGTCGCAGGCGTGCTGACGGCGGCGGTGCTGGATCGCCTGTGGGAGGCGCTTGGGGCGCGGCCGGGGCTGCGTGTGGTCGTGCCGGGTTTGCTCATCGGCGGTCTGGCCGCTACCCTGGCGTATCAGATCATCTTCCTCAGCAACACGCGGCCGTTGTCGGTGGTCGCCGGGGCGGAAAGCAAGGACGCCTTCCTCGAGAGGGCCGTCTACGACTACGCCGCGCTGCGCTACGTACGCCAGGCGCTGCCGCGCGAGAGTCGGGTGGCCATGCTGTGGGATGGCCAGGGCTACTACTGCGACGATCGCTGCTTACCCGATGCCGACCAGTCTCGATGGGTGCAGATGGTGGAGGCGGCACCGGCCATCGGAGCGATGACCCGAGCTCTTCGAGACCAGCGGGTGACTCATCTCCTCCTCGATGTGGAGGGTCTGAACTTCCTTTTGAGGCACGACCCGTCCGGCGCGCATGAGCGAGCGGCCGCATTCCTTTTGAACACCTTTGCGCCGGAGTGCCTGACGCCGCTGCAACGGACGCCCAAGGTCATTCTGTACCGCCTGGATTGTCACGATCTCTCGACGGGTCTATGAGCCACGCTCGATATCTCCGTCTCCCAAAGATCGCGCCGTGGCAGACGGCTGTCCTTGTGGCCGGGGCGGCATTCTTGTGGAGGTTGGCGGCGGGCCCTCATCCGGTCGACGACGCCTACATCACGTTTCGCTACGCCGCGAACATGGCGCGCGGCGCAGGCTTCGTTTACAACCCCGGGGAACCGATTCTGGGAACCTCGACGCCGGCCATGGGGCTGCTCTTGGCCGCAAGCGCTGCGGCGTTTGGAACCACGCATGTCCCCATAATGAGCCTGGTCTGGAATGCCCTGTTCGACGCGTCCTGTGTCATCCTGCTGGCGGCCATTGCCCGGCGGTTGGGCTTCCCTCCCCTCCTGCAATGGCTGGCGGCGGGCCTCTATGGCTTTGCCCCATTGGTCGTCCGATACTCGATTGGCGGCATGGAGGCCCCTCTGGCCACTGCCGTCAGCCTCCTGGCGATCTATCTGTTCTTCGCCGAGCGGCCGGTCGCGGCTGCGCTGCTGGCCGGTCTGGGCGTTCTGGTGAGGCCGGACATCCTGGCGGTGGGCGCGGCTCTCGCCGGCGCACAACTGGTCGTCCGAGACAGGAGAGTCGGACGCACGGTCCTGATCCTCGTCGGCTGCCTCGCCGCTGCCGGCGGGCTGCTCTTCGCGTTCTACGGCTCGCCTCTGCCCCAGTCGGTCTTGG
Source organism: Anaerolineales bacterium (assembly GCA_035455265.1). GTDB lineage: Bacteria > Chloroflexota > Anaerolineae > Anaerolineales > E44-bin32 > MGOM01. The sequence continues at coordinate 10,658 of DATIFK010000201.1, forward strand.
CGAAAGCCAGCCCCATTTACCAGTCCACGCCCTTTGCCAGCGCCGTCGAGATCGCCTACGCACTGGGTAGCTTCCCGTTGCTCTATGGGACGGGTATAGGCGCCAAAGGACTGCTCGTCTCGACCTCGCCAATGCTGACCCTCACGGCAGTCATCCTGTTTGCCGTGGGAATGGCGTTCTGGGCTCTGGGCATCCGTGATCTCATTCGCCGGAACTCCCAGGCGATGATCCTGGCCCTCTACCCTTCGATCTTCATGGGAACCTACGTCCTTGCCGGACTCCGAGGCTCGCTCGTGGCGGAATGGTATACGCCTCCCCTGCTGGCGGTGTGGATGCTCGCCTGGCTGCACGGCCTCTGGCTCACGCTTCACGGCCTGCAGCTCGGATCCGCGCGTTGGGCCGGCCTCGGACTCGCCGTCGTCCTGATGGTGACGGAGATGGCGGGATTCGATCTCGGGCGAGGCCGGCAGGCCAATGCCTGGATGCCCCTGTCGGTTTGGGAGGAACGCGAGCTGCTTTACCTGCGGGCCGCCGAGGACCTTCGGCCTCGGATCGGCGCTGCAGACGTCGTCGCCGCGTCGGAGATCGGTGCCTTCGGCTACGCCTGCGGCTGCCGAATCCTCGACACGGTGGGCCTCGTGAGCCGAGTCTCGCTGGGTTACTATCCACTCCCAGCCGGCCGCTACTCAACGAACTACGCGATCCCGTCCGAGCTGATCCGAGATCAGAGGCCGCGGTTCTTGGTTACCCTGGAGGTCTTCGCGCGGGATACCCTACTGCGGGACGCGCGCTTCCTCGGCGACTATGAGCTTGTCTGGGAAGCGCCGACGGACGCGTTCGGAAGCCGTGGTTTGCAGGTCTACCAGCGGATCCCCCTTCGGTGAGCACCATGCCTGAGAAACCGGTCGCCGTCGCCCTTGTTCCCTCGCCGTCGCACCGATTCGTCGGCCATCCTGAACGTCCTGAGCGCCTGGAGGGCTTCCCTGAGGCCCTGAGTGCCGTCTTTCCCTCCGTACGGATCATCCCCGCTTCGGCCGCTTCCAACGTCGATCTGGAACGGGCGCACCCTTCCACGTACCTCGACGCCCTCGCGGCCGTGTGCCCCAAGGGACCCGGCTACATCGATCCCGCCCCCACGTACGTCACCCCGCAATCGTACGAGTGCGCGCTGCTCGCCGCCGGTGGCACGCTGGCTGTCCTCGACGAAGTCCTCGAAGGCCGCGCCCGGGCCGGGTTCGCCGTCGTTCGCCCACCCGGCCATCACGCCACTGCCGACCAGGCCATGGGCTTCTGCCTCCTGAACAACATCGCCATCGCCGCGCGCCACGCGCAGGCGCGCGGGATTCGCCGCGTGATGATCTTCGACTTCGACGTTCACCACGGCAATGGAACGCAGGCGATCACCGAGGCCGATGCCGACGTCCTCTACGTATCGACGCACCAGGAGGGGATCTATCCCTTGACCGGCTGGCCGGAGGAGGTCGGCACGGGTGCCGGGGACGGGACGGTCGTCAACCTCCCTCTTCCTGACGGGACAGGCGACCATGGACTGCTTGAGGGGCTGGAACGCATCGCCGGGCCGGCAGCCGATCGCTTCGGGCCTCAGATGATCCTGGTTTCGGCGGGGTTCGACCCTCATTGGCGCGACCCGCTGGCCGGGTTCCAGGTGACGACCAACGGTTTCTACTCCATCGCTTCCAGGTTGGCGCAACTTGCACACCAACACTGCGACGGACATATTCTCTTCGCGCTCGAAGGCGGGTATGACGCGGCGGTTGTCCGCGAAGGCATTCTGGCCTGCGTGGCGGCCGTGCTCGGGGAACCGTTGAAGGAGGACCGTCTCGGCCCGGCTCTTCATCCGGAGCCGGATATCTCGGACCGAATCGAACGCTATCGTTCCATCCACTCCTTGTAGACCGATCTGCGGGCACCTTTCTTGCACCCTTCAGTTCGCGCGTTCGCCTTCGGGAACAGGACAGAAGTCCCGCGCCTTATGTCGCACTCCGCTTGCACAATCCCCCTAGATGCGGCATACTCTACGCAAGGCGGCCGATGGCTGAGATAAGTCTGCGCGCCTATGTCAAGGAATTGGACGACCTGATCGAGCACGAGCAGCTCGACGAGGCCATCGCGCACTGCCGCCACATCCTCCAAACCTACCCGAAACATCTCGAAGTCTATCGCCTGCTGGGCAAGGCCTACCTGGAAGCCAAGCGCTACGGGGACGCCGCCGACATCTTCCAGCGGGTGCTCTCGGCCGTGCCCGACGACTTCGTCGCCCACATCGGGATGGCGATCGTTCGGGAGGACGAAGGCAACCTCGATGCTGCCATCTGGCACATGGAGCGCGCCTTCGAGACCAACCCCTCCAACCCCGCCATCCAACAGGAGCTGCGTCGGCTCATCGGACGTCGCGACGGCCTCGAGCCTCACAAGGTCCGCCTGACCCGCGGCGCGCTAGCCCGAATGTACGCGCACGGTGAGCTGTACGCGCAGGCCATCGCCGAACTGCGCTCCGCCCTCCAGGAAGACGCGGACCGGCCGGATCTACAAGTCCTGCTGGCGGAAATGCACTGGCGGCTCGGTCAACGCTCGGAAGCCGCCGAAGTGTGCCAGAAACTTCTCGAGGCCCTGCCGTTCTGCCGTGAGGCCAACCGCATCATGGCCTCAGCGCTGCAATCCAGCGGACAGTCCGAAGAGGCCGTCATCTATCACCGGCGGCTCGCCTCGCTCGACCCCTACGCCGCCCTGGTGGAGACGGCTATGGACGATCCCAACCGGGTCGATCCGAATGCCGTTCGCATCGACAAGCTGGCATGGGTCGCCGGCCAGCCGATTCCTGGAGCGGAGGGGCAGCCGGAGTGGGCGGCCTCGCTTGGGGTCGATATGCGCGCCGATGTCCCACGCCCATCCCCGAAGAAGCCGACGTGGCTCGAGTCGCTGGCCTCGGAAACAGCCGCGGCGCAGCAGGCCGAGCCTCCTGTGCCGGCAATGCGGACGCCCGAGCCGCCGCCGGCGCCCGCGCCGGCCCCTGCGCCGATCGCGGCCGAACCCGCCGAAAAGGAAATCCCCGATTGGATGCGCAGAGCTGGCTGGAGTGAGGGAAGCGGCCAGGCCGTGGAAGCGCCTGTGTCGTTCTCCGACAGCGAACTGGCATCCCTGGAGGCAGGTACCTTGCCGCCCGCAGAAGGTGAGCTCGCACCGGCCGACATTCCGGATTGGCTGAAGGACATCGCCCCGGCAGAAGGCATCCCGGCGCCGGAGGCCGAGGCCGCACCCGCGCCCGAAGCGCCCATCGCCACGGGCGAGGCGGATTGGCTGGCCGCCGGAGCCAAAGTCAGCTCCGACGACGAAGCCCCCAAGTTGCCGCCGGGGTGGAGTGGCCCGAGACCCGGGCCGCAACAACCTGCCCGGGCGGAGGAGCCCCAGGTCCAGGGCCCCGCGATACCTCCACCGTCCGTCCCGACATGGATGGAGGAGGCCGCTCCCGGCGCCACCGAGACGATCGTGACCTGGCTCGGGGATCGGTCGAAGGAGGCCTTGGGCCGCGCGCCGTCGACATCCATTCCTGCGCCCGAGATCCCAGAAACACCTGAACCGGTCTCGGCGGAGGAACCGGATCTCTTCAAGGAATCGCTACCGGAAGGTGTGCCGGACTGGTTGTCCGAGGAAGTTTCCTGGGGCGCCGCGGCCGAGCCTGGAGCCGCTGAGGCACCCAAGAGTTCCGAGCCAGGCCGTCCTGCCTGGCTGTCGGGTGTTGCTGCGGCCGCCGCCGAAGGCGAGAGTCTGCGACCGGAACAGCTCCCGTGGACACCCCCTGAGCTTGCGGCCGAGGCCGAGGCTCCGGCGCAGCTCGGCATGTATGCCGAAGAGCCGGCCGAACCGTCCGGCCCGCCGGCCGAGGTCCCGGATTGGATCAAGGCCATTGCTGGTGCCGACCTCGGCCCCGAGACGCCCGAAGAGAACGCGCCCGCGGAGGCTCCGCCTGCCGAACAGCCGGATTGGCTGCGTCAGAGTGAACCCCTGGCCGAGGAGGCCGCCTCCCGTCCGCCTCTCGATTGGTCGCAAGAGAGAGAAACCCCGGCGGTCGAGGCCGAGCCCGTGGAGCTGCCGTTCATTCCGGCTGAGGAACACGCCGTTGAAGCCCCGCGTGAATCGCTTGCGTGGCTGCGCGAGTTGGCCGAGGCTGAGCCTCCATCCCCCGCGGCTGAAGCCGAGCCCGAGGCAGAGGCGCCCGGTTGGCTCAAGGGGATCGGCGAAGAGCGGCCTGCCCGATCCGTCCTCGGGCGCGCCAGCTCGCCGGAATGGTTGCGGGGAATCGCGGAACCGGAACCCGAACCCGCCGAGCAACTCTCGGACGAAGGGACGCTCGATTGGATGAGAGGCATCGCCGAGGGACAGCCTCCGGCGCCCGCCCAGGTGTCCGCACCGACGGAACCGGCCCGGGCCGAGCCAGCCGCAGGACCGGAAATGGCATGGCTCAATCTCGGCGGCGGCGATCAGGCCCCTTCGCCGACCTCTACGGGTGAGTGGCTCAGGCGTTTGAAGGCCGAAGGAGTTCCGGCAGAAAGAGATCTGCCGACCCCGCCGCCCCCCACTCCGCCAACGCCTCCAGATTCGGAGGACGCGCTCGACGACGAACAGGTCTTTCAGTGGCTGGAAAGTCTCGCGGCCCGACAGACCCCGGAGGGAGCTGAGCCGACGACGATGCCCCAAGCCGATGTGCCCGAGTCCGCGCCCGCCGGTGGGACGCCCTCGATAGAGCCGGCACGCCTGCCCCCTGAGGAGCCGAGCGAGGGATTGGAGTGGCTCGAGCAACTGGCGTCCGAACGCGGACTGGAGACTCCGGTAGCAGTCCCTCCGCCGCAAACCGCTCCTCCGGCCCCTGTGACCCCGCCTGCGCTCGCCGTTCCTGAGCCTCCGCCGCCGGCAACCTCGACCGCAGCCGCGGCGCCCGCTCCTGAGGTGCCGGACTGGCTGCGCGAACTCGTCGCGGAGTCGCCAACACCGACTCCCCAGCCCCCCGCTGCTCCACCTCCCACCGCGCCCACGCCGACGACGGCTGAAACATGGCCGGCACTGCCGGAGTGGATGCTGGCCTCCTCAGCCGAAGATACAGAACCGGCTATCCCGCTGCCTCCGGCGCGCGACGCGGTAGAGCCAAAGGAAGCCGAGGAAGTCCCGTCCGTGGAGTCAGCCCCAGTAGAGAAGGTCGCTCCCGTTGAAAAGACCCCTACCCCGGCCCCGGCGGCTCCGATCGAGGAACTCGCCGAGGGTTGGGTTCCGCCATGGGAGTCGCTGGAGTTGGAGCCTGAGCCGCCGGCTCCTGCCCCTCCACCTGCCCCAGTGGTCCGCCCGACCGACGAGACCCTCTACGTCCCTCCGCGCAAACCTGCCCCAGCGGAAGAGACGGTTTACCGCCGGCCAACTCCGGTTCCTGAACCCATGCCGCCAGCGCGTCCTCCGACCGCTCCACTTCGACCCGTAGTCCCGCCGGAGCCCGAAGAAGAAATCCCCGACTGGCTGCAGACTCCGATCCCTTACGTCCCTCCGCGGACGCGACCGACGGCGCCCAGTCCGATCACCGCCGAGGCGACGCCACCGGTCGTTCCGACTCCCGCCGCGACACCTGAGCCTGCTCCTCGGCCGGTGGAACATCCCGCCGCTCCGCCGCCGGTGGTTCCAAGCTACGAGCCCCCGCCGCCTGTTGCCCCGAGCTACGAGGCTCCGGCGCCCGTGCCCCCGAGCTACGAGGCCCCGCCGCCGGTCGCTCCGAGCTACGAGGCTCCGGCGCCTGTCGCTCCCGGGTACCAGTCTCCGCCCCCTGTGGCACCGAGCTATGAGGTGCCGGCGCCAGTACCTCCCGTGATGCCTGCTGCCGCCGCGCCCATCGAGCCGCCGCCGGCTCCCACGCCGGCGCCTCCGGTCGTCGTCCCGCCACCGGCGGCGGTCGTACCACCGCCATCGGCTGTGCCTGCGCCCGTCGAAGCCGCCATCCCATCGGCCGTAGCGCCTCGGGAAGAGAGGCGCGTCGAGCCCGTGCCGCCGCCCATCCCGGCGGCCATGCCGACGGTCAAGCCGCCCACGCGCGCACCGCGCGGCCGAGGCGGCGCCGACCCGTCGACTGTCCTCGACGCAGCTCGTAAGGCCTTGGCGACCGGCGATTACCACAAGGCCGCCTCGAGCTACGCCACGCTCATCAAACGCAACTTCGAGGTGAACTCCATCGCCGAGGAGCTGCGTCTGGCTCTGGACCGCAACCCGCGAACTCCGGTGTTGTGGCAGACGTTGGGAGATGCGTACATGAAGGGGGATCGCCTGCCGGATGCGATCGAAGCCTACCGGCGCGGAATGGAGTCGGCTTGACCCCATTCGCGGTGGGCGCATCATCGAAGTCGAACTCGGGGTCCGCCCCGAGTTCCTTTTTGCGGAGGTCGACTTGGAACGCACCCTCGTGCTGGTGAAGCCCGACGGGGTTCAGCGCGGACTGATGGGGGAAATCGTCGCCCGGCTGGAGAGACGCGGCCTGCGATTGGTGGCCGCCCGCTTCCGGCGGGTGGATCGCGCGCTGGCCGAGCGGCACTATGCCGTCCACAAGGGGAAACCCTTCTACGCGGGCTTGCTCGACTACATCACGTCGGCCCCGGTCCTGGCTATGGTCTGGGAAGGTCCGAACGCCATCGCCGCCGTCCGCCAGACGATGGGCTCGACCCGGCCCGCCGAGGCCGCACCCGGCTCGGTCCGCCACGACTTCGGGCTCGAGGTGGGACGCAACCTCACCCACGCTTCGGACGGCCCCGACACCGCCCGAGAGGAAGTCAACTTGTGGTTTCGACCGGATGAACTGGTGGACTGGGAACGTTCCGTCGATCGCTGGGTGTTCGAGTCGAAGTAGGGAAAGCGAAGACCGTATCCCGGAACGGCCTCACTGCAGGTGTAAGAGGACCTTGCCCGACTTCCACAATTCCTCGAGGCGGTAGTACTTCCGTTGAGGGGGCGAAAACAGATGTAGAACAACGTCGCCGGCGTCGATCAGGACCCATCCGCTGGCGGCGCTTCCCTCGACAGCCGTAGCGTGTCCGGGCCGGGCGCGCTTCAGGTGCTTCGTCGCCTCTTCCACCAGGGCCTCGAGCGTTCGTTCGCTGACGCCGCTGGCCAGGACGAAGTAGTCGGCGAACGAACACACTCCATTCAGATCCAACAGGAGAATGTCGTCGGCCTTTCTCGCCTCGAGGGCGTCGACCAGCCCGCGAGCGATCTCCAGCGCTCGCGCCGAAGGCGCCGGTTTGGAAGTCATTGGTCTGCCGCCGCAAGCGCCAAAGTGACAGTCTCCTCGGGTGTGTGGGCCTGAAGGATGCCCGCCGCCTCACCTAGCGGGGTCGTCGCCGTCCACGTGCTCAGCCCGACGACACGCCGGCCGATCTTCAGCCCCAGGGCGATTTCCGAAAGCGTCCCGTAGCCGCCTCCGATGGCGATGAGCGCCTGACCGGCTCTCACAACCAGCACGTTGCGGCCCTCCCCCAGCCCGGTCGGCACGGCCAGCGAGAGGTACGCGTTGCCTTGGCCCTGCTCCGCTCCCGGGAGGAATCCCACGGTCCAACCCCCAGCATCGACCGCGCCGCGGCACGCGGCTTCCATCACACCGCCGCCTCCACCGCACACCAGGATCGCTCCCGCCTCAGCCAGGCGCCTGCCTACTTCCTCAGCCAGCGCCGCTTCTTGCGGAGGGCATGTCGATCCGCCGGCTACCGATACGACACGGGGACGCGGCTTCATTCCGGCTTCACTCTGCCCAGCGGAGCCGCCAACAAGACCGTGTAGACGGCTCCCGACGGCCGCAGGTCGCTGCGAAAGAGAGTCGCGGCCTCGGCGCGTTGTTCGCCGATCCGTTCGCCCTTCAGACTCTCCAGATGACCACGCAGAGTCTCAAGACCACGTGGCGTCAGGCGTTCCTTGACTCGAGCAAGCGTGAGGTGAGGATGGAAAGGACGGTCTTCCTTACGAATCCCGAGCCCCTCGAGGCCTTTCTCGAGCCGGTCGACCCATTCAACGAGGCGGCCCGAAGGCTCATGGACCCCCACCCACAGGACGCGAGGGCGTGCCATGTCCGGAAAGGCGCCGGCACTCCCGATCTCCAAATCGAGCGGAGAGCCACCTTGCGCCCACTGGGACAGCACGTCACCAATCCGCTCGATGCGATCCGGAGGCTGGTCGCCCAGGAACTTCAGCGTCAGATGGATGCCCTCGGGGCGGACCCAACGGATGGGCTCATCCTCCAGCGCCGCGCGCAGCTTCTGCTGGGCCGCGCCCAACCCGCGGCGTACATCTGGAGTGAGGTCGATGGCGATGAAGGAGCGGATCACGCCCGGAGGTGGAGCATCGGCGCGAGGAAGGAGCACAGCGCCGCGTGGAAGGCGTCGGGGGTCTCGTCCGATGGATGATGCCCGGCCCGAAGGCGGACGATCTGCGCGCCGCGGATACCTTCGCCCGCCAGCAAGCCCTGGCGCGGCGGCACCGTTCGATCGCCGTCGCCGATCACGACCAGCGTGGGCGCCTGGATGGCGTCGAGGCGTTGGCGGACATCCCAGTCCAGGACGGCGCGGATGCTTCCGAGGGCCGAGTCGGCGGTGGTTTGCGCCAGGTCCTCCCCGTTGCGCAGGACGTGATCGGGCAGCCGTGAACGAACCCCGGCCGGAGGGCGCGTCAGGACGCGCGCCGCTACCGGCCACAGTCTGCGGCTGACACCCACCACCGGGCGCATCCACGACGGACGGATTGGCCGCGCCAACTGGCCGACCTGGCCCGAAACCACCGGGTTGACCAGCACCAATCGCTCAACATCACCGTCCGGTTCCGCCGCCATCTCGAGTGCAATCGTCCCGCCCATCGAGTGACCGACCAGGGCGGCCTTGCCGAGGCCAAGAGCCCGTGAGGCCTGCCGCACGACGTCCGCAAAGTGGGTGATCGTGTACCACTCCCACTCCGGCTTGTCCGAGGCGCCATGCCCGGGCAGATCGAACGCCACGGTGTGGAACGCGTGCCTCAGCGCCCGTTGGGTCGAGCGCCACATGCGCGACGAGCTGGCCCAACCGTGCAGAAAGAGAACCGCCGGGGACTCCGGCGGACCTTCCTCGACATACGCCAGGCGCCGTCCGCCGACGTCCAGGAAGCTCAAGGCGCTTGTCATCCCGGCGATTATACATGTTCCTCCGGGAGCACCCTCCGCCGGGGGGATGACACCCGTCCCTTCGATCCGGTGCATTGTGGTCGTACCATGGA
>DATIFK010000202.1:0-2781 GCA_035455265.1 Anaerolineales bacterium
GGCGCCTAACAACTCGATGGAGCCGACCCGGCCAGCTGCGGCAAAACGGGTCTAAGATAGGTTCCAAGAGCTGGCCGGGCGGCTCATCTCGAGGCCGTTAGGCGTCTGACGCAGTCACGAATCTCCGCGCACGCGGACCAAGGAGCCCGGGTATGGCCCGAGAGGCCCTTGTCGAACTCCTCCTGCTTCTTCTCGCTGGCATCTTCTTCGGTGCAAGGTGGATCTACCGGCAGGTGGGCGCTTTGGCCTCCCGGCGTCCCCTCCAAGCCCCTGAGCACCATATCGCCTCGCCAACCTCCACGTCTTCCCGGCCGACAGGTCGCCCCCTCCCTGGGATTACCGTGCCGGCCGCTATGGGCTCCTTCTTCGGAGTACTCCTTGGGTCACTCGCATTCGCCATTTGGGTCTCGGCCCAGGCCTCAGTCCCGGCCAATGTCGCCCGCGCGGCGGCCTTCTTCCCTGCATGGATCTGCATCGGTGGTCCGTTGATTTCGGCATTCTCCGCAGTTGCCATCACGATCGTTAACAACGCCTCCACAGAGTTCCAAGCCAGACCCCTTCACAGAGGGCTGCCCTTCATTCTCGGGTCCATCATTGGCTTGGCCTTCACCCTAGTCTTCGCGGAGATCTCCCTCACGATCCCATGCGGCCCCCTCGAGCTATGCTAACGCCGACCACAACACATCAATCGCAAACCGCCGACGGATGCAATTCTCCGTCAGCCGCCTAACAACTCGATGGAGCCGACCCGGCCAGCCGCGGCGAATCGAGTAGGTGTAGTATCGAAGCGCTGGCCGGGCGGCTCATCTCGAGGCCGTTAGGCTGCGCCACCGGGGGTCGCCCTGTCAGCGAGGCCACGAGGCTCATAATGGGGCTCAGACACATCACTCTCCAGCCACTTCGCCCCTGGCAGTCGATCGTTTTCACCGCTGCCCCCGCTCTGGTTGCCTACTTCGCGATGTGGACGCTTGCCCCCTCATTCAAGGCACACACCGGCCAACCCTTCCTCGTCGGATACCTCATCAGCTGGCTCGCCTCTGAGGCCGTAATTCTGTCGGCGGCAGTGATCGCCTATCGAGTTGAACGTAGAACTCCCGGCTGGAGAGAGATGCTCGAACGGTACCGTCTCCGGAGCCCGACCCGAGGCGATCTTGGATGGGCTTTGATCACAGTCACCGTCATGGTCGCAACCTACTTCGCCCTCTCATCCACATCCCGTTGGCTTGCCCAATCCTGGGCCTTTTCCCCCCACCCCGCCTTCCCGGCAGAATTGAGGCCCGGTGCCGAGCAGGCCATCGTCCCTGGCGTGTTCATGGAGATGCAACTCAAGGGTGTTTGGTGGGTGTTGATCGTCTACCTGCTCGGATGGGTCCTCAACATCGCCGGAGAAGAGTTGTGGTTCAGGGGTTTCATGCTCCCGAGGCAGGAAGTCACTCACGGCAAGGTGGGATGGCTTGTAAATGGCATCTGCTTCACTCTCTTTCACATCATGTGGAAGTGGAACCTCATTGCCCTCCTTCCTGGCAGCCTCTTCCTCTCATACGCAACTCAGCGCAGAAGAAACACTTGGACGGCGATACTTGCCCACGGGCTCCTCAACCTCACCACGGCGGTGGCAATTGCGGCAGGGGTCGCAGGCATTGGCGCAGCCTAACAACTCGATGGAGCCGACCCGGCCAGCTGCGGCGAAACGGGTCTAAGATGGGCTCCAAGAGCTGGCCGGGCGGCTCATCTCGAGGCCGTTCGGCGGCTTGCCGTTGCTCTTCGAGAGGGCACCGCCCGGAGAGACGGCTTGGCTGCGATCCTTAGCGTCCTAGACCACATTGTCTACGCAACGCCTCACCTTGAGTCCACAATTCGTGATATCGCAGACCGCCTCGGAGTGACTCCCGCATTGGGTGGTCGCCATTCTGCCTGGGGGACCCGCAACGCCCTGTTCGCAATTGGTGAGCGAGCTTATCTCGAGATACTTGCCCCCGATCCGGACACAGCCCCTTCAAGTGGGCATCGTCCTCTTGGCATTGATCACCTGGCCGCGCCAAGACTTGCCTCATGGGTATGCAGGGCCCAAGATCTCCACACCATAGTGGAACGAGGAGCGCGTGCAGGCGTCGATCTCGGCGGAGTCCTCCATGGGAGCAGGGCAAGAGCAGATGGAACCATGCTTCAATGGGACATGACAGATCTCATGACAGATCGGGAAGCAGGAACAGTCCCCTACTTCATCGACTGGGGCGACTCCGAACACCCGGCGAGCTCGTCGCCTCAGGGTTGCAGCTTGATCAGTTTTCGAGTCTTCCACCCAGACTCGGGCAAGCTGAACGTAGTCTTCGAGACCCTCGGGTTGCCTGTCCAGGCGGAACGGAGTTCCCGAGCTAGCCTCGTCGCAAGCATCTCCTGCCCAAGGGGCGTCGTGGACCTCAGCTAGGTTCGTCTCCCTGCGACGCCGAAACAAGCCGCCTAACAACTCGATGGAGCCGACCCGGCCAGCTGCGTCGAATCGGGCTTGATGTAGTATCGTAGAGCTGGCCGGGCGGCTCATCTCGAGGCCGTTAGGCAGCATTGCTGGCATCTCTATCGAGACCGAGTCCTCGCGGGACACCGAGGGTGTCCGATGAACGTACGCATCCCCTATCGCAATCTGCTCATGGTTCTCGTCGGCGTCATCTGCCTCCTACTCAAGCGTTGGTACGCAGAGTATTGCGGGCACCTAGCGTTCTCCTACGTAGGGAATCTGAGCGCCTCGTTCGCAGTCTACTTCCTTCTCTCAATCGCGCTGAT
>DATIFK010000203.1:0-2503 GCA_035455265.1 Anaerolineales bacterium
CAACAACCGGGACGGCACCTTCACCGAGCGGATCGAGCAGGAGATGCCCGCCATCAGCTATTCGTCCATGGGGTTCGATATCGCGGACCTGGACAACGACGGGTGGCCGGATGTCTACGTGACCGACATGCTGCCGGAGGACGATTACCGGCTCAAGCTGACGTCGGCGTTTGAGACCTGGGCGGCCTATCGGGCGGGCCTGCCGCACGGGTTTCACCACCAATTCCAGCGCAACACGCTGCAACGCAACAACGGCAACGACACGTTCAGCGAGGTCGGGCAGCTGGCCGGCGTGGCGCGCACCGACTGGAGCTGGAGCGCGCTCATCGCGGATTTCGATCTCGACGGCCTCCAGGACATCTACGTAACGAACGGCATCGCCCGGGACCTGACGTCGCAGGACTACCTCGCGTTCCTGAAGCAGGATGAGACGATGCGGGCCGCCGTGGCAGGGAAGCGGGTCGATTTCCAGCGACTGATCCAGCCCATGGGCACGACGCCGCTGCCGAACTACGCGTTCCGGAACACCGGGGATCTGACCTTCTCGAAGGAAAGCGCCGCCTGGGGCGTGAACACGCCGAGCTTTTCCAACGGCGCGGCGTACGGGGATCTCGACGGCGACGGGGCGCTCGACCTGGTGGTGAACAACATCGACCAGGACGCCTTCGTGTATCGTAACAACGCCCGGGCGCTCAACCAGAACCGCTATCTCCAGGTCCGTCTCGAGGGAGACGGCCCCAACCGGTTCGGCGTCGGCGCCAGGGTGACGCTGCGCAGCGGCCCCCACCTGTTCGTCCGGGAGCTCGAGCCGTCGCGCGGATTCCAGTCAAGCGTGGACTACGTGCTGACGTTCGGGATTGGCGAGGCGGATACCGTCGACTCCGTGACGGTCGAGTGGCCCGACGGCCGCGTCGGCACGCTGCGTGCCGTCGCCGCCAACCAACGCCTCACGGTCCGCGAGTCGGAGGCACACGCGGCCCTCCCCGCACCGACGTCACACCCACTCCCCACTCCCCACACCCCGTTGTTCACCGACGTCACGGACCAGGTCGCGCTCCCGTTCGTGCACCACGAGAACGCCTTCGTCGATTTCGACCGGGATCCCCTCATCCCGAGGATGCTCTCGACCCAGGGGCCATTCATGGCGGTGGCCGATGTGAACGGCGACGGCCTGGACGACGCCTTCATCGGGGGAGCGAAGGACCAGCCGGGGCAGCTGCTGATCCAGCAGCGCAGCGGCACGTTCGGAGGCGACGCCCGGCCGTTCGAGCGGGACCGGGTGTCGGAAGACCTGGGCGTCGTGTTCTTCGACGCCGATGGCGACGGCGACCGCGACCTCTATGTGGTCAGCGGCGGCAACGAGTTTTCCGACATGGCCCCCGCGCTGCAAGACCGGCTGTACCTGAACGACGGCCGCGGCCACTTCCGGAAGGCGGACGGCCACCTGCCACCCATGAATATCAGCGGAGCACGTGCCGCAGCGGCTGATTTCGACGGGGACGGCGACCTCGATCTGTTCGTGGGAGGGCGCGTCGTCCCCTGGCGCTACGGCATCGATCCGCCCAGCGTGCTGCTCCGGAACGACGGCCACGGCCGCTTCACGGACGTGACCGCACGGGCGGCGCCGGAGCTGTCCCGGATCGGCATGGTCACCGATGCCGTGTGGACCGACGTGGATGGCGACGGCCGGGTGGATCTCGCGGTCGTGGGCGAATGGATGCCGATCGCGGTGTTTCACAACGCCGGCGGCGGGAAGCTGGTGCGCCTCCACCCACCCGGGCTCGAGCGCAGCAACGGCTGGTGGAACCGGATCGTGGTGGCCGACTTTACGGGCGACGGCCGCCCCGATTTCGTGGTGGGCAACCTCGGGCTCAATACCCGTCTGCGCGCCAGTGCCACCGAGCCGGCGACCATGATCGTGCAGGACTTCGACGGCAACGGGTTCGTCGAGCAGGTCGTGTCCACCTACACCAACGGCGTCAGTCATCCCCTGGCGTTGCGCGACGATCTGCTCCAGGCCGTTCCGTTCCTCAAGACACGGTTTCCCACCTACGCGGACTACGCCCGCGCGACCACGGCCGATCTGTTCTCGCCCCAGCAGCTGGCTGGGGCGGTACAGAAGCAGGCCTACACCTTCGCCACGGCCTTGGTGCGCAACAACGGAGCGGGGTCCTTCACCCTCGTGCCGCTGCCGCGCGCGGCGCAGCTGGCCCCGGTGTACGGCATCCTCGCCGCCGATTGCGACGGCGACGGCCACCTCGACCTGCTGCTGGCCGGCAACTTCGACGGGGTGAAGCCGGAGATCGGCCGCATGAGCGCGAGCTACGGCGTGTTCCTGCGAGGGGACGGCAGGGGAGGGTTCACGCCGCTCGAGGCGGCGGCCAGCGGATTCGTCGTGCCCGGCCAGGCGCGCGATATCCAGCGCATCCGGACGCGGCACGGCGAGCTGTATGTGGTGACCCGCAACAACGATCGCCCGTTGCTGTTCCGCGCCACGCTGGGG
>DATIFK010000204.1:0-2046 GCA_035455265.1 Anaerolineales bacterium
GGGTACGTTGAACGATCCATGCAGTCGATGGCGCGGCACGTGGAAGCCATGCTGTCGCTCCAGGCGAAGGGCAGCATCGTCTTCGACTACGGCAACAACTTGCGTCAACGGGCGTTTGACGCCGGCGTGAAGAACGCTTTCGGCTATCCGGGCTTCGTCCCGGCGTACATCCGCCCCATGTTCTGCGAGGGCAAAGGTCCGTTTCGCTGGGTGGCCCTGTCCGGGGACCCGAAGGACCTGCTGGCGACCGACGAGGCGATCCTCGACCTCTTTCCGGAAGACGCGCACCTGAAGCGGTGGATCCGCATGGCGCAAGAGAGGGTCGCCTTTCAGGGATTGCCGGCTCGCATCTGTTGGCTTGGCTACGGCCAGCGCGCCCGGGCCGGCCTTCGGGTCAACGAGATGGTTCGCCGCGGGACGGTGTCCGCGCCGATCGTTATCGGCCGCGACCACCTGGACGCCGGATCCGTCGCCAGCCCCAACCGGGAAACGGAAGGCATGCGGGACGGGTCCGATGCCATCGCCGACTGGCCTCTGCTCAACGCCCTGATCAACGCCGTCGGCGGAGCCACCTGGGTGAGCATCCATCACGGCGGAGGCGTCGGCATCGGCTACAGCATCCATGCCGGCCAAGTGATCGTGGCCGACGGGACGGAAGCCGCCGATCGGCGCTTGGAACGCGTTCTAACGACGGATCCCGGCCTGGGTGTGGCTCGCCACGCCGATGCCGGCTACCCCGAGGCACAGGAGTTCGCCCATGCCCACGACATCCAGATACCGATGCTGGACTAGCTGCCAGGTGCCAGCCGCCGGCTTCCAGCCTGGTGCCTCCGTGGTAGGCGGCGGGTTTACCCTGAGGGGAGTTAACTCCTTGCCGGGCGAAGGGTAAGCGAAGCCGAAGGGCTGGCCCGATTCTTGCAGCGCTCCAAGGTCAAGACGAAGTCGACCTTGGAGCGATCTCATGCTTCGACCCACTCCTCTCGAGGAACTGCGCCGCCCCCACCCCGATCAAGCCTCGATCGACCGCGAGGCAGCCGAGCTGCTTCTCCGGTCTT
Source organism: Anaerolineales bacterium (assembly GCA_035455265.1). Classification (GTDB taxonomy): domain Bacteria; phylum Chloroflexota; class Anaerolineae; order Anaerolineales; family E44-bin32; genus MGOM01. Next base: position 1,056 of record DATIFK010000204.1, read on the forward strand.
CGGGCCTCCTCCGGACGCGCACACCGGCGTCGGCCAAGCGAGGCGACGGCCAGATCTTGCTGGAGGATGTTCTCGATCGCCGTCTCGGGTTGAGGCCCGGGGCTTGATCGCCCGCCGGACAGCCGCATCGCCCACCGAGAGGCATCATGGCCACGTCGACTGAGGAGTACCGGTTTCTTGTCCGCATCGAGCGACTGAGGCTCCCGGGGCTGGTGGACACCATGACGAACCAGGCTCCCGACATCGCCCGGACCCTCGAAGCCTTTGCCGAGAAGACACTGGCCGAGGCACAGACGATGGGCAACGATGGTTGGCGTGTTGTCTCGCACTCGCTTGGTTTCACCGCGGGGCTGGCGGTCCTGACCTTCGTGCTGGCGCGTTGACGCGGCTTCCGTAGTTCTCGCCTCAGCGGAATCCCCCGGCCTCGGGATTGAACCCGAGGCTGATCTCTTCTAGCATGGGAACATGCAGACGGAAGAACTCCTACGCCGCGACGCAGAGCAACGAGTCCTGCGAGAGAGCTTCGATCCCTGCTATGTCGTCCTGGGATGCGTGTCCATGCCCGCTCTGAGAGCGCGCGAGTCACCCGCGGTCACCTCGCCAGCGGACGATGGAATGGTGAAAGATGAGGAACAACCTGCGGAGGCTCGGCCTGACACGTAGGGGCGAAGCGTGCTTCGCCCCTACTACACCACCATCCTGAGTCCCATAGGATTTGTGCGCCTCCAACGCGAAGGGAGCCGCGCATCGGCGCGGCTCCCCAGTGGATCGGACTTCTGACCCGAACCTAGCTCTTGTCCTCCGCCGGCGGAAGGGCGCGAGCCGGTTCCCCGATACCCAGAGGCTGCCACTTGGTTGGGTCACTCCGTAAGCGGTGGAGGCCACCCCCGCGGGCATGGACCTCGTCGAAGCCGGTGGGCTTGATGAACATCGCTTCCCCGTCGAGCAGTCCCGTGACGCCCGTCTGCCCGGGTTCAGGTCGCTTCGACTG
>DATIFK010000205.1:0-11069 GCA_035455265.1 Anaerolineales bacterium
ATTGATCGAGAAAGTGCATGCGGGTCGGGCGACGGCGGACGACGTTCAGGCGCTCGAAGATGTAGGGTTCACGATGACCAACGCCTCGCTGTGCGGCCTGGGGATGACGGCCGCCTCGGCGGTGCTTTCGGCGCGGCGGCGATGGCCGGAGTTGTTCGTGAACGGTCATGGGTGATGGACGAATGAAGGCAAAGCCGGCCCTGGAGCCTGAGACCGAAGCGGGCGCCGCCGGACATGGCGCCAACGGTGCCGGGGCAGTGCCGACGGACTGGCTCGAGTTCCGCGCCGGGCGGGATCTGGCCCGGGCGGATTGGTCGCCGGTCCGGTCGGAGGTGATCGAGGAGGCCCTGGTCTCGATCTACGTCAACGGACAGGAGCTGGCGACGATCATGTGCACGCCGCGCGACCAGGTGGCGCTGGCCGTGGGATTCCTCAAGAACGAGCGCCTGATCGACAGCCTGGCGGACGTCGAGCTGACTCACGTCAGCCGCAACGGCTGCTGTGTCGATGTCTGGACCGCCCGGCCGATCGCCCGACCGCGGCGGATCATCATCACCTCCGGTTGCGGCGGAGGAGTGACCTTCACCGACCCTTCCGTGGGAATTGAGCCGCTGCGCGATGACCTGCGCCTGGCCCCCGAGCGGCTGTTCGACCTGTTCAACCGCCTGCATTTCCCGGGCAGTCTGCACGCCCGGACGCGCGGCGTTCACGCCGCCGGCCTGACCGACGGAGAAGAGTTGCTGGCCCTCGTCGAAGATGTCGGCCGGCACAACACCATCGACAAACTGCTGGGGGATTGCATGCTGCGCGGCGTGCCGACCAAGGGCCGCATCCTGCTCGCCACCGGGCGCGTCTCGTCGGAGATGCTGCGCAAAGGGGCGCAGATGGGCTGCCCGATCATCGCCTCGCGCAATTCGCCGACGTCCATGTCGGTGGAAATGGCCGAAGCCTGGAATATCACCCTGGCCGGTTACGTCCGGCAGGGATCGATGCGGGTCTATACCCACCCTGAGCGGCTGGGCCTGGCCGCGCCGGCCGTGGTGCGGGCAGGAGGGCGGGCGGTGAGGAAGGAGAGCGCCGAGTCGTGACGGACTCCTTGCACCTGACGATCGACGGGCAAGCCGTCGAAGCCCCGGCGGGCTCGACCATTCTCGAGGCCGCGGCCTCGGCCGGGATCGACATCCCGGTGCTGTGCTATTCCGATCACACCAAGGCCAACGGCCTGTGCCGGCTGTGCGTCGTCGAGACGGAGGGCGCCAAGGGGCTCCAGGCGGCCTGCGTCACGGTGCCGCGCGACGGCTCCAAGATCCGCACGCGGTCCGAGAACGTCGAGCGCGCCCGCCGCACGATCCTGGAGATGCTGGCGGCCTCGGTCGACCTGTCGGAGGCCCCGGCGGTTCAGTCGATGCTGGCGGACTACGGGGCGAAACCCGAGCGCTTCGGCCAGGCCGAACTGCGCCAGCCGCCGATGGTCGACGACAATCCCATGTACATCCGGGACTACGCCAAGTGCGTGCTGTGCTGGCGCTGCGTCCAGGTGTGCGCCGAGGACGCGCAATACACCTTCGCGCTGACCTTCTCCGGCCGCGGCTTCCACACCTCGATCGCCACGTTTTTCGACCGGCCGATGCCGCAGACGACGTGCGTTTTCTGCGGGCAGTGCGTCGGGACGTGCCCGACGGGCGCCCTCAAAGCCAAACGCGAGTACCTGCTCGAGCAGGGGCTGGCGCCGGAGGAGGTCTTCGCCCAGACGCGCCAGCAGGGCCGCAGCCAGCGCTCACGCGGCGGCCCGCGCCTGCAGGAAGGAAGCTGAGATGCTTCACGCCGAACGCGTCGTCCCCACCACCTGCCCCTACTGCGGCGTCGGTTGCCAGATCGACCTGCACGTTCGGGACGATGTCATCTTTCGCGTGGTCGGCCGCCGGGACAACCGCGTCAACTTCGGCAATCTGTGCGTGAAGGGCCGCTTCGGCTACGACTACGTCCACGCCTCGGATCGCCTCGGCGCGCCGTTGATGCGCCGCCGGCGGGAGGATCCGCTGGCGACGGTCGACTGGGAAACGGCCCTGGCGACGACCGCCGATCGCCTGAAGGAAACCCGCGACCGTTACGGGCCGGACAGCGTCGCCTTCCTGGCCTCGGCCAAGTGCACCAACGAAGAGAATTACCTGCTGCAGAAGCTGGCGCGGGGGCTCATCGGCACCAACAACGTCGACCACTGCGCCCGCCTTTGACACGCCAGCAGCGTGGCCGGTCTGGCCACCACGCTGGGCTCGGGGGCGATGACCAACAGCATCGCCGACATCATCGACGCCGAGGTGCTGCTGGTCATCGGCAGCAACACGACCGAAGCTCATCCGGTCATCGCACTTCAAATGAAGGCCGCCGTCGAGCGCCACGGCGCCCGGTTGATCCTGATCGACCCGCGCCGGATCGAGCTGGCACGCTTCGCCCATCTCCACCTGCGCCATCGTCCCGGCACGGACGTCGCCCTGGTCAACGGGCTGGCCAACGTCATCCTGGCGGAGGGCCTCGAGAATCGTTCCTTCATCGCCGAGCGAACCGAGGGCTTCGAGGCCTGGAAGGCCTCGGTGCGCGAGTGGTCCCCGGCCCGAACGACGGAGGTGACGGGGGTTCCGGCGGAGCTGATCGTCGAGGCAGCGCGCCTGTACGCCCGCGCCCGATCGGCGGCGATCTTCTGGGCCATGGGCATCACCCAGCACGCTGCCGGCACCGACAACGTCAAGGCCCTCTCGAACTTGGCCTTGTTGTGCGGTCAGGTCGGCCGCCCCGGCACGGGACTCAACCCCCTACGGGGACAGAACAACGTGCAAGGCGCGTGCGACATGGGCGCCCTGCCGAACGTCTTCCCGGCCTACCAGCCGGTGGCCAACGAGGACGTGCGCCGCAAAGTCGCCGAGGGATGGGGCGTGCCGTACGAACGCCTGTCACCCAAGCCCGGCCTGACGGTCACCGAGATCATGGAAGCGGCCATCGAGGGCCGCGTCCGGGCGCTGTTCGTGCTGGGCGAGAACCCGATGCTCTCCGATCCGAACCTGCACCATGTCGAGCGGGCCCTGCGGGCAGTCGAGTTCCTGGCAGTGCAGGACATCTTCCTCAATGAAACGGCCGCCTTCGCCGACGTCGTGCTGCCCGGTGTGAGCTTCGCCGAGAAGCAAGGCACGTTCACCAACACCGAGCGGCGCGTCCAGCTGGTGCGGCCGGCGCTGAAGATCAAGGAAGGCGCGCGGGCCGACCTCGATGTGCTGATCGACCTGAGCCGGCGCCTGGGCGGCGACTGGAGCTATCGCGGCGCATCCGATGTGTTTGATGAGATGGCACGCCTGACTCCCTCGTATGCCGGCCTGTCGCACGCGCGGCTGGAATCCGGCGGGATCCAGTGGCCCTGCCCGACGCCCGACCATCCCGGCACGCCCATCCTGCACGCACAGCGCTTCACGCGCGGCTTGGGATTGTTCGCGCCGGTGGCCTATCGGCCGCCACCCGAACTGCCGGACGAAGATTATCCGCTGGTCCTATCGACCGGTAGGATTTTGTTCCACTGGCACGGTGGCACGCTCAGCCGCCGGTCGCCGGGGCTGGACAGCCTGGCGCCGGAGGCCGAGGTCGAGATTCACCCGGACGACGCCGGGAGGCTGCAGATCGGGGATGGCGAACTGGTGCGGGTGCGTTCCCGCCGCGGCGCCGTCGTGGCACGGGCGCGACGCACGCGGCGCTCGCCGGTGGGGACGGTCTTCATGACCTTCCACTATACCGAAGCGGCGGCCAACTTGCTCACCATCGATGCCGTCGACCCGGTGGCGAAGATTCCGGAGTACAAAGTCGCGGCGGTGGCCGTCGAACCTGTATAAGTTGTCAGTTGTTAGTGGTCAGTCGTCAGTCAACCGCAAACAAGTCCACAACGTGAGCCGGGCGTGCTCCGCCGTCCGAGGTAGCCGCAGGCTTCAGCCTGCGCTCCGGCGTCGTTACGGCTGAAGGCGGAGGGTGGAAAGCTGCTGGCTGATGGCTGACAGCTGTTCGCGCGCCGTGAGATCGAGCTGCAGCGGCGTGATCGAAACAAACCCGGCGGCCAGCGCCCCGACATCGGTGCCCTCATCGGCGACGCCGGTCGGTGCCTGGCCGCCGATCCAGTAGTACGGCCGCCCCCGCGGATCGTCCCGCCGGACGAGCTCGTCACGATAGACGCGCAGTCCCTGGCGCGTGACGCTGATGCCGCGCATCGCCTCGATCGGCCCATAGGGCACGTTGATGTTGAGCAGAACGCCCTTCGGCAGGGCGTCCGCCGCCACCGCGGCGGCGAGGCGCGCCGCCACCTCGGCCGCCGGGCCGAAGTCGAGCGGGCCCTCGTGGTCTTCCGGGGAGTCGAGCGAGACCGCCAGGCCCGAAACCCCGGCGATCACCGCTTCCATGGCGGCCGTGACCGTCCCGCTGTAGGTGACGTCGTGGCCGAGGTTGGCGTGGGGGTTGATGCCGGAGACGACCAGATCGACGGGCGTATCGATCATCCCCAGCAGGGCCAGCGCCACGCAATCCGACGGGGCGCCGTCGGTGGCCAGAGCGGGGAATCCGTCCGCCAGGGTCGTTTCCCAGACCCGCAGCGGGCGGTGCATGGTCTTGACGTGGCCGGAAGCCGACCAGTTGCGGTCGGGCGCCAGCACGGTCACGCGGCCGACGCGTTCCAGGGCGTGCGCCAGGGCGTTCAGGCCGGGGGCCGACACGCCGTCGTCGTTGGTCACCAGGATGTGCATGGGAGGAAACCGGGCCGATTGTATCGCGCCGCCGGCGGCGGCCCGGGTCGCATGGGAGGGAAGTACGACCTTGCCGCCCGCCGCATTCGCCCCTATACTCGACCCACAACGCCTGGATTCAGGCCTGGGGAGGATTCTTGATGACAACGCAGAAGGCATCGAAGCATGGGATCTTGCTGGCGGTCACGGTGACGGTGATCGCGGCGCTGGCCTGCGGGCCGAGCGGCGGCGGGGGCGCCTCGCCCACCAGCGAGTCCAAGCCCACCGGAGAGACGCAGGGCCGCAGCGGTGCCGTGTCCACGTTGGAGGACGTCCAGTCGGCGACGATTCAGATCGAAGCCGAAGGCACGTTCGTCGACCCGCAAGTCGGCACGGTCACCAACGCCGCCGGCCGTGGGTCGGGCTTCATCATCGATCCTTCCGGAATCGCGGTGACGAACAACCACGTCGTCGCCGGCTCGGCCTTGTTGAAGGTGTTCATCGGCGGCGATCCGGAGCCTCACAACGCCACCATCCTGGGCGTCTCGGAGTGCTCGGATCTGGCCGTCATCGACATCGAGGGCGACGGCTATCCGTACCTCGACTGGTACAACGGTGAGATCACCACCGGACTGCCGATCTACGTCGCCGGCTTCCCGCTGGGCGACCCCGAGTACACGCTGCTGGAGGGCATCGTCGCCAAGGCCCGCGCCGACGGTGAAACGCGCTGGGCCTCCGACGACTACGTCATCGAGCACACCGCCGACACCAACCCCGGCAACTCGGGCGGGCCGGTGATCACGGCGGACGGCAAGGTGGTCGGCATCCACTACGCCGGCGCCGCCGAGACGCGCCAGGCCTGGGCGATTTCGCGCGATGAGGCCGTGCCGGTCATCGAGCAGCTCGAAAAGGGCAACAACGTCGATTCGATCGGCGTCAACGGCGAGGTCGTCGCCAGCGAGGACGGCTCGATCGTCGGCGTGTGGGTCTCGGCGGTCACCTCCGGCTCGCCGGCGGATGAGGCCGGGGTCCAGGGCGGCGACATCATCACCAAGATGGAAGGCCTGGTGGTCGGGACGGACGGGACGATGGCGGACTACTGCGACGTCCTGCGCAGCCACAAGCCGACCGACACGCTGGGCATCGAAGTGCTGCGCTTTGCCACCAGCGAGGTGCTCGACGGCCAGCTGAACGGCCGGCCGCTGGAGACGGCGTTCTCGTTCTCGAACGACGTGGGCAACGAGACGCAGAGCGGCGGCCAGGCCTACACGGACTACGTCGCTGTGCAGGACCAGTATGGCTCGATCCAGATGGAAGTGCCGTCGTCCTGGAGCGATGTGAATGGAGCCCCGGAGACGATAAGCAACGCCGTCTTTGCTTCTATCTTCGCCTCACCGAACCTGACGGATTTCAACCAGTCGTGGGGAACGCCGGGCGTGATCTTCCGGGTCACAGGCCACAAGGACAAGGTGGGCGGCCATCTCCAATTGCTCCAGCAGACTCGGTCGGCCGCTTTCTTGCGGGATTGCACTCTCGACAACCGTTACGACTACAATGATGGATACTACCGCGGCGCCTTCGACTACTACACCAACTGCGGCGGAAGCACGGACTACATGATCCTGGCGGCGGTTCCGGTTCAGGAGGGCACGAACGTCCTGATCTTCGTCGAGATCCAGATTGCCAGCCAGGCCGATCTCGACGCGGCCGATCACATTCTGCAAACGTTCGACATCGTGGGCAACCTGCCCTAGGCTTGGGATGGCAGTGAGTTGAGGCAGCGGCCCGGGCGGCAACGCCCGGGCCGCTGCGTTTCTATGAGGAACGAGTCCCCGAGTGGGCGGGCTGTGGGTCGTTGCGGCGGAAACCTCTGGATGTCCTTGGGGGAGATACGCGAGGGGAGAAGACTTCGCCATTGGTGTAGGGGCACGCCACCCTTGCACCGCCCGCAAGGACAGGTGTGGCGTGCCCCTACCATCCCGATGAAGCGAGATGGTGCGCGGGAGCGCTCGGCCCGGACCGTAGGCTAAAGGACCGCAGGCTGAAGCCTGCGGCTACGAAGACCTGCTGCTGGTACGAAGACCTGCGGCTACCTCGGGCGGCGGACGCCGGGCGGCGGGCGGCGGATGGCGGCGACTGAATCGTGCTATCATAGGGGCGCTGGACCGGCGTCATCCCTTTATTCTCGCCTCCGGCACCTGGTTTCATTCCATCCAAGAGGCGCGGCCCGGCTGCACAGCGGCCGCGTGCACGAATCGATGGATGCCGCTCTCCACGGGGTGAGCGCCGAAGCCAGGCGCGCACCCCGTTTCGCGTTCCGGGAGAAGGGCATCATGAGCGTCGAGTTCTTCGTTCGCTTGCTCGGCATGGTCGTCATGGCCGTCGGCGGCATCTACCTGGGGGTCTACCTCAGCCGGTTGGCCGACAGCCCGTCGGAGATTTGGGCCAGCGTTTTCGCCATGGTCGGGGCGCTGATGGGCCTGGTGGTGACGCCCTTCCTGACGACGCGCCCGATCCGGGCCTTGCGCGGGCTGGTGCGCCAGATCTCCGTCCAGACCATTGTGTCGGCCGTGCTCGGCCTGATCGTCGGCCTGATCGTGGCGGCGCTGGTCTCGTATCCCATCTCGCTGCTGCCGGCGCCGTTCGGAACGGTGCTGCCGTTCCTGGTAGCGGTGCTCTTCGGCTACCTGGGCGCGGCTTTGTTCGTGCTGCGCCAGAACGACATCCTGGGCATGGTGCGGCACCGCATCGCGCCGGCGGATGGGGCGACGGCCCCCGGCGAACCGGCCCGCTCCGTGCTGCTCGACACCAGCGTCATCATCGACGGTCGCATCGCCGACATCGCCCGCACGGGATTCATCCCCGGCGACATGCTCGTGCCGGCCTTCGTGCTCAATGAACTCCAGCACATCGCCGACTCGCCCGACGGCCTGCGTCGCCAGCGCGGGCGCCGCGGCCTGGACATCCTCAACCGGCTGCAGAAGGACTCGGGCTTGACCTTCCGGGTGGCCGACCTCGACGTCGAGGGCGTGCGCGACGTCGATGACAAGCTGGTCATTCTGGCCAAGCAGCTGCGCAGCCGGATCCTGACCAACGACTACAACCTCAACCGCGTCGCCGAGCTGCAAGGCGTCAGCGTGCTGAACATCAACGAGCTGGCCAACGCCGTGAAGGTCATCTTCATTCCAGGCGAGACCTTCGACGTGCACGTGATCCAGGAAGGCAAGGAGCCGGGCCAGGGGGTCGGCTACCTGGACGACGGGACGATGGTGGTGGTCGAGGACGGCAAGTCCTACCTGGAGCGGACCCTGCCGGTGGTGGTCACCAAGGTGCTCCAGACGGCCGCCGGCCGGATGATTTTCGCCCGGCCCGACATCAGCTCCAGGAGCGCCGACGGATGACCCTGCAGATCTACAACACGCTGACGCGGCGCAAGGAAACGCTGGAGACGCTCGAGCCCGGCCAGGTACGCATGTACGTCTGCGGGCCGACGGTCTACGCCAAGGCCCACGTCGGCCACGCCATGTCGTCGGTCGTGTTCGACGTCATCCACCGCTATCTGGAATACCGCGGCTACCGCGTGATCCACGTAATGAACTACACCGATGTCGAGGACAAGATCATCCAGCGGGCGCGCGAGCTGGGGGAGCCGCCGGATCAACTGGCGACGCGCCACCGCCTGGAGTACGAGGAGCTGCTGCAGAGGCTCAACATCCTGATCCCGTCCGTCCGGCCGCAGGCTTCGCTGGAGATGCCTGCCATCCTCAGTATGATCGAGGGGTTGATCGCCAAAGGCGCCGCCTATGCCGTGGACGGGGACGTCTACTTCCGCGTGGCGCGCGATCCGGACTACGGGCGCCTGTCGGGCCGCAAGCTGGAAGACATGCGCGCCGGCACCCGCCTGGCGGTGGATGAGCGCAAGGAGGATCCGGCCGACTTCGCGTTGTGGAAGGCGGCGAAAGAAGGGGAGCCGCAGTGGCCCAGCCCGTGGGGTCCGGGCCGGCCGGGCTGGCACATCGAGTGTTCGGCGATGAACCTGCGCTACCTGGGCGAGCAGATCGACATCCATGGCGGCGGCAACGATCTGGTCTTTCCGCACCACGAGAACGAGATCGCCCAAACGGAGACGGTGACGGGCAAACCGTTCGCGCGTTACTGGGTCCACAACGGCATGCTCCAGCTGGGGGGCGAGAAGATGTCGAAGTCGCTCGGCAATCTGGTGACCGTGGAGGACTTCCTGCGTCACCACGAGGCCGATGCCTTCCGGCTCCTGGTGTTGAATTCGGGATACCGCAATCCTCTGACGTACACCGACGACGTCGTCGCACAAGCGGAACGCGCCCTCGAGCGGCTGCGCGGCGCGCTCAAACCGGGCGCGCCGGCGGGCGGCGAGGTGCCGGGCCTGGCGGAGCAGGCGGCGGCCGCTCGCCGCGGCTTCGAGAGCGCCATGGACGACGACTTCAACACCGCCGGTGGGCTGAGTCACATCTTCGAATTGGTGCGGGCGGTCAACCAGGCGAGGGACCAGGGAGCGTCGACGGCCGCGCTGCAGCCGGCGCAGGACGAGCTGCGGAAGCTGGCCGGGATTCTGGGCCTACGCTTGGAGGCCCGCCGCCTGGACGATAACCAGGTCGGCCCGTTGGTGGACCTGCTGATCGAGATTCGCAAAGACCTGCGCCAGGCGCGCCAGTGGGAGCTAGCCGACCGCATCCGCGACCGCCTGGCCGAGCAAGGGATCGCGCTCGAGGACGGCAAGGACGGCACGCGCTGGTCGATCGGCTGAGAGCTGACCGCGACCGCGGGCGGCGGACGGCCGAGGGCCGGAGTCCTCGTCTGAAATGCCAATCCCAGAGCCAGTCGAGACGATCGTAGGGCGGAATGCCATCCTCGAAGTGCTGCGCGCCGGGCGACGGCGTTGTCTCCGGCTGTTCGTCGCCGAGGGGGCCGAGCTGCGCGGCTCGGGGGTCGAGCTCGTCGAACGGGCGGCGGCGGCGGGGATCCCGGTGGAGCGAGTCGCCAGGGCGCGCCTGACCGAGGATGGCCGGTCCCATGCGGTGTCGGCCGAGGTCGAGCCCTATCCTTACAGCGATCTGGCCGAGATCCTCGAGCGAGTCGGGGCCAGCGGCGAGCCGGCGCTGGTGCTGTTGCTCGACGCTGTGCAGGATCCCCAGAACCTGGGGACCTTGCTGCGCACGGCCGAGGCGGTGGGCGTACACGGGGTGATCCTGCCGTACCGGCAAAGTGTGGGAGTGACGCCGGCGGTGGTGCGGGCTTCCTCCGGTGCGAGCGAGCATCTGCTGGTGGGGCGGGAGAATCTGGCCCGGGCGATGAGCACGTTGAAGGAACAAGGGGCCTGGATGGTCGGGCTGGACATGGCGCCGCAGGCTGAGCGGCTGGACCAGGTGGACCTGCGTCGCCCCTTGGGGCTGGTTGTCGGAAGCGAAGGGTCGGGCCTGCGCCGCCTGGTGCGCGAGTCCTGCGACGTGCTGGCGCGGCTGCCGATGCGGGGGCGGGTCGGATCGCTGAATGCGGCGGTCGCCGGGTCGGTGGCGCTGTATGCGGCCTGGTTGCAGCGGACCTCGGGGAGCGCTCATTGACGCTCCTGGGGAATCCTGATACCATGGCGGTTCGGCTGGACCGTCGCGCCGGGGGTTGGGGCGCGTTTTTGACGTATGCCGACGTAGCTCAACGGAAGAGCAACCGCCTTGTAAGCGGTAGGTTATGGGTTCGATTCCCATCGTCGGCTTGGCCCCAGGGGGTGGCCCCAACGCCAACCACGGTCCGCACTGAGGAGGGCGTTGGGGTGGGATCGAAGACCGTCGTAGGTCTGCGAGCGTGTCCGAGGCCGAGCACTTATCGGCGTGCGGGGACGGTCGCGGGCCGGCGACATGGGGCCTGGGCGGTTACCCAAGTGGCCAAAGGGGGCTGACTGTAAATCAGCTGGCGGACGCCTTCGGAGGTTCGAATCCTTCACCGCCCACCAAGACCAGCCACCAGCTCCCAGCCGCCAGCTGAGCGCAGGGAGCTGGAGGCTGGCAGCTGGTAGCTAAACCGCCCTCATAGCTCAGGCGGTAGAGCACACCCTTGGTAAGGGTGGGGTCATGGGTTCAAATCCCATTGAGGGCTCAGGCGCCGCCGAAGAAGACGCGCTCTGGCGCGAAGGAGATGGACGGCATGTCGAAGCAGAAGTATGAGCGGACGAAGCCGCACATGAATGTGGGGACGATGGGGCACATCGACCACGGGAAGACGACGCTGACGGCGGCGATCACGAAGTGGTGCCAGATGAAGGGGATGGGGCAGTATCGCCCGTTCGACTCG
>DATIFK010000206.1:0-2137 GCA_035455265.1 Anaerolineales bacterium
CAGATCGATCAAGGCCGCCACGGCTTCCGACGACTCCGCCGCCGCCTTGAGGAAGGGTCCGGCCATACCCCCCAGGTCGGCTCCCAGGGCGACGCACTTGGCGATGTCGAGCCCGTCGCGCAAGCCCCCCGAGGCGATCAGAGGGATCCGGGGCAAGCGGGCGCGCACCTGCCGGATGCATTCGGCGGTCGGGATACCCCAGCGCAGGAAAGACCCTGCCAAACGCGCGCCGGCCGCATCCGGATGGCGGTGCATCTCGACTTGCGACCAGGACGTCCCGCCGGCGCCGGCCACGTCGATGACCTTGACCCCGGCCCTTTGCAGGCGGGCGGCAACGTCGCCGGAAATGCCCCAACCGACCTCTTTGGCTACAACCGGCACCTCCAGGCGGCGGCACACGTCCTCGATGCGGCGCAGCAAGCCGCCGAAGCGTACGTCGCCTTCCGGCTGGAGGGCCTCCTGCAGCGGATTGAGGTGCAGGACGAGAGCGTCGGCCTGGACGAGGTCCACGGCGCGGCGGCATTCCTCCACCCCGTAGCTGTAGTTCAATTGGACGGCGCCCAGGTTGGCGAAGAGCAGGATATCGGGGGCCACGGAACGGATCTGGAAGGTGGCAGCCACGCCCGGGTCCTCGATGGCGGCGCGCATCGAGCCCAGGCCCATGGCCACTCCCCGCGCCTGGGCGGCCTCCGCCAGGGCCCGGTTAATGCGACCGGCGGCCTGGGTGCCGCCGGTCATGGACGAGATCAGAATCGGCGCTCGAAGCCGCCGGTTCAGGAAGTCGACCGCCGTATCCACCTCGCCGAGGTCCAGCTCGGGCAGGGCGTTGTGTTCGAAGTCCAGGCGCTCGAGCCCGGAGGTCAAGCCGGACTGAACGTCCTCTTCGAGGTTGATGCGAATATGGTCGGCTTTGCGCCGCGAGACCTGCGTAACTTTGGGCATCCGATGGTGTTCCTACCCACCGGGCGCCATCTTACCAGCGGGGGTAGGGGGTGTCAAACAATCCGACCACTCGAGAGACCTGTTACAATACGGTCACTCGAGGCTCCAGGACGGAGGAGGCCATCCATGTCCGACACGTTTGACCAAGTGAAAGGGATCATCACGGAGTTGCTCGGTGTCGACGCATCCAAGGTCACCACGGAAGCGCGCTTCCGGGAGGACCTCGAGGCCGATTCTCTGGACCTGGTGGAACTGATCATGGCCTTTGAGGAGAAGTTCGGCGGGGAAATCTCCGACGAAGACGCTCAGAAGATCACGTCCGTCGGTGAGGCCGTCCGGTACATCGACGAGCACATGCGCAAGTAGTCAGCGACGACGCCGTTTCAGCGGGTCGGCCCTTCGGCCGGCCCGCTTTGCGTTTGGGGTACTGCCGCCCGCCCTTCGGCTCCGCTCAGGGCTGGCCCTTCGGCTCCGCTCAGGGCGGGCCCGGCGCGACGGCTGCAACCAGCGGCGCAGCTCGGCCTCTTCTTTTTCCTGGCTCCGGAAGTAATCCCGGATGAACTGGGAACGGCGCAGGCGCAGGGCCATCGGCGCCACCAGCCGCACGTCGTCTGGCGTGGCCTCGGCCCTCCCGTCCGCGGCGGCATAGGCCCGCGCCGCCTCGAAGAGAGTGATCTCCGCCCTCAGCGAATCGATCCCCAACTGACGGACGAGTGCCAGGCCGATCGCCTCGGCTTCCGGAGAGAGTCGAACCGTGGCGACGATCTGCCGCGCCTGAACCAGTTCTTCGCTCGCCAGGGCCGTCTCCTCCGTGTAATGGGTGATCATCTGGCGCGGGCTGTTCCGGAAAGCGACCGACCTGCGATAGGCTTCCAGCCGATCCTGCGGGTCCTCGAGGCCGCGCACGATCACGCGCAGCCCGAAGCGATCGAGGATTTGCGGCCGCAAGCTGCCTTCCTCCGGATTCATCGATCCGATCAGCGCGAACCGCGCCCGATAGGTTGCCGCCAGAGCGCCGCGATGGACGGAATAGATCCCTTGGGCGGCAGCGTCGAGGATGGCGTCGACGATCTCGTCGCCGAGCAAGTTGGCCTCGTCGACGTAGAGAAGGTTGCGATCGGCCCGCGCCAGCAACCCCCGATTCAAGCGCAAGCGGTTGTGCACGGCGGCGCGTTCATCGATGCCGCCGACAACG
>DATIFK010000207.1:0-40166 GCA_035455265.1 Anaerolineales bacterium
GCCAAACACGTCTGCCGGTCTTGCCGCCTATAGGCGGAGAGGGGGACGGGGGGTGAGGTCAGATACCGCGGCAGGGGGATGGTTTGACTCTCTCGCCCCAGGCTGGTAGAATGCCCGCACTCGGGCGTTGTACCCTTCGCCCGCGGGGCGCCGACCGGCGCCACTTTGTTGAACGAAAGGGCTTGATCCCCATGCGTGTCTTGCTCCTCAAAGACGTCTACAAACTGGGCCGCGCCGGAGACGTGAAGAAGGTTGCCGACGGCTATGGCCGCAACTTCCTGCTGCCACAGGGCCTGGCCGTCCTGGCCACACCCGGGGCCCTCAAGCAGGCCGACCGCATCCGCACGACCGCGACGGAACTGCGGACCCGGCTGAATCAGGAAATGGGCGCCGTGGCCGAGCGGTTGAACGGGCTGAACCTGACCTTTCCCGCCAAGGCAGGCGAGACCGGCAAACTCTACGGCTCGATCACCACGGCCATGCTGGCCGAGGCCGTCGAGCGCGAGACCGGCGTCAAGGTCGACAAGCGGCAGATCGACAGTCAGCCGCTCAAGACACTGGGCGTCCACAAGGCCCGCATCCGCCTGACGGTCGACCTGATCCCCGAAGTCAACATCGTCGTCCACCGCGAAGGCGAGCCGCCCGAGTCGGCCTACCAGGTCGAGGTGGCCGAGGAGGCGGAAGCCTTCTCCGAACTCCGCGCAGAGTTGGAAGCGGAAGCGGAGACGGAAGAGGAACCAGAGGCCGACCTCGAATCCGAGACGGCCTCCGGGCCGGACGAGGACGAGGCCTAGTCTCCCTTCGGGCGGATGCAGACGGCCGCCTCGATGGAATCCATCGGCGCACGCCTGCGCCAGCGCCGCGAGCAACTTGGGCTGACGCTGGAGGAAGCGGAGCGGGTCACCCGCATCCGCAACTACTACCTTCAAGCTCTGGAAGAGGACGACCCCGGCGCGCTGCCGTCACCGGTCCAGGCGCGCGGCTTCCTCAAGAACTACGCCGACTACCTTGGCCTGCCGACGGACGAGCTCCTGCGGTCGTATGCCGAGTCGAGTGCGCCGAAACGAGCCTCCCCGCGGGCGCAGGTCGCGCCGACGGGCCCCGCGCCGACGCGGCCGCGCACCCCGGCTGCCAAGCCGAGGTCCCTTCGGCCTCGGTGGTTCTCGGCGGACTTGCTGGTGGCCGCGGTCATTTCCATCGGAACGCTGGCGTTGTTGGTGTGGGGTGGAGGGCGGTTGATGGCCTCACTGCGCCAACGCACGGAGCAGGCCGAGGAATCGGCGTTCCTCATCCCGACGCCCACCGGCTCACCGACGCCGGCCGCCACCCAGGCGCCGCTCCCGACGTTCGGGGGCACCCCGGCTTCGCCGGAAGCAACGCCCGCGACGCCCACGCTCCCGCCCCTGCCTCTGCCCTCCGGCCGTGTCGTGCTGCGTCTGATCGCTGAACAGCGTGCCTGGATCCGCGTCCTGATCGACGGCCGGCTGCAATTCCAGGGCCGCATCGCGCCGGGTGACGTTCTGGACTACACCGCCGATCGCGTGCTGGAGGTTTCCACCGGGAACGGAGCCGGGGTGCGGATCACGTGGAACGGTGAGGACCAGGGCTTGATGGGCGGATTGGATGAGGTCGTCACACGATTGTGGACGGCGGTGGCCGTGTTGACGCCGACACCGACCGTCTCGCCCACCGGCACGGGCACCGCCGTCCCCTCGCCTACCGTCGCCCCCACCGCCACATCGGCCCCGGCAGGCGTGCCATGACGGCCCCGCGCGTTCATCTGGTCTCGTTGGGATGCGCCAAGAACACCGTCGACTCGGCCTCGATGATGCAGTTGCTGGGGCGCGCCGGCTACCGCGCCAGCGAATCGGCCGAGGAGGCCGACGTCCTGGTGGTCAACACGTGCGGCTTCATCGCGCCGGCACGAGAGGAATCGTTCGCCGTGCTGCGAGAGCTGGCCGGGCGCAAACGCCCCGGCCAACTCCTGGTCGCCGCCGGCTGCCTGACGGAGCGCCAGGGAGCCGAGGTCTTGCGCCAGGTCCCCGGGGTGGACGGATTGCTGGGTACGCGTCAGTGGCGTGAGGTCGTGTCGCTGGTACACCGTCTGCGTCAGGGGGGCCTGCCGCCGGAGCGCTACGCGTTGCCCGAGCCGGCGACCGTCGGCCGGGACGACGCCGGCGTCGACCGCTCGGCGGCGCAGGGAGCCAGCGCCTACCTCAAGATCGCCGACGGCTGCCGCCGTCCGTGCGCCTTCTGTTCGATCCCTCTGATCAAGGGCACCGCCGTCAGCCGGCCGCCGGAGGCCGTCGTCGCGGAGGCGGCCCGCCTTCAGGCGCACGGGGTTCGCGAGCTCGTGCTGATCGCCCAAGACACCACGGACTACGGCCACGACTTGGGCTGGCGCGACGGCCTGGCAAGTCTGCTCGAGCAGATCGCCCGGACGGTGCCGGATCTGGATTGGATTCGCCTGCTGTATGCCTACCCCGGCGCCGTCACCGAGAGGCTGATCGAGGTCATGGCGGCGCAGAAGCAGATCGTCCCCTACCTCGACATGCCGCTGCAGCATGCGCACCCTGCCGTGCTGCGTCGCATGCGCCGCCCGGCGAACGTCGAGTGGGTCCACACGACCCTGGCGCGCATGCGTTCGGCCATGCCGGACCTGGCGCTGCGGACGACCTTCATCGTCGGCTACCCCGGCGAAACGGAGGAGGAATTCGAGACGCTGCTGCAGTTCGTCGAAGAGATTCGCTTCGATCGAGTCGGCGTCTTCACCTTCTCCTTCGAGCCGGGGACGACCAGCGAGCATCTCGGCGATCCAATTCCGCCGGAAGTGAAGGACGAACGCCGCCGACGACTGATGGCGCTACAGCAGCGGATTTCCCTCGAACGCAACCAGGCCTTCGTCGGACGGACTCTGCCGGTGCTGATCGAAGGTCACGGCGACGGCCTGTCGCTGGGGCGTTCCTACCGCGACGCTCCCGAGATCGACGGGCTGGTGATCGTGGAGGGAGAGATCCCGATCGGCGAGATGGTCCCGGTACGCATCACCGGCGCGCTGCCGTATGACCTTTCGGGGACGGTCGAGCGCACGCCGGTCCCGATTGTCGTGGCGAGGAACGACCTGGGATCGCCCTGAGCAACTCGCAGTGAGCCTTCCTGCCTCACCCCCTAACCCCTCTCCGCAGTCAGCCTCCTGACGCCGCGAGCAGCGAGGCGGAGAGGGGATAAGGATTCAAGGAAAGGGTGGGGGCCTTGGGCCCCCACCCTTTCCTTGAGAAACCACCCCTCCCGCGGATTGGTGACGTCGGTGCGAGATTTGTCCGATCCGGGGGAGGGTATGGGTGGGGGGTGAAGCACCCACCCTTGCCAGTTGGGGTACGAGGGGAGGCCGCCCCTCGACTGCCTACGTGCGGTCCTTGACCTGCGGCGGGGGCGGCTCGGTGCCGTCCTTGATCTCGCGCCATTCTCCGTCCACGACGGCACGGAGCGCGTCGCGATGCTCCTGGACGACGTCGGCCGGGCAGAGCTCGACGAACAGGACGCTGCCCAACCAGATGACGGCGGCGTCGTCGATCGGGCCCGGCGCCAGGTCGGGGACGACCAGGTAGAGGAGGGAGCCAATGGGCAGAAGCTTGAGCAGCGGGTTGACGCGCCGGTCCCGAATCAGGCGCACCAGCAATTTGAGATTCATCCCGATTTCCTGGAAGAATCCGCCGGTTCTTGGCACCAGGGCACGCTTGGGGTTGTCGCCCATCGAAAGCCTCCGTTCCTCGAGCAGGATTATACCGTCCGGTCGGCAGGCGCCCGGCGACGATGGGCTGACATCGGGCTGGCGCCTCATGTCGCCCTCACCCCTCTCCCGCTTAGCGGGAGAGGGGTGAGGGGTGAGGGCCACCGGCCCTTGAGCGCTTGGCACCGCTATGTTACGATGACACAGCGGTGAGCCAGACCACGATGGTTCCTTCCCAGCCGATCGATCGCCTGCAGCGGCCGCTGCGGGATTTGCGCGTTTCGGTGACGGACCGCTGCAACTTCCGTTGCGTCTACTGCATGCCGAAGGAGATCTTCGGCCGCGACTACCAGTTCCTCGAGCGTGAGGCCTTGCTGACGTTCGAGGAAATCGCCAGGCTGGCGAAGGTCTTCCACCAACTGGGCGTGGCCAAGGTTCGCCTGACCGGGGGCGAGCCGCTCGTGCGACGCGATCTCGAGCGCCTGGTTGCCCTGTTGAACGACATCCCCGGCCTCGACCTGACACTGACGACCAACGGCTCCCTGCTGCGCGAGAAGGCGGCACGCTTGCGCGAGGCCGGACTGGGGCGGGTGACCGTCAGTCTCGACTCGCTCGACGACCGTGTCTTCGGGGCGATGAACGACGTGGATTTCCCCGTTGCCCGCGTCCTGGACGGCATTCAGGCGGCGCAGGAGGTCGGCCTGGCGCCGATCAAGGTCAACATGGTCGTCAAGCGCGGCGTGAACGAAGACAGCCTGCTGCCGATGGCGGAGCACTTCCGCGGCACCGGGATCGTGGTGCGCTTTATCGAATACATGGACGTCGGCCATAGCAACGGCTGGCGGATGGACGACGTCGTGCCTGCCGCCGAGATCCTGGCGCGCATCGGCGCCGCCTACCCGATCGAGGCCGTGGCGCCGAACTACCCGGGCGAAGTCGCCAACCGCTTCCGCTACCGCGACGGCGCCGGCGAGATCGGAGTCATCGCCTCGGTGACGCAGCCGTTCTGCCGCGGCTGCACGCGGGCACGCCTCTCGGCCGACGGCTTCCTGTACACCTGCCTGTTCGCCACCCACGGCCACGACCTGCGCGCCCTGGTTCGGGGCGGAGCCAGCGACGAGGCCATCCTGGAGCGGCTGACAGAGATCTGGCAGGGGCGCACCGACCGCTACTCGGACCTGCGGACGGCGGCTACCGTCGGGCTGCCCAAGGTCGAGATGTCCTATATCGGCGGGTAGGGCGCTTCGACGGGCAACCGTAGGTTGCCCGTCATTGACACGTTCGGGTAGGGAGCCGTATACTCAGCCTAGCTCATCAGGGAGGTTGAGCCGCCTATGAGCGTGGTTTCACGACAGGGACGAATCCCCTGAAGGCACGGAGCGTTCGCGCTTGCGTGCCTTTTTGTTTGCATCCCGCCCCCAAGGAGAGCCCATGGACTACGGAATGATCGGGAAGATCGAGAAGGCCAAGCGGTACGCCGAAGAGCGCAACCGGATCCATGTGGAGTCGTTCCGAGCGACCTTCGACGGCGACAACAACCCGCACACGGTCGAGTATCGCGAGGCGCAGTGGCGCTGCGACTGCGATTTCTTCCTGAGCCGTGGCGTGTGCAGTCACACGATGGCCCTCGAGCGAATCCTGACGGGGATGCTGCCGGCTAACGTCGCGGTGGCGTGAGCGTTGAGACTCGGAGCAACGGGCGCGGCGAGGTTTCGCCGCGCCCGTTTCGTTTGTCTGTCGCACATGGTCGACCACGAATCATGGCCCTGCCGGGGACGTGCGGCAACGTGCGCGGTAGGAGTGGCCATCGGGCGAGGGCCGGATGCTCTGGCCCGATGGCCACTTCGACTGCGTGCTTCGCTTCAAGTCCCCGTCAGGGTTTGGTTGAAGAGTAGGCCGAACCGAGCTATGGCATAATCGACGCGGGCGGGGACGGATCCCCGCCTGATGCCGTCTCGGGAGCCTTGATGAAACGCTGGCAGTTCTGGCTCGGCGTGGTCGTCAGCTTGGTGCTCCTGGTGCTGGCCCTGCGGCGGCTGCAGCTGGCCGAGGTCTGGCAGGCGTTGCGGTCGGCCCAGTTCCTGTGGCTGATCCCCGGTGTGGCGGTGTACTTCGTCGGCGTCTGGGTGCGGGCCTGGCGCTGGCACTACTTGCTCCGGCCGCTGCAGCGCATCCCGGTGCGGAGCATGTTCCCCATCGTGGCCATCGGTTACATGGGCAACAACATTTACCCGGCCCGCGCCGGCGAGCTGCTGCGCGCCTACGTTTTGCGGCGGCGCCATGCCGTGCCGGTCTCGGCCTCGCTGGCGACGATCCTGATCGAGCGCGCCTTCGACGGCATCGTCATGCTGGGGTTCGTCTTCCTCAATCTGCGCGAACTGGCGGCGCTGACGGGCGAATCCGGATTGGCCGGCAGCATCCGGGACGTCGCCCTTCTGGGCGCGGCGGCGTTTCTCGGCGCGACGCTGGTCTTCCTAGTCATGGCCGCCTTCCCGCGGCGCGCCGCGGTGTGGATCGGCTGGGTCATCGAGCGCCTGGTTCCGGCGCGCGCCCGGGCCTCGGCTCACGGCATCACCGATCGTTTTCTCGCCGGCCTGGCAGCGTTGCGCTCGCCGGCCGATGTGCTGATGGTGCTGCTCACCTCGGTCGTCATCTGGCTGCTCGAGACCGGCAAATACTGGTTCGTCATGCAGGCCTTCCCGTTCCATGTGTCCTTCTTCGCGCTGATGCTGATGAACGGCATCGTCAATCTGGCGACGACGCTGCCTTCGGCACCGGGCTACGTCGGCACGTTCGATGCGCCGGGGATCGCCGTGCTGGTCGCCTACCGGGTCACCCCGGAGATCGCCGCGGGATACACGCTGCTGCTGCACGCCGCCCTGTGGCTGCCGATCACTCTGCTGGGCGCCTACTACATGACGCGCGAGAGTCTGCACTGGACGCAGGTGCAAGCCGAGCTGAAGGCCGAGGCACCGACGTGACCGACCCTAGGAGGCGGGGAGTCAATCGAGTGGAGCCACCAGTCCCCAGTTCCCAGTATCCAGTCCGGTTCTTGACTGGGAAGTGGCGACTGGAAACTGGGTACCCTTCCGAACCCCCGCTTCCCGCTCAAGGATCTCTTCGATGAAGGTGGCGATCGTCGGCGGCGGGGCCGGAGGCCTGGCGGCGGCTTACGACCTGGCGGGGGCGGGGCACGCGGTGACGGTTCTCGAAGCCGCCGATCAGGTGGGCGGGTTGGCGGCTGGCTTCCGCGATCCGCGGTGGAACTGGTCGGTCGAGCGCTACTATCACCACTGGTTCGCCGGCGATCGCGCCATCCTGGGCTTGATCGACGAGCTCGGCTGGAGCGACCAGGTCGTCTTTCCCTGGCCCTCAACCGCCTACTACCACGGAGACCGCTTCCACATCTTGGACGGGCCCTTGTCGGCGGCGTTCCCGCGGCTGCCCTGGGTCGACCGAATCCCCGGCGCGGGCACGCTGGCGCGAGGGGTGCATCTGCTGCGCTTCCCGGGAGTCGGCTGGATCGACAAGGTGCGCTACGGCCTGGCGGCGGTGGCCTTGCTGGCGGCGCCGAGCTGGAAACCGTTCGAGCGCGTCACGGCCGAAGCGTGGCTGCGACGCTGGATGGGGCGCCGCAACTACGAAGTGTTGTGGCAGCCGCTGCTCGAAAGCAAGTTCGGCGAGCACTACCACGACGTCAACGCCGCCTGGTTCTGGGCGCGCGTCAAGGCGCGCACGCCCCGGCTGGGGACGTTCGTCGGCGGGTTCCAGGCTTTCCTCGATCGCTTCGCCGACGTCGTGCGCGGCCGAGGCGCCGAGGTCAAGCTCAAGGCGTCGGTCCAGCGCATCGATGCGGGACCCGCCGGCCTGCGCCTGACGCTGCCCGGCGAGGCGTTGGACGTCGATCAGTGCCTGGTGACGCTCTCGCCGTCGCTGCTGGCGCGCCTGACGCCGTCGCTTCCGCCGGCGTATCTGGATCGGTTGCTGTCGCTGCGCGCCATGGGGGCGGTGGTGATGGTCCTTGCGCTGAAACGGCGCCTATCCGAGAGCGGGATCTACTGGCACAGTCTGCCCAAGTCGGCGGGTTTTCCCTTCCTGGCGTTGGTCGAGCACACCAACTTTCTGCCGGCCGAGCACTTCGGGGGCGATCACATCGTTTACCTGGGCGACTACCTCGATCCGGATCATGAGTACTTCCGGCTCACTCAGGACCAACTGCTGGCGCGGTTCCTCCCGGCGCTGACGCGCTTCAACCCCGAGTTCCGGCCAGACTGGGTGCGCCAGTCGTGGCTCTTCCGGACGCCGTACGCGCAGCCGGTGCCGCCCCTCAACCATTCGCACGCCATCCCCGATCTGAAGACGCCTATCCCCGGCCTGTGGTTGGCCAGCATGAGCCAGGTGTACCCATGGGACCGCGGGACGAACTTTGCCGTCGAGGTCGCCCGACAAGCGGCGCGGCGCATGATGGCGGAACCCCTTCCGGGGCCGGTGGGCTAGGGGCCGACGCGCGAAGGCCCCGGCGCGGGCCAGCTCACATCCCACGGGCCCTCGACGTCCAGCACCACCCGGCGTGTGCTTGGTTGTGGTACCTTGTGTCCAAATCCACGGGACCATGCAGGCGCTATGCCGGACAAGACTCTGGCCATGCGACAGCTGGACGACAGGGGCATCCCCTACGAGGTTGTCGCTTTCCCGGAAACCATCCACGACGCCCTGGGCGTCGCCGCGCAGGCAGGGATTCCGCCGGCACACGTCTTCAAGACGCTGGTCGTCCTGCCTCCGGAGCCGAGGGCAAAGCCGCTCTTGATCCTCATCCCGGCCGGCACGACCCTCGACCTGCGGCGCGCCGCCGAGGCCTTGGGATTCAAGCGAATCCAGATGGCCAGCCAGGCGGAAGCGGAGCGCCTGACGGGGTTGAAGGTCGGCGGGATTTCGGCGCTGGCCCTGCTCTCCAAGCACTATCCCACCTATCTGGATCGTTCCGCCGATACGCTGGAGACCATCGTCGTCAGCGCCGGCCGCCGCGGATTGAACCTGAGGATGGGTGTGGAAGCTTTCCGTCAGGTGACCGGCGCCGACTGGTTGGACGCAGCGCGGCCGGAGACAACCACATGATACGCTGCAAGCGGCGAAGGCCGTTCCCAGTCTCCAGTTGCCAGTTGCCAGTCCCGAATCTCTGTTCACTGGCCACTCCCGGAAGGACACCGGGACGGTGTGACCACTGACCGCTATCGTATAATCGCCCTCACCGGGGCGCCGAGGCAGAGATGATCCAGGTTCGTGACACATTCCAGGTCAAGTTCGGCAAGATCGACGCCGCCGTCGAGCATTGGAATCGGCTGTCCTCCGAGGTCCCGGCGTGGCCCAAGGGCCGGGAACGCTACGAGGTCCTGACCGACCTGTCCGGCGATATGTTCAATCTGACGACGGCGCTGCACCTGGATTCGGACGACGCCTGGCGGAAGCTGACGACGACGGTGATGCGGTCCTCCGAGTATCAGGAGTGGTTCAAGCTGTTCAAGCAGTACGTCGAGGAAGGTCGCCGCGAATTCCACACCGTGGAGCAGGGCAACCCCGGCTGGTCGGGGCTGGGGGCGATCGTGGTTCGCAGCTGCTTCCGCGCCCTGGAATGGCGCGTCGAGGAGACGCTCGAACTGCTGCGCACGTACGGCGCCATGCTGATGGATCAGGGCGTCGGATCGAGCCCGCGGCTGTTGACAGCCGGCAGCGGCCGCCTCTTCAACCTGATCATCGAGATCGAAGCCGTCGACCTGAAGACGTGGGACGACCACCGGCGCGGCCTGTTCGGCGACGCGCAGTTCCAAGTGTGGTTCCGCCGCCTGTCGGGGTGCGTGTCGCACGGCTCGCATGAATTCCTCAAGGTCGCCGGCCCGATCGACTGATCGGTGCAGCCGGAGGCGGGCGAATGGTAGAATCCGCCCGCCTTCCTGTCCCCATCCTCGTCAGCTCCAAGCTGTCAGCGATCAGCTCAAGCCGGACCCAGCTGGTGGCTGACGGCTGACTGCTGACGGCTGAGCGGAGCGGCAATGCCTGACCCTCGCACGGAACGTCTGGCCACGGTCCTGGTGCAGTACTCGGCGCACATTCAACCCGGAGATCGCGTGGCGATCGAATCTGAAGTCGGCGCGCTGCCCCTCGTCCGGGCCTTGTTCGAACGCATCCTCCAGGCCGGCGGCCACCCGTATCTGCTTCTCTCGCCGGCCGGGATGATCACACGCACCGGCTTCGATCCCAGTTTCCTCAAGTTGGCCAACGACGCTCAACTCGACTCCGTGCCGGAATTCCATCGGCTGGTGTACGAGACGTTCGAGTCGCGCATCCGCATCTACTCGGGCTCCAACACCCGCCAGCTGACGCATGCGGATGAGGAACGTTCGGCGAGGCGAGGCCGGGCGATCCAGGGCTTGCTGCGGTCCCAGTTCGAGCGCGGCGCCCGGGGTGAGTTCAAGTGGGTGACGACGTTGTTCCCGACGCTGGCCCTGGCGCAGGACGCCGAGCTGGCCTTGGAGGATTTCGAGGATTTCGTCTACCGGGCCTGCCACGTGGACGGCGACGGCGACCCGATCGGCTATTGGCGCGGCCAGGAGGCCGAGTCCCAGCGGCTTGTGGCCGCTCTGACCGGCCACGACCGGGTCGAGATCCGCGGACCCCGATGCGAGCTGAACCTCTCCGTTCGCGGACGAACGTTCATCCCTTCCAGTGGAACGCACAACATGCCGGACGGGGAGGTCTTCACCGGCCCGGTCGAGGCTTCGGCGGAAGGCTGGGTCAAGTTCGACTTCCCCGCCGTACATGAGGGACGTGAGGTGCAGGGAGTCGAGTTGACTTTCCGCCAGGGGAAGGTGGTCGAGGCACGGGCGGCCCGGAACGAGGCCTACCTGCTGGAGATGCTCAACACCGATCCGGGGGCCCGCTACCTGGGTGAGTTTGGGATCGGGACCAATTTCGAGATCGACACCTTCACCCGCAACATCCTCTTCGACGAGAAGATCGGCGGCACGATCCACCTGGCGATGGGTTCGGGGTACCCGGACACCGGCAGCGGGAACGAGAGTGCCATCCACTGGGACATGTTGTGCGACATGCGTCAGGGCGGTACGATCGTGATGGACGGCGAAACGGTCTACCGCGATGGCCGGTTCGTCATCTAGCTCCGTTCTGCGCGAGGCGTCCGCTATGCCCAGGCTCGAGCGCATCCTTCCCCTTCTTGGCTTTCTGATTCTGACATCGTGCGCCGCGCCGTCCTCGACCGAGGCGCCGACGGCGCCCGCCGCCGTTCGGCCGACGCGTACCCCTCCGCCGACCGCCACGCCGGCGCGGACGCCGACGGCTGAGGCCGGCCCCAGCGCGCAAGAAAAGGCGCCTCCGCTCCCAACGGACCGCAATGCCTTCTTCCTGGCGTCCGGGGCGTGCGCCGTGTGCCACGAGAACTTGACGGATGAAGGCGGAACGGACGTGTCGCTGGGCACGGCCTGGCGCTCCACGTTGATGGCCAACTCGGCACGCGATCCGTACTGGCAGGCCAGCCTGCGCGCCGAAGTCGAGGCGCATCCCGAACTGCGCGAAAGCACCGAGGAGCTGTGCGCCCGCTGCCACGCCCCGATGGCGCATTTCACGGCATCGGTTCACGACGACCCGGTGACTCTGCTCGACGGCGGATTCCTCGACGAGGCCCATCCGCTGCACGCCTTGGCGGTGGATGGCGTTTCGTGCGCCGTCTGTCATCAGATTCGAGAGGACGGGCTCGGCCTGCCGGTCAGCTACACCGGCGGCTACGCGATCGACCGCGAGCGGCCGGACGGCCAGCGCTTGAGCTTCGGGCCATACACCGTCGAGGAGGATCAGTCGGCGATCATGCAGGCGGGCTCGGGTTCGATCCCAACCCAGGGGCTGCACATCGCCACCTCGGAGATGTGCGCCACCTGCCACGTGTTGTACACGCCCTCGGTCGATGCCAACGGGCAGCCGGCCGGCGAGTTCCCCGAACAGGTCACCTACCTGGAATGGTTCTACAGCAGCTACCGGCGGACGGACTCGTGCCAGGAGTGTCACATGCCGACCGCCTCGGGGGGCGTGAACATCGCCTCCTCGAGCGTCAACCCGCGCAGCCCGTTCGCCCAACATACCTTCGTCGGCGGCAACACCTACATGCTGCGCGTGCTGGAGGCGTTCGGAGCGGATCTGGGAGCCACCGCTTCGGCGTCGCAGTTCGCCGATACCCGGGCCCGGACGGAGGCCCAGCTGAGGGAGCAGACGGCGAAGGTGACCGTCGAGAATGTCAGCCTGTCCGGAGTGCACTTCAACGCCGAGGTCGTGGTGGAGGACCTGGCCGGGCATAAGTTCCCGACCGGCTTCCCTTCCCGCCGAGCCTGGCTGCACATCACGTTGAAGGACGGCGCCGGCAACGTCCTGTTCGAATCGGGGGCGGTCGGGCCGGGCGGGTCGATCGTCGGCAACGACAACGATGCCGACGCCACTCAGTTCGAACCGCACTACAAGGCCATCGTCAGCCCCGAGCAGGTCCAGATCTACGAAGCCATCCTGCGCGACTCGGGAGGGGCGGTCACCACGCGGCTGCTGCATGCGACCGGCTACTTGAAGGACAACCGGCTGCTGCCGTGGGGGTTCGAGAAAGGCGCGCCGTACGAGGACATCGCCGTCCGAGGGCAGGCGCGCGACGATGAGAACTTCCTGGATGGGGGCGATCGGGTGTTGCTGGACCTGCCGCTGGGCGGCTCGTCCGGTGGTCCATACACGTTGACAGTGGAGCTGCTCTACCAGGCCGTGTCCTACCGGTGGATCGAAAACCTACGGGGCGTCCCAGGCGACGAAGTCGAACGGTTCCTTGGCTACGTGGGGTCGGTGCCCAATGATCCCGTCGTGGTCGCCTCGACCGAGGCCGCTACCGGCCAATAGGCGCAGCCTTCCGACCACAAGTCAGCCAACGAGGCCAACCGACGCAGAGATGAGGCAGCCTGGGCGAGAGAGGCCCGCCGTTGGCTTCGTGGGTCCCGACATACAAGCGAGAATGTATGTAAAAGGCGCATTCTGGCGTCAGCGAGCGACGCCGTGGAGAAACGCTTCTGCAAGGGCGGGGGCGAGTTCGGCCAGGGAGAAGGATCTGGGATGGACGAGCCACTGGCGCAAGACGCCGTTCTGGAGGCCGAGGAAGGCCCTGGCGGCCACCTCGGGCGACACGTTGGGGCGGATCTCACCGCGGGCGGCCGCCTGGCGGATCACCTCAGCCAGCCGGCGGAGCTCTTCCTCCGCAGCGTCTAGCTGCCTACGGTGAATAGAGCGGAGCTCCGAGGATTCTTCAGTCTTGAAGAGACCCAACTCCAGGACTGCCTGGAGCCCACGATCCTGTTCAACGGTTGTGAACAGACGCACCATCAATCGCTGGACGATCGTAGTCCACGGCCCCCCTTCGCGCAGGACCTCTTCCTGGATCTGGGAGGCGCGTGCGGCATAGGTTTGTAGTAGGGCCTGGTACAGCTCAGGTTTCCCCCGGAAGTGCCAGTAGACGGCGCCGCGCGTGACGCCTGCCAGGCGGGCCACGTCGTCCAGGCGGGTGGCCGCGTAGCCCTTGGTGCTGAAGACGGCGAGCGACGAACGCAGGATGGCCTGGCGGGTCAGGGCCGCCTCGGCCTTGGTTCGGCGCATCAGTCCTCCCTCGATTTACCGACTTGCGAGCATGTATGTATTTTGGGAGTTTAGCACCGGCTGCTCGGAAAGCAAGGTGGGCTCGGGGGCCCACCATGAACCCATTCAGCTCCGCGTCTACGTAGGATGATGTGTGCGGACGGGCAAAGCCGGCCGGGCCTCTAGCGGCGGTCGATGGCGATGTAGGCTCTGGTCTTCACGCCGGAGTAGATCTGTCGCGGCCGGGCGATCTTCTGCTCCGGGTCGACGACCATCTCCTGCCATTGGGCCAGCCAGCCGACGGTCCGCGGGATGGCGAACAGGACCGGGAACATGTCGGTGGGAATGCCCATCACCTGGTAGATGATCCCCGAGTAGAAATCGACGTTCGGATAGAGCTTGCGCGAGACGAAGTACTCATCCTGCAAGGCGATCCGTTCCAGCTCCAGGGCAATGTCGAGCAGCGGATTGCGCCCGGTGACCTCGAAGACCTGGTCGGCGACGGTCTTGATCAAACGCGCCCGCGGATCGTAGTTCTTGTAGACGCGGTGGCCGAATCCCATCAGGCGACCGTCGCCGGCCTTGACGCGCTGGATGAACTCCGGCACGTGCCGGACGTCGCCGATCTGCGCCAGCATGCGCAGCACGGCCTCATTGGCCCCGCCGTGCAGCGGGCCGTACAGGGCCGCCGCCGCGCCGGCCAGCGCGCTGTAGGGATCCACCCGGCTCGACCCGATGGCACGCATGGCGTTGGTGCTGCAGTTCTGCTCATGGTCGGCATGCATGATGAACAGGACGTCCAGGGCCCGCTCGAGGATCGGATTCACGTGGTAGACCGGCTCGGAC
The DNA here is from genome assembly GCA_035455265.1 of Anaerolineales bacterium. Taxonomy (GTDB): domain Bacteria; phylum Chloroflexota; class Anaerolineae; order Anaerolineales; family E44-bin32; genus MGOM01. The sequence goes on from DATIFK010000207.1 coordinate 14,240, forward strand.
ATCTTGTACATCATGCTGAGGAAGTTGCCGGCGAAGGAAAGATCGTTGTTGGGGTAGACATACGGCAGGCCGCGATTGTGGCGGTAGGAGAACGCCGCGATCGTCGGGACTTTGGCGATCAGGCGCTTGATCTGGTACAGGCGGTTGGCGGCGTCGTCCACCCGGTTGGCCTCCGGGTAGAACGTCGACAGAGCGGCGACGGTGCTGATGAACATGCCCATCGGGTGGGCGTCGTAGCGAAAGGCCTGCATCAGCTCTTTGATGTTTTCGTGCACGAACGTATGATGGATGATCTCACGCGTCCACTCGGCCAGCTGGTCGCGGCGAGGCAGCTCGCCGAACAGGATCAGGTAGGCGACTTCCAGGTAGGTGCTCTTTTCGGCCAGCTGTTCGATCGGGTAGCCGCGGTATTCGAGGACTCCCTTGTCGCCGTCGATGTAGGTGATGGCGCTGCGGGTCGAGGCGGTGTTGGTGAAGGCCGGATCGTAGGACATCAGGCCGAAGTCCTGGCCGTCGACCTGGATCTGGCGCAGGTCCTGGGCGCGGATGGCCCCGTCGCTGATGGGCACGTCGTAGGACTTGCCCGTACGGTTGTCTTGGATCGTCAGGCTGTTGGAAGACATCGGCGGCTCCTTGGCAACCCGTCCGCAGGGAACTGGGTTGGTGCATTCTAATCGATGGGCACGCGCTCAGGAGGAGGTTCTGGCGTGATGGAGGCAAGGACGGGCCGTTGCGGAGGCGACGGATGAGAGGCACGTCGAGGGCCGGCATCAAGGTCGGCCTGCCGCGTCGGCTCGTGGCCCGGCTGTGGGCGTGGGTCGCCCTCGACGCGGCCGCGCTGGCCGCCCTGGGGGCCGTTGTGGCGGGAGGTTCCCTGCGACGATGGGCCGCCTGGCTGCCGGCCAGTCTGCTCGTGGCCGCCTACGGCCTGGCCTTCTGCGGGTCCCGGCTTTACCTGCATCGGCGGCCTTCCGAGTCCCGCGTGTCGCCAGTACTTGGCCCCGGGATGAATCTCACTCTGCTGCGCGGCTTGTGGATCGCGCCCCTGGCCGGCCTGCTCTTCCTTCCTCCCCTAGTCGGGGCGAAGGCGTGGCTCCCCGCCTTGCTCTACACCGGCGCGGCCATCGCCGACCAGTTCGACGGGTACCTGGCGCGCCGAACCGGTCTCGCCACACCATTGGGAGAGGCCCTGGATCTGGAGTTCGACGGACTGGGCATGCTCCTGGCGGTCGCTGTCGCGATCCATGTCGGTCATCTTCCGCTTGCCTTTATCGCAGTAGGGTTGGCGCGCTACGGCTTTGTCATCTGGAAACTGTTCTGGAGTCGTATGCGCGGAGGCGCCCGCGAAATCCCTGCTAGCATGACGCGCCGGGCCATCGCCGGCCTCGAGATGGGCTTCGTGAGTGCGGCGCTGTGGCCGATCATCCCGCCCGAGCTGGCTGCCCTGGCGGGCTGGATCTTCGCCGTTCCGTTCTTCCTGTCGTTCGGCCGGGACGCGGCGGTGGTCGCCGGATGGATCGACGTCGCCTCACCGGCCTATCAATTGTGGCGTTCGCGGTTGCGCGATGCGGCGACTCGTTGGACTCCGCCTCTCCTGCGCGTCGGCCTGCTTCTCGTCTGGGGTCCCGTGACCGTGGCCAGGTTGAGCGGAGTGCAGGAATGGGCGGCTACGTTGACGAATGCGGGAGTGGCGAATTCACTGACGTGGGGCTTGCTCTCCGCGCTGGTGCAGGCGGCTGCCCTGATGGCCGTCGCCATCGGGTTTCTCGGCCGCGCGGCGGCCTTCCTGCTCGTTCTGGTCAACGGCCTCCTGATGGCCGCACTGGGCGTGACGCCGGCCGGCCTCACCGGCTTCGCACTGGCCTCGGCCGTGTTGATCCTTGGAACAGGTCCTCTATCGGCCTGGTCCCCCGAGGGTGCGTGGCTGGGAAAGCGTAGAGGAGGGCTCGCGTGAAGCCGGCGAGGATCTCGTGGGTGCGCCTCTTGCTGTGGCTGGCGCTGCCGGCGGCGCTGGCCCTGGCCCTCAGGGGCGTCCGGCTCGACGAGGTCGGCCGGACGCTGAGCCGCCTCGGGCCTGGCCCGATCATCGTGTTGGCCCTCGTCAACCTTGGGGTTGTGGCGGCCTTCGCCGCGCGGTGGTGGGTGCTGCTGGCAGCGGACGGGCATCGAATTTCGTACGGATGGCTGACGATGTATCGTCTGGCTGCGTTTGCCATCAGCTACTTCACGCCGGGAACCCAGTTCGGCGGCGAACCGCTGCAGGTTTACTTCCTGCAGAAGCGCCACGGTGTTCCCCTGGCGACGGCCACCGCCAGCATCGTTCTCGATCGCGTTCTGGAATTGATGGCCAACTTCGCCTTCCTGGCGTTCGGGATAGCGGTCGTCATCCGACTGCGCATCTATCCGCAGGGCACGGGGCTGCTTTTGATTGCGGCATTCGTGGGGCTGCTCATCCTGCCGGCAGCCTATCTGACGGCCGTGTTTGTCGGCCGACGGCCCGGCGGCTGGATTCTTGGCCGGCTTCCGTTACCCTCGAGCCGCGCCTGGGTCGACCGCCTGCGCCGTTTTGTGCATACGGCGGAGGGAGAGACCCACCGGATGGCGCGACAACGGCCGATCGGGATCGTCGCTGCCGTGTGCGCCTCCGTGCTGACGTGGGGAGCGCTGCTCGCCGAATGGTGGCTGGCGACGACCTACCTCGGCTTCGCGCTGGATCCCGCCCGCTTGATCGCCGTGGTCACCGCCACGCGCCTGGCGTTCCTGGTGCCGGTGCCCGGCGGTTTGGGCGCGCTTGAAGCAAGCCTGATCCTTTCGCTGACGGCGCTCGGGTACCGTGTCGAACAGGCTCTCGGGTTGGCCCTCGTGATTCGCGTGCGCGACGTGGCCTTCGGCGCCGTGGGGTTGTGGCTTGGAGGTGCGTTGGCGGGAGCACGAGCCGGGTCCCAGGAAACCTGATGCGGTCCGCCTCTACGTCTCCCTCGACTTCCACACGCCCGCAAAGTCCCACTGGTGGGCCATGTAGATGAGTTCGCCCGCGTCGATCTGGGCATGGCGCCCGTCAGCCCACGCGTCGACGTCGGAGGTTGCGAGGTCCGTCCGCCCGCCCACGGCGCGGCGGACGGTCTCGACCAGGAAGTGAAGGAAGTAGGCCTCGTCGCCGGGGTAGGAACCTTCGACGGGGCGAACCCACCAATCCGACGCCCCGGCGTCGAGAATCGTCGCTCCCAGGTGCGGCAGTTCCTCGAAGAGACGCCTGCCGGTGAACCGGCCGCTGGATCGTGGCCGACGTTCGTCCATCGTCGCGTGATAGGCCGACATCAACCGTTCTTCGAACGCCGGATCTGCCTGCGGCAAGAAGGCGGTCACCCCGTCGAAGTTGAGGGTGAAATAGAAGGCTCCGCCGGGACGGAGCAGTTGCATCAGACGCGGCAGCGATCGCGGGGTATCGACGAGGTCGAGGAACGCGTGAGCCAGCAGGAGGTCCGCCGTCCCGGGAGGCTGCGCATCGGCGAAGGCCTCGATGGCGCTCGTATGGAGACGAACGTCGACCTGCTGATCAGCCCGGGACATGCGGACACCGTCGGCGGTGGTCGCCACCGCCCAGCCGCGGGCCGCAGCCCAGGCGCGCAACCTCAACGGCGCCGCCTCGAGCGCCTCCGGCCGCAGGTCGACCGCGTCGTAGACGGCATGGTCGAGAAGGCCACGGTCGAGCAGGCGCTCGATCATCGTGCCAATGCCAGCCCCGGCTTCGATCACCCGCAAGGGCCGGTCGGCTGCGGCCGTTGGCAGCGCCGCGACCATGGTCTGCCAGACGCGCGGGTGCAGGGCGCGGTCGTCGACGGTCGTCTTCGATGCCAGGTAGCGCAGACCGTCGAGATACGGGTCGGTCGTCGCCGCCCTCCTGCCGTCAGCTCTCGTTCTTCAGGTTCAGCGCCAGGGCGACGATGAGCAGCAACTCGTCGACCTTGGTGAGGTAGCCCAGGGAAGACCGCTGGCCGATGGCGACCCAGGCGACGATCGTGACGGCGGTGAACGCCATGAAGGCGTAGCTCAGCAGACGACGCCGCCCGGAGACGATGGACGGGTTGAAGAAGAAGGCGGCGACGAGCGCCAGGTAACCGAGGGCGTTGAGGGTGAACAAGACATCGACCTTGCCCATGCTCATGTTCAGCAGGACGCCATGGACGAAGGCCGTGATGAGGCCCAGAACGGCGATGACGATGCGAAGCGTCGAGCGGTTCATGCGGTTTCCTCCTTGAGCTTGAATCGAGCGGCGGCGTGAGACGTGGCCATATGGTCGGCCAGGAATCGGCGGATCGATTCGGCGGTCTGCTCCCAGGTCGGATGCGAGGCGTAACTGCGAAGCGCCCCCAGCGACAGCTGTTCCAGGTAGCTGCGGTCCTCGCACAACCGTCGCAGGCGACGAGCCAGGGCCGGCGCATCGCCCGGCGGGACGAGGAATCCGTCTTCGCCATCATGGACAACCTCGGCCGCGCCGCCTGCGGTGGTGGCGATGGCCGGTAGCCCGAAGCCCATGCCCTCGAGATAGGCGATTCCGAATCCCTCGTACTCCGATGGAACGACGAGGGCATGGCTGACGGACATCTGATGGGCGAGAGCCTCGTCGTACAGCGGCCCCAACCATTCCACTTGAGAGGTCAGGCCGAGGCGGGCGGCATATCGGACGGCCGCGGCAGCGTAGCCGGGCTCGAAGGTTGGGTCCCCGACCACGGCGAGGGACGCCGTCCCTTCCGGGAGCGCCGCCAACGCCTCGAGCAGGGTCGTGAGACCTTTGCGCCGGATCAGGTTGCCGAGGAAGAGCAGGCGGAGCGGCCCGGCGGCGCGGCAGCGCCGTCGAGTGTCTTCCTCACTCCATCGAACCGGCAGCCGGTTTCCAGCCGGAGGCGCGACGACGAACGGCTTGCGAACGGCGGCGATCTGCTCCACGGCCAGACGTGTCGCCTGGCTGTTGAAGATGAAGGCGTCCACGCTTCGCAGGTATCGGCGTTCGAGAATTCGATAGACGGAGCGAAGGATGCCCGAACCCGGCTCGCTGCATCGCAGATGGTGGACCAACGAGACCATGGAAACGGCCGATCGCGCTCGCAGGCGGACGTTCAAGCCGAACAACCCTGGATGCGAGAGCTCATCTTCGACGATGACATCGATGTCCGAACGGGAGAGGCGGGCGAGCAATCGACGATCGAAGTTGGTGAGCATCCGCCGGAGCGTGGATCCCTGAGGCAGGGAAACGACCTCGACGTCGTCGCCGCGGGCGCGCAGGGCGTCGATCACGCGGGCGTCGTAGATGTAGCCGCCCGATACCTGATCGATGGGTCCGTCGACGACGAAGGCGATCCTCATGGGATCTCCACTCGGTAGCTCGCCCACGCCGTTTCACTTTCCCACAAGCGGACTTCCAGGGCCGTCAGTCTTGTCGGCGGAAGTTCGGCAGCAAGCGCTCCGGCCAGAATTCGCGCGAAGTGCTCCAGGCTGGGATTCAAACCGGCGAACTCGGGGAGCTCGTTCAGCGAGCGGCCGCGCACGCGGGCAACCTGCGCTTCGAGGAGGCGCTCGACTTCGACCAGGTCGACCAGGTAGCCGTGTTCGTCGAGCGACGAGCCTTCGAGGCGAAGCTCCAGTCGGTAGGAGTGAGCGTGTTCGGCATTCTCGGCGCCCCAATCGCCGCCGATGAGGTGGTGCTGGGCCGAGAACCCCCGCTGCAACGACAGGGCAAACATCCTCAGTCGCCCTCGTCCCCGGGACCGTAGGTCAGGAGGACTTGAAGCGTCTTGGCCGGGTCCTCATCGAGCAAGCGATAGGCGTCGGGTGCTCGGTCGAACGGAAGGCGATGGCTGATGAGGTTCGTCAACGGCAACGTGGCCAGGAGGGACCTGGCAACGTCCAGGCGGCGGGCTGTCGTCCAGGTGCCGGCGAGTTCGGGCGGCAAGGTGCTGACCTGGCTGCTGACGAGCCGCAGGCGCTCGCGGTGGAATCGCCCACCCAGATCGGGCGCGGCGCGCTTGGTGCCGTACCACGACCCTACAATGATTCGCCCGGCGTGACCAGCCACGGCGATCGCCACATCGAGGCTGGCCGGGTCACCGGTGAGTTCGTAGACCAGGTCGGCGCCGGAGTAGGGGCGGTCAGCCTGCAAGCGGTCGCGCAGCGCGGCCGGCAGCCCCGATTCGTGCGCGTCGAGGCAGACGTGGGCTCCGAGGGCGAGGGAGGCCTCGCGGCGGAGCGGATGGGCATCGACGGTGACCAGTGCGGCCAGGGGAAAGCGCCCCAACAGGGCGGTGACGAGCAAGCCGACGATGCCCTGACCGAGAACGGCCACCTGCTCGCCGACCCGCGGGTTCCCATCGAGGAGCAGGTTGACGGCCGTCTCGAGGTTGGGAAGGAAGACGGCCGACTCCGGCGAGGTCGTCTCGGGGAGAAGAATCAGATCCTCGGCGGCGGCGATGAAATGCGAGGCGTGTGGTTGAAAGGCGAACACAAGACGCCCTTTGTAGTTCTCGGGGACGCCGGGCCCGAGGGCGATGACGTTGCCGACGGCGGAGTAACCGTAGGGAAGGGGGAAGGCCAGCGTGCCGGTCAACGCAGGCAGCGTCGCATCGGCCGGCAATTCCGTAGGCGCTTGTCCTCGGTACACGAGCAGCTCGGTGCCCGCGCTGACGGCGCTGATGCGGGTCCGGACGAGCACCTGGCCTGGACCCGGCTGCGGGAGCGGGGCCTCGCGGATCTCGACGCGCCGCGGCTCGACGAACCACAGCGCCCGCGCCTTCACCCCATCGGCCACGCCGGCTCTCCCCACACCAGAATGTCATCGCCGAAGGGAGCCCAATGCGGCCGGTTCAGCGCCGGCAACGCGCCGTCGACCGTCTCTGCGAGGGCCGGTCGGCCGGCGACGAAGCGGGGGGCGATCGTCACCACGATCCAGTCGACCAAACGCGCCGAAAGGAAACCGCGCAGGATGCGGCTCCCGCCTTCGACCAGCACGGAGGCGAGGCCGCGCCCCAGGATCCCTCGCAACAACTCGCGCAGATCGAGCAAGCCATCGGATTGGCGAGGCACGCTCAGAAGCTGCGCGCCGGCTGCCTGGAGCGCGGCCTGTGCCGCCGCAGGGAACGGCTCGGCGGCGGCGATCCAGGGCCGGCGGGGGTGTTCGAAGACCAGCGCCGAGGCGGGCGTCCTCAGGTGGGTGTCGACCAGGATCGGTTGCGGTTGAGGGCCGTCGACCAGGCGGACGGTCAGGTGCGGATTGTCGGCCAGGACGGTGCCGATGCCGACCAGGATACCGTCGTGGGCGGCGCGCAGGCGATGGGTTTGGACCATGGAAGCGGCGCCGCTGAGCGCCAACGGCCGTCCGTCGGCGGCGGCGATGCTGCCGTCGAGGCTTTGGGCGTAGGCCACTGTGACGAAGGGCCGGCCGGCGGGAGGCGCCTGTGAGGCGCGCCGTCCGGCCAGGGCCTCCATCGGATCGGCGATCACGGCTTGGGCGCGGGCGTGTCGGTCAGGGGGGCCAGGTGCTCGAAAGGCAGCAGGTGGTGCATGCGGGTGCGTTTGGTGCGCAGGTAGCCTTCGTTCTCGCGCGTCGGTCGAGCGTGCAGCGGAACGCGTTCGACCACCTCGATTCCCAGCGTGCGCAGCGCCTCGAGCTTTCCGGGATTGTTGGTCAGCAGGCGCACCGAGCGCACTCCCAGATGCTCGAGGATGCGTGCCGCGGCCGTGTAGTCGCGTTCATCGGCCTGATGCCCGAGCGCCAGATTGGCGTCGACGGTGTCCAGGCCCTCATCCTGCAGATTGTAGGCGCGCAACTTGTCGCGCAGGCCGATGCCGCGGCCTTCCTGGCGCAGGTAGATGAGCAGGCCGGCCCCCTCGTGCGCGATGCGCTTCATCGCCTGGTGGAACTGCTCGCCGCAATCACAGCGCAGCGAGCCCAGCACGTCCCCGGTGAAGCACTCCGAATGGATGCGGACGAGGACGCGGCGCTTCCCTTCGATGTCCCCCAGGGCCAGGGCCAGCGGCTCCGTGCCGTCGGCGGTGTCGGAGAAGAGGCAGAGCCGAAACTGCCCTTCCGGCGTCGGCACACGAGCGCAAGTCACTAACTCGATCGATGGTCGGTCCATGCCGCATCCGTTCTGGTGAGATAGAAACGCGAGATCTTCCCCGCCGCGTTCGATTATACCTACGCCGCCCCCGGGCCGGCCGGATGCGGCAAAAAGAAGCCGTCCGCTTCCAGCCCTGAGCCACCCTTCCCTGGGCCCTCTGCCCCCGGGCGCCTTCCTGCGATAAAATGCATCTGCAAGGACTTACTGGAGGGCGCCCGTGTCCTGCACCGAACGGTTGACCCATGAAATGCGGCGGCGAGGCTTGCGCTTGACGGCGCAACGCTCCGTCATCCTGGAAACGGTGGCCCACGCCCGCGGCCATCCCACGGCGACGGACGTGTTCCAGCAGGCGCAGGACCGTCTGCCGGGGCTCAACCTGGCCACGGTCTACCGCGCCCTGGAGGCCCTGCAGGACGCCGGCCTGGTGGACTCGATCGATAGCGGGCGCGGCCAAACAGGCTTCGCCCTGCGCGACCACGACCATCCGCATCACCATCTGGTTTGCTCCTCCTGCGGCGGGGAATGGGAAGTCGGCGCTGAGACGGTGTCGGCATTGGCGGCCAGCCTGCGGCGCCGGCATGGCTTCCGTCTGCGCACCGAGCATCTGACGCTTGCCGGTTTGTGCCGGGAATGCGCCGAGGCCGAAGGCGGCCGTCGGCTCTAGTCGGCCGAGAGGCGAAGGAGGGTTTGGATGCTGTTCGCTCCCGCCCGCATGCACATTCCGGACGGGTTCCTTTCGACGGCGGTCTCGGTTGTCGGCTGGATCCTCTCGGTTGCCTGTGTCGCGACGGCGCTGCGGATGACGCGACGCCAGATGGGGGAGCGGCAGGTCCCGGTGATGGGAGTCATGGCGGCGTTCATATTCGCCGCGCAAGCCGTCAACTTCCCGGTCGCGGCGGGGACCTCGGGCCATCTCGTCGGGGCCACACTGGCGGCCATCGTGCTTGGGCCGTGGGCCTCGGTGCTGGTGATGACGTCGGTCCTCGTCGTTCAAGCGTTGCTGTTTCAGGATGGGGGCCTCATTGTTCTGGGATGGAACTTGGTCAACATGGCCGTGCTCGGCTCGCTGACCGGATATGGCGTCTATCGGCTGGTCCTGCGCGCCGTCGGCGACCACCGCATCGGCCGGCTGGCTTCCGCGTTCGCCGCGGCGTGGTCGTCGGTGATGGTCGGGGCGCTGGCGGTGTCGGTGGAGCTGGCCATCTCCGGGACGGCCTCGTTGACGCTGGCGTTGCCGGCGATGGCAGGGGTGCATGGGCTGATTGGACTCGGGGAAGGGATCATCACCGTCGGCGCGCTGGCCCTTCTGTTGGCTTCCCGACCCGAGCTCCTACGCGGCGCCGCCGAGTCACCGGGCCAGGCCACGGCCCATGTCATCGTGGCGGGGCTGCTTCTGGCCCTGCTGGCGGCGCTCGCCGCCCCGCTGGCTTCGACCTCGCCGGACGGGTTGAATGCCGTGGCTGGTGCGCTGGCTTTCGCCGATCGAGCGCGCTCCTTCGGCATGGGTATGTGGCAGGGCTACGTCCTGCCGGGCTCGAGAGACGCCGCGACGGCCACCATCCTGGCTGTCGGCGTCGGCTCGCTGGTCGTCTTCGGCGTCGCCTTCATCGTCGGGCGTAGCTTGCGGCCGACCTCGGTCAAGTAGACGTGCACATCCATCTTGCGGATCGGTACCATGCCGGTGCCAGTTGGATCCACACGCTGGATCCGCGCGCGAAGATCCTGATGGTCGTATCGTTCATCCTTGGCGTGAGTCTGGCTCCGGAGGGAGCCTGGCTGCCGTTCGCGGGCTTCTTCATCCTGCTCCTGTGGATTTGCGTCGCCAGTGGTCTCGGCCCGACCTACAGCGTGCGCCGATCGTTCGTGGCGGCGCCGTTTGTTCTGGCGGCTCTGACGCTGCCGTTCACCGTCCCGGGCCCCACGTTGTTCACCCTGCCTGTGTTCGGATGGACGGCCTCCGTGCCCGGGACAATTCGCTTCGCCAGCATCGTCCTGCGGACATGGCTGGCGGTGCAGGCGGCCATCCTGCTGGCGGCCACAACTCCGTTCCCCGACCTGCTGTGGGCCCTCTCTCGGCTGCGGTTTCCGGGGCCTCTGGTGGCCGTCATCGGTTTCATGTACCGCTATCTGTTCGTCGCCGCCGATGAAGCTTTGCGGATGATGAGGGCCCGGACGGCTCGATCCGCTCAGCCGCAGGCCGGGACAGGAGCGCCGAGGCGCCGCCCATCGCTCGTGTGGCAGGGAAAGGTCACCGGCAACATGGTCGGGAGCCTGTTCCTGCGGTCGATGGAACGAAGTGAGCGCGTCTACGACGCGATGTTGGCGCGTGGCTATGACGGCCAGGTACGCTCTCTGACCCATTTCCATTTTCGACTCCTCGACGCCGCCGCCCTGGCCGTCACCCTGGCGGCGGTGGGCGGGATGCTCGCCTGGGCGGTTGCCCGGTAAGCGCATGCACCACACCCTCGAAGTCCACGACCTGCACTTCACCTATCCGGACGGTTGCCAGGCGCTGAGGGGCGTCGATCTGTCGGTGGCGCCGGGCGAGAAGGTAGCCCTGGTCGGCCCGAATGGAGCCGGCAAGTCGACCCTGCTGCTGCACCTCAATGGGATCCTGCGCGGCGAGGGAGAGGTGCGGGTGGCCGGGATGCCGGTGGGAGACGGGCAACTCGGCCACGTGCGCGCCGCCGTCGGCCTGGTCTTCCAGGATGCCGACGATCAACTGTTCTCACCGACGGTCTTCGAAGACGTCGCTTTCGGACCGTTGTATGCCGGCCTGACGCCGGACGAGGTGCAGCGTCGTGTGGCCGAGGCGCTGCGGGCCGTCGGGATGCCCGAGGCCGGGGGCCGCGTCTCTCACCATCTCAGCGGGGGCGAGAAGAAGCGCGTCGCCATCGCTACGGTGCTGGCGATGCAGCCGGAGATCCTGGTCTTGGATGAACCGACCGGCGGGCTCGATCCGCGTGCCCGGCGCGGGCTGATTCGGTTGTTGGGCGACTTGCCGCAGACCATGCTGGTGTCGACGCACGATCTGCGCATGGTCGCCGAGCTCTTCCCCCGCACGGTGGTGCTGGACCAGGGCCGCGTGGTCGCCGACAGCCCCACGGCGAAGCTGCTGGCGGACGCAGCCTTCCTGGCCGAGCACGGGCTGGAAGCTTAAGAGCAGTCTTCAGTCGTCAGTTCTCAGTCATCAGTCAAAACCGGTGCGGACGGGCCCCTGGCCGAAGCACCTTGCGGCTGAAGGATTCTCCACACCCAAAGGTAGCCGCAGGCTTTAGCCTGCGGAATCCTCCGCCAAAGAGCAGTCTTCAGTCGTCAGTTCCCAGTCGTCAGTCAAAACCGGTGCGGACGGGCCGCTGGCCGAAGAACCTTGCGGCTGAAGGATCCCTCCACACCCAAAGGTAGCCGCAGGCTTTAGCCTGCGGCTACCTTGACAAACCCCGTCCGATTTTGATAGGATACAGCCTCTGAAGTTAGGCAAGCCTAATTTCGAGATACGGAATGCCTCGTCACACGCCGGCGGTCGAAGACTACCTCAAGACGGTGTTCGAGATCGAACACGAAGGCCGGGTCGCGGGTACCGCCGAATTGGCGGAGCGCCTGCGAATCACCCGGGCGTCCGTCAGCGGGATGCTCAAGAAGCTGGCGGCTTCGCCCGACGGCCTCGTCCGCTACACCCGCTACCACGGCGTGCGCCTGACGGCCGCCGGGCGGAAGGTGGCGCTGGAGGTCATCCGCCACCATCGACTGGTGGAGAGCTATCTGGTGGCGGCCCTGGGATACGGATGGGACGAGGTGCACGGGGAGGCCGATCACCTCGAGCATGTCATCTCCGAAGGGCTCGAAGATCGCATTGCCGCCTACCTCGGAAACCCTCAGGCCGATCCGCACGGCGCGCCCATCCCGCCTCGAGATGGAAACCTGCCGCGCTTGCAGGATCGCCGGTTGTCCGAGGTCGGCGTCGGGCAACGCGCCCGCATCACGCGGGTCGCCGATCGCGATCCGGAGCTGCTGCGCTACCTCGACCGCCTCGGCCTGCGTCCTCAACGCCGGCTGCGTGTCACGGAGCGCAGTCCCTTCGACGGCCCGCTCTGCGTGCAGGTCGATGGCGCCGAAGAGATCTACCCTCTCAGCCGCCGTGTCACCGATGAGATCTACGTCCTGGTGGACGTCGCAGATTAGGAGCTGGTTATGCCTGGTGCTTCCGGACTCAACCGTCGAGATTTCCTCAAAGCCGGGCTGGTCACCGGCGGTCTGGCGGCGGCCGCCGCCGGCCGAGGCCTGGCCGTGCAGCCGCCGCCGCCCGACGCCACCCCGACAGCCCACGACGGCCACGCGGGGATGGGGGCGGTCGGCGAGGTCGACTCTGCCCACAACGGCTTCGATCCGCACGAGATGCTGCAGGATTGGGACTTCGGCCGCGTGAGCACCCTACCGACCGGCCAGACCCTGCGCGAGTTCAGCATCTACGCCATCGACAAGGACATCGAGGTGGCGCCGGGCGTCCACTTCCCCGGCTGGGTGTACAACGGCCGCGTCCCGGGGCCGACCCTGCGCTGCGTCGAAGGCGAGCGCGTGCGCGTCACATTCTCCAATGGCAGCAGCCACCCGCACACGATCCACTTCCATGGGATTCATGCGGCGCGCATGGACGGAGTGCCCGGAGTGGGCGCGGGCATGATCCCGCCGGGAGGGTCGACGGTGTACGAATTCGACGCCTTCCCCTTCGGCTGCCACCTCTATCACTGCCACGCCACGCCGTTGAAAAGGCACATCCACAAGGGCCTGTACGGCTCGTTCATCATCGACCCGGATCCGGAGCGCCATCCCGACGAGCGCCAGGCGGCGCGCTCGCGGCTGTACGGCACTCCCGAGAACAAACAGGTCAACGAAATGGTGATGGTGATGAACGCCTTTGACACGAACTTCGACGGCGAGAACGAGGTCTACGCCGTCAACACCGTCGCCTTTGCCTACATGAACAAGCCCATCCGCATCCGTCGCGATCAGCGCCAGCGGCTCTACCTCATCAACGTCACGGAATTCGATCCGATCAACTCGATCCATCTGCACGCCAACTTCTTCGACTACTACGACCACGGCACGAGCCTGACGCCGACTCTGCACACCGTGGACACGATCCTGCAGTGCCAGGCTCAGCGCGGGATCCTCGAATTCGACTTCCGTGGCTTCGAGCCCGGCCTGTACATGTTCCACGCTCATCAGAGCGAGTTCGCCGAGCTCGGTTGGATGGGCTTCTTCGAGGTGGTGGAATGAGCGCCGAGGCCGCTCGCCGGCGGGTCCTTCCCCTTTGGGCCACGGCGCTGCTCCCGCTGGCGGCGCTGGGGCTGATGCTCTCGCTGTTCGTGTTCGGCGACCCGTTGGCGGCCTTCAAGGCCAACTTGCCGCCGATCGAGTCGTTGACGGTTCAGCGCGTGCGGGTCACGGGCGACGGCTTCGAACTGACTGTGGTCAACGGCGGGCCGGACGCCGTCACGATCTCGCAAGTGACGGTCGACGATGCTTACTGGACCTTCACCGCTTCGCCCTCGGCGACGATCCCTCGCCTTGGGCAGGCTGTGATCCGGCTGACGTATCCCTACGTTGTGGGTGAGCCGAACACCATCCGGCTGATGTCTTCCACCGGACTGACGTTCGATGCCGACGTTCCGCTGGCCGTCGAGACGCCGACTCTCGATTGGAGCCAGTTCTTGCGCTACGGCCTGGTGGGGTTGTACGTGGGCATCGTCCCGGTGGCGCTCGGTTTGCTGTGGTATCCGGCGATGCGCCGGCTGGGCCGCCGCGGCCTCGGCGTGGTGTTGGCGTTGACCATCGGCCTGCTGGTGTTCCTGTTGATCGACACGCTGCTCGAAGGGCTCGACGTGGCGGCCCAGCTGCCGGCGGTCTTCCAGGGCGTCTCGCTGCTGCTGTTCGCGGCGCTGTTGACCTGGTTGATCCTGTTGGCTGTCGCCGGCCGGCGCGGCGACGCGCCGGGAGGCGCCCCGCGAGGCCTGTACCTCTCCGGCCTGATCGCTCTCGGAATCGGCCTGCACAACCTGGGGGAGGGGATGGCCATCGGGGCGGCGTTCGCGCTGGGCGAAGCGGCCCTGGGTTCGTTTCTCGTCCTGGGGTTCACCCTGCACAACATCACCGAAGGAGTCGGCATTGCCGCTCCCTTGACTTCGGTCGAGGCCGGCGAAGCCGCGCCTCGGCTGCGGTCCTTCGTCGGTCTGGCGCTGCTGGCGGGAGCGCCGGCCATCCTCGGAACGTGGATCGGGGGGTTCGCCTTCAGCCCGGTCCTGGCGGCGCTGTTCCTGGGGATCGGCGCCGGCGCCATCTGGCAGGTGATCGTCGAAGTCGGGCGACTGCTCCAGTCCTATGCTCGCAGGGACGGCACGTCGCTGGCCTCGTGGCCGAACGTTCTGGGCTTTACCCTCGGCTTGGCGATCATGTTCGTCACGGCGCTGCTGGTGAAGGTCTGATCGCAGTCGCCGACGGCCTCCCTTCGCAGCTCATTCGGATGTCCTCGTGACCGGCCCGGACCCCCGGGCCGGTCTGGCGTCCCGCGCCGAGCCCCGTCGGAGGGCACTCGGGCGGGGTGACGTTGATCACTGCGGCGCCGCCCAGGGGGAGGATATTCTGAAAATGGAATATCGAATGATGGGGAGCGGCCATGAGACAAACCCGGGCCCAGGCCGACATCTTCAAGGCCCTTGGTCATCCCGTCCGGCTCCGGATCCTGGCGGCGATCCAGCAGGGCGGGGAGGCGTGCGTCTGCCACCTGGAGCATGACCTGGGACTGCGCCAGGCGTACCTCTCGCAGCACCTGGCGAAGCTGCGCGCCGCCGGCCTAGTCAAGGATCGGCGTGTCGGGTCGAACGTCTTCTACGCTCTGGTCGGCGACTGGGTCCCGCAGCTCCTGGCAACGGCCGGGGAGGCCGGGTTTGCGGCGCCTGCCTCGCGTCGTCCAGGAGGGCGGCCGCGCCCGAGGCGAGCCTGCCCGTGCCCGCGCTGCCTTGAGAAGGATTCGTCCTCGATCAGGAAACGCGGCTCGCGGACGAGCGCGAGCGTCTCGGCATG
Source organism: Anaerolineales bacterium (assembly GCA_035455265.1). Lineage (GTDB taxonomy): Bacteria > Chloroflexota > Anaerolineae > Anaerolineales > E44-bin32 > MGOM01. The sequence goes on from DATIFK010000207.1 coordinate 29,434, forward strand.
AGCTGGCCCGGGTTTCTTCCGCTGCTTCAGAGCGGCCTGGGCAACCTGGCGGCCTACCTGGCGGCGCACGTGTTGCTCTGCCTGGTGCCGGCCTTCTTCATCGCCGGTGGGTTGGCCGCCCTCGTCCCCAAAGAGTCGGTGACCCGCTTCCTGGGAAGGAACGCGCCGCGCTACGTGTCCTATCCCGCCGCCGCCTTGGCGGGATCCGTCCTGGCCGTGTGCTCCTGCACCATCGTCCCGCTCTTCGCCGGCATCTACAAGAAGGGCGCCGGCATCGGCCCGGCCGTCACCTTCTTGTTCTTCGCGCCGGCAGCGAACATCCTGGCGCTGGCCTACACCGGCGTGGCCATCGGGCCGGATCTGGCCCTGGCAAGGCTCGTCCTCTCGCTGACGTTCGGCATCGGCGTCGGCCTGATCATGGCAATGATCTTTCGCCGCTCCGATGCCGAGCACGACCGCCAGACGGACGACCCCTTCGCCGCCCGCGCCGCCGTCCGGCGAGGGGCCGCCATCTTTCTGCTGGTCCTGGTGGCCCTGCTCCTCTCGGGCACGCTCAAGATCGGCCTGCTGACGAACACCTACGCGCAGGTGACTCTGCCCATCGGCGGCGCCGAAAAGCTGCAGGAGGCCCTCAATCGCCTAGTGCCCTTCGACGCCAGCCGTGGCGAGGAGGGGGTGACGGTCCAAGGCGTCGTCTTGATCGCCCTGCTGGCGTCGATTGCCGTCGCCGCCTGGCGCGGGTTCGAACATGTGCTCGAGGGATTCAACCGTTGGACCGGCCTCGCCCTGGCGTTGATCGTCCTGACCCTGTTGGTGGCGGCACTTGGGATGGGCCCATCCTCGAGCGGGCTGACCCTTCTGTTCCCCGGCAAGTTCTTTGCCGTCGGCTTGGCCTTGATGTGCCTCGTCTGGTTGGCCCGCGCCTACATTACCCCTCATGAGCTCCGCGATTGGCTGTGGGAATCGTGGCGCTTCGTCAAACAGATCTTCCCGCTGCTCCTGGCGGGCGTCTTCGTCGTCGGCGTCTTTCGCCAACTCATTCGCCCGGAGTGGATCGAATCGCTCGCCGGCACCAACTCGTTGCTGGGCAATCTGGCGGGCGTGGCTTTCGGCGTGTTCATGTACTTCCCGACGCTGGTGGAGGTCCCGATTGCCAAGATGTTTCTGAGTCTCGGCATGCACCGCGGGCCGCTGCTCGCTTACCTGATGGCCGATCCCGAGCTCAGCTTGCAGAGCATCCTGCTCATCACGGCCATCATCGGCCGGGCGAAGGCATGGACCTATGTGGCCTTCGTCGCCCTGTTCAGCACTGCCGCCGGTTGGATCTACGGCGCCTGGGTCGATCAGGCCAGCCTGGGTCTGATCGTCCTGTATCTGGGAGCATTCCTCGCCGTGCTCGCTTCGGCCCTCTATCTGATGGGAGGGGGCTTGCGGCGACACACTTTGGTATCCGCCCGAGCGGAAGGAAAGATGCCCTAGGGGAGGCCGTCATAAGGATCAGTGTGCTGGGCACCGGCTGCTTCAAGTGCATCGACCTGGAGCGTCTGCTGAGCGAAGTCCTCGAAGAGACGGTCAAGAGCAATGTGGCTGTGGAACGCGTCAGCGATGACCGACGACTGACGCCTGATGACTGACAACTTCCTAAGGAGCGATCCATGTTGACCATCAAGATCCTCGGATCCGGATGCCCCAACTGCAAGAAGGTCGAAGAGACGGCGCGCCACGCCGCGGCCGGGATGGGCGTGGAAGCGGAGTTCGTCAAGGTCACGGACTACGCCAAGATCACCGAGTATCCGATCCTCTCAACGCCCGGCCTGGTGATCAACGAGAAAGTCGTGTGCAGCGGCCGGATCCCAAGTGAGGGCGAAGTAATGTCCTGGATGGCGACCGCGCTGGAGAGCGCCTGACGTGAGCTCCACCGCCGCAGCTGCGCCTCGCCGGTTGTCGACCCTCGATCGCTATCTCACATTGTGGATCTTCCTGGCGATGGCCGTGGGCGTCGGGCTGGGCTACCTGTTTCCGCGTGCCGTCGAAGGCTTCAATCGGGCGGTCTCGGTCGGAACGACCAACCTCCCGATCGCCCTCGGGCTGATCCTGATGATGTACCCGCCGCTGGCCAAGGTCCATTACGAGGAACTCGGGGACGTCTTCCGGAACTGGAGGATCCTGGGCTTTTCGCTCCTGCAGAACTGGGTGATCGGGCCAGTCCTGATGTTCGTCCTGGCGATCATCTTCCTGCGCGGCTACCCTGAGTACATGGCCGGGTTGATCATGATCGGCCTGGCCCGCTGCATCGCCATGGTCATCGTGTGGAACGAGTTGGCCCAGGGGGACACGGAATACGCCGCCGGCCTGGTGGCCTTCAACAGCTTGTTCCAGGTCTTCTTCTACAGCCTGTACGCCTATGTCTTCATCACTGTGCTGCCCGCATGGCTCGGCCTGCAGGGCAGTACGGTGAACGTGACCATCGGCGAAATCGCCAAGAGCGTCTTCGTCTATCTGGGGATCCCCTTCATCGCCGGCTTCCTTACCCGGCTGTTCCTGCTGCGGGCCAAGGGCAAAACCTGGTACGAGAAGCAATTCATGCCCCGCATCAGCCCACTCACGCTGGTTGCCCTGCTGTTCACCGTCGTGGTCATGTTCAGCTTGAAAGGCAATCTGATCGTCTCTATCCCGCTCGACGTCGTGCGCATCGCCGTCCCGCTGGTCATCTACTTCGTCCTGATGTTCCTGGTTTCGTTCTGGATGGGGCGTCGCATCGGCGCCGACTACACCAAGACGACGACGCTGGCCTTTACCGCCGCCAGCAACAACTTCGAGCTGGCCATTGCCGTGGCCGTGGCCGTCTTCGGGATCGGTTCGGGGGCGGCCTTCGCCGCCGTCATCGGGCCGCTGATCGAGGTGCCGGTGATGATCGGCCTGGTGAACGTAGCCCTGGCCTTCCGACGGAAGTACTTCACCAAGCCGGGGGTGGAGCCGCGACGGGCCTCCGCGCCGGCGTGAACTGATTTCGCCGCCTGCCAGACCCGCCGGGACACCGCAAGAAGAGAAGACTGGGCGCCCCACAAGGCTGAGGCGCCGTTTCGGATAGACTTGCCCGTGGGGCACCCATGCTGGCCAAGCCTGGAGTTCACGCGCGGATCCTGGTTCTGTGTACCGGCAACTCCTGCCGATCGCAGATGGCCGAGGGCTGGTTTCGACACCTCGGCGGTGAAGCGGTCGAGGTGGACAGCGCCGGCAGCCGCCCGGCGGGCTACGTCCACCCGCTTGCCGTACGCGTCATGGCGGAAGCGAGCGTGGATATCTCCGGCCAGCGCAGCAGGCCCATCAGCGACTTCCTCGGCCAGGCCTTCGACTATGTCATCACGTTGTGTGATGAGGCGGCCGAGGCGTGCCCCGTGTTTCCCGGGCGGGCCGCCCGTCTGCATTGGGGATTCGAGGATCCGGCCGATGCGGAAGGGGACGAGGCTCAACGGCTGGAGGTCTATCGGCGGGTGCGCGACGGGCTTCGCACGCGAGTCGAGTCCTTCTTGAAAGAAATCTCGTCCTAGTCGGCCGGCCTTCAGGGAAAGCGGCCGCCTTGCCGACTCCCGGTCATCTGTGGGCGCGCCTCGATCGACTGGGCCCCGCTTCGGCCCGTAGCAGGGCCGTCACCACCGCCGGCAGGCTCGCCGAGCCGGGGTAGATCAAGTAGCGCGGCGACCACTCGGGCTGGAACTTGGCCTTGAAGGCGTGCAATCCTTTGAAGTTGTAGAACTGGTTGACGTGCTCGTAGATGAAATGCAGGGCCCTTTCCAAAGCCGGGTCGTCTGGCTTCTCCCCGATCCCGGCCAGGGACGATAGACCCAGGTTGAAGCTCGCGTACCCTTCCGCCTTCGCCCAGCCCAGCAGCGCGGCGAACAGGAAGTCCATCGTCCCCGGCTCGACCCCGCGACGGTGGCGCATCAGGTCGATCGTGGCCTCCGAGCGCTGATACTCGGAGACCACGTTGGCGAAGGCCGTCACCTCGTCTTCCGACGACAGCACCGCCATCACCGGACTGGTTTGCAGGTAGGCCTGATCGAACCAGCCGAGGGCGAAGCGCTTCTCGGCCCCGCGTTGTTCGGCGAGCCACTCGTCGCTCACGCGTTGCAGCTTGCGCATCACCTCGTCGGAGTGGGGAGGAGCGAAGAGCCGAGTGTGATATCCCAAGCGGGTCAACCGGTTGTGGGCGGACCGCTGGTCCTTGTGGGCCTTGCCCTCCAAGCTGAAAGTCGCCAGGGACACGATCGCCTCGTGTCCAATGCAGACGGAATCGAAACCCGCGCCCCGATACGTTTCGAGGGTCTCAGGCAGTGTCTGAAAGAACGACGGAACCCAATCGTTGGCGCGGCACATCTTTTGGAACGCGGCGATGGCGGCTGGCAGGTCGCCGGGCGGGCCGATGGGGTCGCCCAGGGCGACGGCCGCCCGCCCGCGTGCGGCGAAGGCCACCAGGCTCCCGCCGGGCGTGAACAGGTAGGCTTTGTCGTCGAAGAGGGTGGCGCGCGCCAACGAGGATCGGCCGTAGGCTTCGACGATGGCGCGCGCTCGGCGGTGTTCGGCCAGCGTCGCCGGTTGTCGCTGCAGAACAGGGCGAATGAGCATCAGCAGCGAAACGCCGAAGGTGACGGCGGCCACGACGTAGATCGAACCTCCGAAGTAGCGGCCGAAGCCCGTCAGAGGCTCCAGCCCCGGGTCGGAAAACTGGGTGAACATGACGACCGTCTGGCGCAGCGCCGCGCCGAGGCCGAACTGCACGCGGAAGTGGTGGTCGAGGAGGTAGAAGCCGGCCGCGCCGTAGGCCAAAGTGAAGGCAAGACTGGCGGCCAGAGTCACAAGGCCTTGCCGAACCGATGGCGGATCCGATCGGGCCTGGAAGCGCGAGCGCAAGACGACCAACCAGACGAGCAGGGTCGTCGCCAGCAGGGCCTCCTCCCAATCCAAGCCCTTGAGAAGGTGGCTGGCAATTGACACGAGCAGCGCCATCACCGTCAGCCACCACGCCACCCGCTTCCGGCGCCACAAGCCGCCCGCCAGTAACACCAAGCCAAACCCCAAGAGGACCGAAGCCAGGTGACTGCCGTGACGCACCGCCAAGGGGACGTACTGGCGAAGAGTCGCCAATCGGTCGCCGAGCGAGGGAGTGAGCCCCGAGAGGACGTTCACCACCCCCATCAGGCCGGTCAGCACGGCCACGGCGTGGAGGCTGCCTTCTTCGTCGTCGGTGGGTTTCGGACCTTGCAGACCTTGCCAGCGGCGCATCCACACCAGGCCCAGCACCAGCGGCAACCAGAAGGTCAAACCGCGGAAAGCCAGGGCGATGAGCGTGGCCTGCTCGGCCGGCACGTCGAGGGAGGTGTAAGTGAGGGCCATCACCCCCTCGACGACCCCGATCCCTTGCGGCGTCGGCGAGACGATCCAGAAGAGCACGCCCATCGCATAACCCGTGACCAGTACACCAGCCTCCGGTCTCTCGTGGAACGCGAGGAAGAGCACCGCCAGGCTGGCCAGGTCGACGGCGTGAGCAGCCAGCGAGACCAAGAGGGTCCGAGCCAGCCGGCCCGGATGACGGCGGATGGCCCGCGCCGCCTCGGTGAAATCCTGCGCCGTGCGGTCGGCGAAGTCTTCCGCCAGGAACGGTCTGCGGCGCAGGATGCGGCCGGCTCCATTCGCCAGTCGCTGCACCCATCGCAAGATGAGGATCAGCCACCAGGGCTGCCACAGCCCGATGGTCAAGAGAGCGACCAGGCCGAGCGTCATCGCCAGGAGGATCCCCGCGCCGATGAGCTCGTAGGGCTGCAGAGCATGTTGCAGGAACAGATGGGCCATCCCCGGCATCAGGATGAACAGGAACGCCCCGAAGTCGGCGATGAGAACGAGCAGCACGCCGGCTGTGGCCCGCGCCGGCGACTCGCCCCGCCGGGCGGCGTCGTCCACGAACAACGCTCCGCCGCCGGCGCCTCCGATCGGGGCGGCGACATTGACGAACAATGAAGCCAAGACCAGCGGCAACAACTCGCCGGTCCGACTCCGGACCTCGACGGTGTCAAAACTGGATTGGTAGAGGGCGCTGTAGATGAGGTAGTAGAGGACTTGCAGAACCGCCGCGACCGCGATCCACGCCCACACCCCTTGCACGAGGACGCGCGCCAGGCGCTCGATCTCATTGAATCGGCTGACGACCAGCCAGGTGAAGACGACCAGGGCGATCCAGATCAGCCAGCGGCGGACCATGGTGGCAGGAGGCTGGGACGACCGAGGCGACAGCCTCTCCAGCGAGTCTACATCAAGGCAGCCGGGGGGCGCCCGCGCGGCGCAGCGGGTGTAGGATTCGCGCCAGCGCGCGAAGGCCAGCTGACTCATGCGCCGTCCAACCACCCCTTCGAAGTCCTACCTGCTTCATCCCCTCGTGGCTCTTGTGGCGATCGGCGCCGCCACGGCTGTCCTCGCCTGGCTGCGGGGAAGCCTGACGACGGCGACTGTCGCCATTCTCTACCTGTTGCCGGTGGGGCTGAGTACTGCTCTGTGGGGGTTGGGCCCCGGCGTGGTCGCCGCCGTGGCGGCCTTCCTGGCGCTGAACTTCTTCTTCATCGAACCCTACTACACGTTGACCGTCCACCACACGCAAGACCTGCTCGTCTTGATCGTCTTCCTGATCGTCGCCGGAGTGTTGAACCAACTGGTCGGCCGCGCCCAGCTGGGCCAGGCCCTGGCGACGGCCAACGAGCGCGAGGCCACGCGCCTGTATGAGTTGAGCGCCGGGCTGGCGGCGCTCAACGACGAAGACTCCATCCTTCGCCTTCTCGGAGAACAGGCGCTGCGCGCCCTGGAAGCCGACCAGGTCGAAGTGCAGAGGGCCGGCGCTCGAGACGGGGAAGGGCGATGGAGACTTCCCGAGGGCCCATCTCCGAAGGAAGGTCCGCCTGATGCTGTTGCCCCGGTGCAGTCGTCGAAAGGACGCTTGGGGGAAATCCGACTGTGGCGCGCCGCCGGCCCGCTGACCGAGGCCCAGGCGCGCCTGCTGCGGACCTACGCCGGGCAAGGCGCCCTGGCCCTCGACCGCGCCCGTCTGCGGGAGGCCGAAACGCGAGCGAAGGTGTCCGAGGAAAGCGACCGGCTCAAGTCGGCGTTGTTGTCCTCCGTTTCGCACGAGCTTCGCTCGCCGCTGGCCACGATCAAGGCCGCCGTCACCAGCCTCAGTCACGAGGAGGTGAGCTGGAATTCAGAGGCGCGACGCGATCTGCTGGCTGCCGTCGAGGAAGAGACCGATCACCTCAACCGGCTGGTGGGCAACCTGCTGGACATGTCGCGCATCGAGGCCGGCGCCCTCAAACCCGACCGCAAGTGGAACGCCCTGCGCGAGATCGTCGAAGGCGTTGTCCGCCGCATGGGCGCGGCCTTCGCCGATCACCGATTGGAGGTCGATGTGCCCGATGAGTTGCCCCTCGTCGCCGTCGACTACTTGCAGATGGACCAGGTCTTCACCAACCTGCTCAGCAATTGCCTGAAGTATGCGCCGCCGGGGACGGCCGTTGCCGTCCGGGCTCACCCCTTGGCTGATGGCTGGCTCGACGTGGAGGTCACGAACCAGGGCCCGCCGGTACCCGCCGAGCACATCGAGCGCATCTTCGACAAGTTCTACCGCGTGACGAACGCCGAGCGCGTGACCGGCACCGGCCTGGGCCTGTCGATCTGCCGCGGCATCATCGAAGCCCACGGCGGCCGCATCTGGGCCGAGAATCGCCCCGGTGGGTTCGCCTTCCGCTTCCGGCTGCCCACTACCTTCGAGGGCCATCTGCCGCCGGCGCCGCTGGAGGCGGAAGCCGAATGACCGCGGAACCGCACATCCTGGTGATCGACGACGAGCCGCAAATCCTGCGGGCTCTGCGCACCATCTTGCGCGAGCAGCGGTTCCATGTCACCACGGCCAGCACCGGCGAGGAGGGCCTGACCCTCGCCGCTGCCAATCCCCCGGACGTCGTCATTCTCGACCTGAGCCTGCCGAAGATGGACGGCATCGATGTGTGTGCCCGCCTGCGGGAATGGTCGCAGGCCCCGATCATCGTCCTTTCGGTGCGGGACCGCGAAAACGACAAGGTCCTGGCGCTCGACCGCGGGGCCGACGACTACCTGACGAAGCCTTTCGGCATCGAGGAGTTGCTGGCGCGCATTCGTGTGGCGCTGAGGCATGCCGCTCTGGCCCATGGCTCGAAGACCGAGCGTGTCGTGTCGGGGCCCGTGACCATCGATCTGGTGTCCCACATCGTGACGCGCGAGGGGGCGGAGGTCAAACTGACCGGCACCGAGTTTCGCCTGCTCGGCTACCTGGCGGCGAACGCCGGCCGTGTGCTCACCCATCGGATGATCCTGACGCACGTGTGGGGTCCGGAGTATGCCGATCACACCGAATACTTGAGGGTGTACGTGCGCCAGCTTCGCAAGAAGCTCGAGCCCGACGCCGACGAGCCGCAGATTCTGCTCACCGAACCGGGGATCGGCTACCGCCTGGTCGCCACGGGCTAGCTCTCCAGTCCTCCCGGCCTCCTGGCTCGCACGTTTTCATCCACGGCCGCCTCGCAGGAGGCGGTTCTCCTTTATTTGTGCTTAACGCCGCAAGCCCGCTTTCCTCGCGCCGCCTTAACGTCGGCCGTCTACGCTGGTAGGCAGACTCCAATCGAGGGATGGCGATGCACGTCGTTCCACTCACATCGGACGCTCGGCTCGAACACGCGATGAGGCCCACGTTGGTCGAAGCCTCCGCGGCCCTCCGTTTGCCTGCGCGGCACGGCCTTGGGCTCGATGTCCTGGCCACGGCCACCCGCCTGGTGATTCTGGTGCCCGAGGCCGGGGTCGATCCAACCGAGATGGCCGAACAGGTCCGGCGGTTGGATCCCGAGGGCCGCCTAGCCATCATGTACGTGGGGCTGGCGACTGCGTCTGAGGCCGACGAGCTGTGGCTGCGAAGGGAACTGGTCACGATGGGGTCGCTGACGCGCGACGGTCGACCGAGCGTCGAGCTGCGAGTCGAGGAGGGGAAGGATTGGATAGCTGCCTTGGCGCCAGTCTATCGGGCTGGCGATGCGCTGGTGTGCCTTCGGGCGCACGATCCGTGGATGCGCTGGCGACGCCGGCCGAGATTGGCCGAGGCGCTGGCGCGGGCGTTCGACGCCACCGTCGTCGAGCTCGACGGGCTGCACCTCGGTGGTCGCCCCTCGAGGCTCAGCTCGATTCGCAGCCTGCTGGGGACTGTCCCCTTCCTGATCGTGGCGGGATTCCTCGCCTTGCAGGTGCCGTTGGAGCGCCAGCAGACTGGGCCGGCCTGGCAGCATCAGGTGCTGCAAGTGATTCTGCTGGTTGTGGAGATCTCGCTCATCTGGCTGTGGGAAACACGGGTGATGTAGCTGCGGTTTGGGGCCGCGGAGTCCAACGATGGTCTCGGTGATTCTGATCGTCCTCTTCGCCCTGGTGGCCCTCCGTCTGGCTCCCAGGGAAAAGAAAGAACACGCCCAGGTTCACGGCGTCGGCCAGATCGGCCTGGCGGCGGCCGTGGCGCTGTTCGGCGTGGACTACTTTACGTCCTTCTACTACGCCACGGGCGAGATGATGCACGCCCTGCACCCGTACGGGCTGCAATCCCACGCCTACCTCACGGCGGGCGTCATTGCTTTCGCCAACTTGGTGTTCGGCGGCCTGTATATGTATTCGCTCGGCCCATTCCATGAGGGCGGCGGCTCGTACACGGCCTCGATGCGCTATCTGTGGCCGACGGTCAGCTTGATCGTCGCCATCACCCTGGTGGAGGACTACGTCCTGACGATCGTCGTCTCGGCCCTCTCGGGCGGGGACCAACTCCTGTCGATCCTCGGCCTGTACGGCCACAACTGGCTGTACCACTTCGGCCTGGGTGCTCTGTTGGCCTTTGGGACCTGGTTCCTGACGATCCGGGGCCGGGGCGAGTCGTCGCGCGTCGTCTTTGCTCTCATTACCGTCTTCGTCCTGATGAGTCTGACGATGGCCGCCGGATTGATTCTTGCCGACATCCAAGGACGGCCCGCTGAGCCGGCCTTCGAGGCTTCGCAATCGGTCCCATTGGCGCAGGCTTTGCTGCATTTGCTGACGGCCGCCATGAAGGGCATGGTCGCCCTGACGGGGCTGGAAGCGGTATCGAACGGGATTCAGTTCATGATCGAGGAAGACGCCGGGATCGTCCAATGGGGAAGGAAACACCTGCCGCGCCTGGGCCGCCTGTGGGAATTCTACAGCGGCCGGTCCGGCATCGGGCGTTTCGTGCAGACCTCGTTCCTGTTCTACGGCGGCCTGACAACATTCTTCCTGACCTTCTTCTCGCTGCGCTTCAACGTGTTCGACGGCACGGCCGGCCGGACCCTGGTCGGGAACCTGGCCTTCATCGGCTTCAACCAGATTCCGGGAGGTGAGATCCTTTTCTGGGCGTACCAGATCTTGGCGGTCTTCATGCTGGCAGCAGCTTCCATGACCGCATTCCAGGACGCCCAGGCGACCGAGTGGCGCGACGTTGCCATCGGCGAGATCCCGGAGGCTGTGGTCTACCGCGATCGCCGCGGCACGTTCACCCGTTCGGTGACGTTCACCTTCATCGCCGCCGTGTTGATCATGCTGCTGGTGCGAGGCCAGACGACCCACGCCATCCCCTTCTACTCCATCGGCGTCTTCCTGCCGATCACCGCCATGGG
>DATIFK010000208.1:0-11145 GCA_035455265.1 Anaerolineales bacterium
ATCGCAATCGTGATCCCCCGCTCACGCTCTTCCGGCGCATTGTCAATCGAGTCGAACGGACGATACTGCCCCATCCCCTTCATCTGGCACCACTTCGTGATCGCCGCCGTCAGCGTCGTCTTCCCGTGGTCGATGTGCCCCATCGTCCCCACATTCATGTGCGGCTTCGTCCGCTCATACTTCTGCTTCGACATGCCGTCTTCTCCTCCGAGAGAACACCAAACCCGTTTTCCCTTGGAAAACGGGTTTGGGTCTAGCGGCTTCCTTCCATCACGGTCTTGGTCACCGACTCGGAGACTCGGGCGTAGTGATCGAATTCCATGGTGAAGGCGCCCCGGCCCTGAGTCTTGGAACGTAGATCGGTGGCGTAACCAAACATTTCAGCCAACGGCGCGGTGGCGACGATCGCCTGAGCATTCCCCGGCCGGGCATCGATCCCCGAGATCTCGGCCCGCCGCGCCGACAGATCGCCGGTCACTTCGCCGACGAACTCCTCCGGCACGACCACCTCGACGCGCATCAGCGGCTCGAGCAGGATCGGCCCGGCCTGCTGGGCCGCCTGCTTGAAGCCCAACGAGCCGGCCATCTTGAAGGCCATCTCACTCGAGTCGACCTCATGCGACGATCCGTCGATCAGGGCGACCTTGAGGTCGGTGACGGGATAGCCGGCCAGCACGCCCCCCTCGGCTGCTTCGCGCACACCCTTCTCGACCGCCGGAATGAACTCGCGCGGGATGGCGCCGCCCACGATCTTGTTCTCGAACACGACGCCCGACCCCGGCTCGCCGGGTTCGAGGCGCAACACGACGTGGCCGTACTGGCCGTGTCCGCCCGTCTGTTTGACGTAGCGGTAATCGGACTTGGCCACGGGGCGGGAGATGGACTCGCGATAGGCCACCCGAGGGCGGCCGATGTTGGCCTGAACCTTGAACTCGCGCAGCATGCGGTCGACCAGGACTTCGAGATGGAGTTCGCCCATGCCCGAGATCACCGTTTGGCCGGTGTTCTCATCGGCGCCGGCGCGGAACGTCGGGTCTTCTTCCGAAAGCTTCCGCAGCGCCTCGCCCATCTTGTCCTGATCGGCGCTGGACTTCGGTTCAATAGCCAGGAAGATCACGGGCTCCGGGAAGGTGATGGCTTCCAGGACGATCGGGTTGGCGGCATCGCACAAGGTATCGCCGGTGAAGGTTTCCTTCATCCCCAGGACGGCGGCGATGTCACCGGCCAGGATTTCGTTGATGTCCTCGCGCCGATCGGCGTACATCCGGATCAACCGGCCGACGCGCTCGCGCTTGCCCTTGGTCGAGTTGTAGACCATCGAGCCCTGGGTGATCTTGCCGGAGTAGACGCGGAAGTAGGCCAGGCGCCCGACGTAGGGATCGGTGACGATCTTGAACACCAGGGCGCTGAGCGGGGCGTCGTCCTTCGGCGGACGCGCCACCGGCTCGTCCGAGTTGGATGGCTTGGTGCCGACGACGTCGGGGATGTCGGCCGGCGACGGCAGGTAGTCGATGACCGCGTCGAGCAGCGGCTGGACGCCCTTGTTGCGCAGCGAAGATCCGCAGAAGACGGGCGTCGCCTTGCCGGCAATGACGGCGCGCCGCAGCGCCTGCCGCATATCATCGGGCGACAGCTCGTGGCTTTCCAGGTAGCGGTGCAGCAGCTCGTCGTCGGTCTCGGCGATCTGCTCGATCATCCGGGCGCGTCGTTCGGCCGCCTCGGCCTTGAGGTCAGCGGGAATCGCGACGAGCTCGGGCTGATTGCCGAGCTCCTCGGTCCAGATAATGGCTTTCTCCTCCAGCAGGTCCACGACGCCCATGAAATCCGACTCGATGCCGATGGGCATCTGCACCGGAATGGGATGGGCCCCGAGGCGCTGGCGGATCATGTCGATGGTGCGGTCATAGGACGCCCCGACGCGGTCCATCTTGTTGACGAAACAGATGCGCGGCACCTGGTAGCGGTCGGCCTGGCGCCACACCGTTTCCGATTGCGGCTCGACCCCTTGGACGGCGTCGAAAACCACGATCCCGCCGTCCAGCACACGCAGGCAGCGCTGCACCTCGGCGGTGAAGTCGATGTGCCCCGGGGTGTCGATGATGTTGATGACGTAATCGCGCCACGAAGCCGTCACCGCCGCCGAAACGATGGTGATGCCGCGCTCGCGTTCCTGCTCCATCCAATCGGTGACGGTCGTCCCGTCGTCGACCGAGCCCAAGCGATGTGTCCGACCGGTATAGAAGAGCACCCGCTCGGTAGTCGTGGTCTTACCGGCATCGATGTGAGCGATGATGCCGATATTCCGGTAGCGGTCGAGAGGGACTTCACGAGCCATGGCCAAGAACCCAGTGGTCAGTGCTCAGTTGTCAGTGCTCAGTGGATGCGTTCAGGGGCGTATGTGGAACGTGGACGACCCGTTCGCTGGAAACTGATGACTGATAACTGAAAACTGAAGACTGCGCTGTTCCTCCGTCTCACCAACGATAGTGGGCGAAGGCCCGGTTGGCCTCCGCCATCTTGTGCGTTTCTTCCTTGCGCTTGATGGCCGAGCCGGTGTTGTTGGCAGCGTCCATCAACTCGCCCGCCAGCTTTTCCGCCATCGACTTCCCGCCGCGGGTGCGGGCGGCCGTCAGCAGCCAACGCATCGCCAACGACGTCCGCCGCTCGGTCGGCACTTCCACCGGCACCTGATACGTCGCCCCGCCGACGCGCCGCGGCTTGACTTCGAGCATCGGGGCGGTATTGCGCACGGCGTTCTCGAAGACCTCGAGCGGGTGACGCTTGGCGCGGGTCTCGATCAGGCCCATCGCCTGGTACACGGAGCGTACCGCCGTGCTTCGCTTGCCGCGCCGCATCAGGCGATTGATGAACGCCTGCAGCAGGGGGCTGTTGTACCGGCTGTCCGGCAGCAGCTGCTTTCGTTCCGGCTTGGTCCTGCGCATCCGTCCGCTCCGTCTTCAGGCGGCTCGATCGACCGCCACAAGTTTCGGTCGCCCCGCTGGCGAGGCGACCGATCGCGCTTCGTCGCGTCCTCGTCGCGCCTCGCACCCCAGAGGGGACACCCTGGCCGGGCGTCCCGCAGGCGAGAGATCGCTCCCTACTCTGCCTTGGGACGCTTCCCGCCGTACTTGGAGCGCCCCTGGCGGCGTCCTTCGACGCCGGTGGTGTCGAGCGTGCCGCGCACGATGTGGTAGCGCACGCCCGGAAGATCCTTGACACGACCGCCGCGCACGAGCACCACCGAGTGCTCCTGCAGCGAATGGCCCTCCCCCGGGATATAGGCCGTCACCTCGATCCCGTTCGTCAGCCGGACGCGGGCCACCTTGCGCAGCGCCGAGTTCGGTTTCTTCGGCGTCTGCGTGCGCACCTGCGTGCAGACGCCGCGCTTCTGCGGCGAACCTCTCGGGACCGAGGCGCGCCGCTGCTTCTTCGTGTTCAAGATGTACTGCAACGCCGGCGCCTTGGTCTTGCCGCGCTTCGTTCGGCGCCCTCGGCGAACCAGCTGGTTAGTCGTCGGCACGCGCATCCTCCCGGCGGACCGGGCGCGTGTGCCCGGCCTCAGGCGCAAGGGAGGCCATCGATCTCGCCCGATGGCCTCGATGAGCACGTATTCAGCTCGGACGGGGCCTTCCGCTGCCCCGGCCGCTGAAGGACGTGTGACGGACGGTTATTCTAGCACAGGCTTTCTCAAACCGTCAAGATTATTCGTTCAGTTCATCACCATCCGGCCCCTGCCGGGGACTTGGGGCCCGGATTGCACGCCAACGTACGTTGGGCGAGCGGGCCCTCCGTAGATAGGGCAGGGTCTTCGTCCCTACGGACCTTCGTCGCCCGACGCACCTTGGCGTGCCGGGCCTGGCGTCAAGTCCCCGGTAGGGTCAGAAGGAAACACCCGCTACAACCGCGGCTCCATATCCAGCAGTCCCAACCCCAGCCGGGGCGGACGCGCCCGCTCTTCTTCCTTACCAAAGCGGATCGTCTCGCCTTCTTCGCTGATGGCCTCGACCGACAGCCCCAGGCTTTGCAGTTCCTTGACCAGCACCCGGAAGGAGGCCGGGATCCCAGGCTCCTCGACGGCCTCACCCTTGACGATGGCCTCGTAAGTCTTGACCCGGCCCTGGACGTCGTCCGACTTGACCGTCAGCATTTCCTGGAGGGTGTGGGCCGCGCCGTAGGCTTCCAGCGCCCAAACCTCCATCTCGCCGAAACGCTGCCCGCCGAATTGCGCCTTACCGCCCAGCGGCTGCTGCGTCACGAGCGAGTACGGCCCGGTCGAGCGGGCATGGACCTTGTCTTCCACCAGGTGGTGCAGCTTCATCATCAGCACCACCCCGACCGTCACGGGCTGATCGTACACTTCGCCGGACTTGCCGTCGAACAACTGCTGCTTTCCGAGCGTCGGCGTCGGGATGCCCCGTTCCAAGGTGACCTTGTCGGCCTGGACCATCAGGTCTTCCATGGAGTCGGACTTGGGAGTCACGCCGAGGCCTTCCAGCCAGATCTTCAGGCAGGCGTGGATCGCGGCTTCGTCGTAGGGCTTGCGGTCGTGGACCGCCACGCGGGTGTCATCGAAGACCAGGATCCGGTCCGGGTCGTAACCGAGCTCGCGCAACCACTCCCGCAGCGCCGAGCGGCGGGCGTACGTCGCGTCAATGGCCAGCAACTCCGGGTCGTAGTCCTTGTTGGCCAGCCACGACTCGAGGTAGAGGCGACGCACTTCGTCGTCGTCCTCGAAGGCTTCTTCCTGGTAGAACCCGTTCTCTTTGACCCAGGTCCAGGCCTTCTCACCGACCTCGTGCCAGGCCCGGTCGATCAGCCAGGCGCGCGCCAGTTCGGCCTCGATCTCATCCTCGTCGGCGCCGTCGAACACCGGCGTCACAGCGCGGAATCCAATGCGGTCGGTCGCCCAGCCCAGATGGGCTTCCAGAATCTGGCCGATGTTCATGCGGCCGGGGACGCCCAGCGGGTTCAGGATCAGGTCGACGGGAGTGCCGTCGGCCAGGAAGGGCATGTCCTCGATCGGGACGACCTTGGAGATGACGCCCTTGTTGCCGTGGCGCCCGGCCATCTTGTCGCCTTCGGTCGCCTTGCGCTTCTGGGCCACCGAGACGCGCACCATTTTCTCGACCCCTGGCGGGAGGTCGCGGTGCTCTTCGCGGGTGAAGACTTTGACCTCGACGACCTTGCCGCGCTCGCCGTGGGGCATGCGCAGCGAGGTGTCCTTGACCTCGCGGGCTTTCTCACCGAAGATCGCCCGAAGCAGCTTCTCTTCGGGGGTGAGCTCCTTCTCGCCCTTGGGCGTGATCTTGCCCACCAGGATGTCGTTCGGGCCGACCTCGGCGCCGACGCGGATGATCCCGTCCTCGTTGAGGTCGCGCAGGGCCTCATCGCCGACGTTGGGGATATCGTAGGTGATCTCCTCGGGACCCAGCTTGGTGTCGCGCGCCTCGACCTCGTGCTTCTCGATATGCACCGAGGTGAAGCGGTCCTCCTGCACCAGGCGTTCGGAGATCAGGATGGCGTCTTCGAAGTCACCGCCTTCCCACGACAGGAAGGCGCACAGGACATTCTGGCCCAGCGCCAGCTCGCCGTTGGCCGTCGACGACGAGTCGGCGACGACGTCACCGCGGCGGATGCGCTGGCCCTTGATGACCGCCGGGCGCTGGTCGATGCAGGTGCTCTGGTTGGAACGGTTGTACTTGCGCAGGCGGTAGGTACGGCGCTCGCGGCCGGCGCGCACGACCACCTGGCTGCCGGTCACCGACTCGACCTCGCCGTCGACGTCGGCCAGGATCACCTGGCCCGAGTCGATCGCCGCCTGACGCTCCATCCCGGTTGAGACCAGCGGGACCTCGGGGCGGATGAGCGGCACAGCCTGGGTCTGCATGTTGGAGCCCATCAAGGCCCGGTTGGCGTCGTCGTGCTCCAGGAACGGAATGAGCGAGGCGCTGACGCCGACGATCTGCCGCGGGGCGACGTCCATGTAGTCGATCTGTTCGGGTTGAGCGAACAGGAAGTCGCCGTGATGGCGGCACGAGGCGCGGGCACGCACGAATTCGTTCTGTTCGGTCAGGGGGGCGTTGGCCTGCGCAATGACGAAACGGTCTTCGTCGTCCGCGGTGAGATAGTCCGCGTGGTCGGAGACGAAGGGCACGATCGGGATCGGCTTGCCGGCCTTGCCCAGCGACCGTGCCGACTGCTGGGTGATCTCGGCGCCGTCCTCGGCCAGGGTCTTGTTGCCCTTGGCGTCGGTCACCGTCCCCCGGATCCTGCGTCCGATCAGCAGGGGGTCGTCGGCCGGGAGCTCGCGGTACACCTTACGGTACGGGGTCTCGATGAAGCCGAAGCGGTTGACCTTGGCATACGAAGCCAGCCGGCCGATCAGGCCGATGTTCGGTCCTTCGGGCGTCTCGATCGGGCAGATGCGGCCGTAGTGCGAGTGGTGCACGTCGCGCACGTCGAAGCCGGCGCGCTCGCGGCGCAGGCCGCCCGGGCCGAGGGCCGACAGCGTGCGCTTGTGGCGCAGCTCGGCCAACGGGTTGGTCTGGTCCATGAACTGCGACAGCTGGCTGGAGCCGAAGAACTCGCGGATGGCGGCGACGACCGGCCGGATATTGACCAGCGTCACCGGCGTGAGCTGCTCCTGATCGCGGATCGACATACGCTCGACGATGACGCGCTCGGTGCGCCGCAGGCCGACGCGCAGCTTGGCCTGGATCAGCTCGCCGACCGTCTTGACGCGGCGATTGCCGAGGTGATCGATGTCGTCGGGTTCCTCGATGCCGTTGTTGATCTGGATCAGCCGCTCGACCAGCTTGACGATGTCCCAGGCCGTCACCTGCCGGTGCTCGAGCGGGATCGTCTCACGCAGGCTGAGCTTCTGCAGCAGCTTGTAGCGCCCGACGCGCTCGAGGTCGTAGCGGCGCGGGTCGAACAGCTGGTCGTAGAGATACTCTCGGGCGTTGTCGAGGGTCGGCGGATCGCCCGGGCGCATGCGGCGATAGAACTCGATCAGGGCCTCTTCCGGCAGCGTCCGCCCTTCCTTGATCTCCCAGTTGGGCTCCTGGCGGATGGTGGTGGCGATGTAGGGATGGTCGGGGTTGGTGTCGGAACTGGCGAAGAGCGCCAGGATCTCTTCGTCGGAACCGTGCTTGATGGGCTTGTGCTTGATGCCGTCATCGACCGCCGCCAGGGCGCGCAGCAGGATGGTGACGGGCACCGTCCGTTTGCGGTTGAACTTGAGGGTCAGGTAGTCGCTCTTGCGGGTCTCGAACTCCATCCAGGCGCCGCGGTCGGGGATGAGCTTGGCGGCCGCCAGGCGCCGGCCGGAGAGACGGTCCTCGACGGCCTCGAAGTACACCCCCGGGCTGCGAATGAGCTGAGAGACGACGACGCGCTCGGTGCCGTTGATGATGAAGGTGCCCTTCTCGGTCATCAGCGGGAAGTCGCCGAGGAAGATGTCGTTCTTGACCGGGTGCGGGACTTCCGAGCCGGCCAACAGGACCGACACGTAGAGAGGCGCGGCGAACGTCAGGTCTCGCTCGACGCACTCCTCAATGTCGTGCTTCGGTTCTTCGAACCAGTACTTGAGGCCGAACTCGCGACTCTCCCGAGTCTTGCTCGGGAAGAAGAGCTTCATGCCCCCGTTGTAGGACTCGATCGGGGTGACTTCATCGAACAGCTCCGCCAGACCTTCCTTGCGCAGCCATTCGAACGAGTCGAGCTGGACTTGGATCAGCGTCGGCAACGAGTAGACGTCGGCGATGCGCGAATACGACTTGCGCGACAGACTGGGCATCCGCTGCTCCTCAGGTCTCAGACAACAAGAAACGGCGGGGCGTGGCCGTCCCGCCTTGCCGGTGCTCCGCTTTCAGGTGCGGAGCTCGCCTGAACAAATCACATACCGTGCGCGCATTCCGAAGATTGCGAAAGGGTAATTTACCACCCTTCTCAGCGCCGGTCAAGATGCAATCCTGCGGCCTCGGGCTGGGGGTCCCCCGAGCCTGGAGCTCCACCACCAGCGCCGAGGCTCAGGGTTTCGCGAGCCGAGTTTCACAGGAAGCCGGTCCCAGGTGAAATCCGTCACGACGGCCCGCCCGCAAGACCCAGCCAGGGTCGTCGGATAGCCCCGAGCAAAACATTGAATTCTTGGAATATATTGACACCGTCGAACTATGTGATACAATCGCATCAAAGGATGGGGGCCGTGCCAGACACCGAAGTCATCGATGAGATTGTCCGATTGCACTGGAGCATTTTGGCGGCCATGCAGTTCTCCACCCGCCCGGATTGGATGGAGCTGGAAATGACCATGGCGCAGATCAAGGCGCTGTTCACGATCTCTCAAGGAGAGGCTGTGCCGGTAAGCCGGATTTCGGAGTACCTCGGCGTCGGCCTGCCGACCGCCAGCCATCTCGTCGACCGCCTCGTCCGCCAGGGCTTCGCCGGCCGCTCGGAAAACCCTGCCGACCGACGCGTCACGCTCGTTCGGCTGACCGCCAAGGGCGGCGATCTGGTGCGGCGGCTCTACCAGGGAGGCGAGGAACCCTACCGCTCGTGGATCGGGAAACTAAGTGATCAGGAACGAAAGCAGCTCCTGAAAGGACTGCAAGCTCTCGCTCGGGTCGCTTCCGAGCGCACCCAGGGCTAACCGACCGGAAGCGAAATCCTTCGGCAAGACGTACGTCGTTGAAACCCACCCGCGGAATCGACGCCTCCGCCCGGGTCTCTTCAATGCGCCCACTCGCCGGCGTTCTAGGAGGCGTGCTGTCGCCGGTCTCTCGTGAGACAAAGGATGGCGCACATGGAACACAACGGATTCCTCGGCCAAAGCGGACTCAGAGTCCCCCGGTTGGGTCTCGGAGCGATGACCTGGGGCCAACCTTCCGGCCTGGCCCGCTGGACGCCGGCCCAGATGGCTTACGGCCCCTCCCACGGTGCTGACGAGGAAGAAGGCGCCCTGCAAGTCAGCCTCTCCGCAGGGGTGTACCTCATCGACACCGCCGCCATGTACTCGAACGGCGCCTCGGAGCGCAGAGTCGGTGAGCTGGCGCACGGCAAAGACGTGCTCATCGCGACCAAGTTCCCGCCTTCTCCCTTCTCCCGCGCGGACGATTTCCCCGCGGGACTCGATGCCACTTTGACGCGCCTCGGCCGAAGGACCATCGATCTGTATCAGATTCACTTTTCGTCGCGGCGCCTGTCCATTCCGGAGCTCATGAACCACATGGCCGACGCGGTCGAGGCGGGTAAGGTTCGAGCCGTGGGGGTCAGCAACTACTCCGCCGAGGAGATGCGCCTGGCTCATGCCGAGCTGGCCAAACGTGGTGTGCCGCTCGCCTCCAACCAGGTCCAGTATTCCCTGTTGCACCGGTTGCCGGAAACGGACGGAGTGCTGGAGGCCTGCCGCGAACTGGGGATCACACTCATTGCCTATTCCCCGCTGGCGATGGGCGCGCTGACCGGCAAGTACTCGGGCAAGACGAGAGCCAGCGGGCTCCGGCGGATCATGTCCAGTTTCCGCGGCAAGGCCATGGATGCCGTTCAGCCGGTCGTGGAACTGCTGCGCGAGATCGGCAAACGCTACGGCAAGAGTCCCAGCCAGGTCGCCCTGCGCTGGCTGATCGAAAACGAACGGGTGCTCCCCATTCCGGGGGCGAAGAATCGCCGCCAGGCGGCCGAGAACGCCGGAGCGCTGACCTTCTCCTTGTCCCCGGATGAAGTCGATGGGCTCAGCCGTGCAACCTTGGCTTGGCGGAACTGAGAAAGCGGCCTATCCTGCTGTCGTTGACTGCGAGGTATCCATGAAGATTCCCGAGAGCGTGCGGAGGCTTGTTGAATCGGGCTGCCCCGCCCACCTTGTGACCCTCAACCGAGACGGGAGTCCGCAAGTCACAGTTGTGTGGATCGGGCTGGATGGCGACGAAATCGTCGCCGGCCACTTGCCCAGGAATCGCAAGGTCAAGAACATCCAGCGGGATCCCCGGGTGGCCGTCTCCCTTGAGGCCGAGACCAAGAGTGTTATGGGGCTGACGGAATACGTCGTGCTTTACGGCACGGCCCGCATCCAGGAAGGCGGCGCGCCCGAACTCCTCCAGACGTTGGCCAACGTTTACATGGGGCCCGGGGTAAAGTTCCCGCCGATGGAGAATCCTCCGGCGGGCTACGTCACGCGCATCCGAGTTGACAGGATTGAGGGCGTCGGCCCTTGGACCGGCCGCCCCGTCTGAGCTCCCAGCCTCCAGCTACCCGCCGTCAGCCACACCTGCGCTTGCGCTTGCGCCTGCGCTGCGCCGGAGCAGCGCAGGCGCAAGTGTCAGACGTCAGCCCTGGGTGTGTCGATGAACGTGTCACGGATCACGCATCACGGATCCCGTGTCGCGGATCACCGCTCCATCGATCACCGATTCTCTATGACCCCTGGGTGTACAGCTGCCGATAGATAGAGAACGCCTCGTAGATAGTCTTGATGTATAGGCGGGGCTCGGAGAACCGCAGGATCTCGAGGAACAGGTCGGGGTCGTTCGGGGAGAGCTCCTTCCACGCCAAAGCGTTGCCGGGGCCGGCGTTGTAGGCGGCCAGCGCCGCGAACAGGTCGCCATCGAAACGATCGCGCTCCGATGCCAGGTAGAACGTCCCGAACCGGACGCTGACGAGCGGACGATGGAGATCGCTTTCCGCGTAGCCCGGCGGCCAACCCAACTCAGTGGCGATGGCCGCCCCGGTGGAAGGAATGACCTGCATCAACCCGCGCGCATCGGCGTACGACGTGGCGAAGCCCTCGAACAGACTCTCCTGGCGGACGACCGAGAGCAGGAACAGGCCGTCGAGGTGGTAGGTCAACGCCTCCGGAAGAATCAGATCGCCGAAATACGGACCGAAGCGGATGCGGTTGAAGTAGACCGGCGCCTGCATCGTGCCGGCATCGTCCAACCCGGCGAGATCGAGGACCTGGCGCGCCGACCGGATCGCCAGCTCGTACAGCCCGAGGTCCAGGAACCGGTGCATCAACCGATACGTGGTGGCGGCGTCGCTGCTCACCGCCACTCGCAGGCCGATGAGCTCGGCCTTGGCTTCGGCGTACATCCCCAGCCGAAGCAGCTCCTCCCCGCGCTGCAGCCGCGCATCGCCCTCCAACGCAGGGTC
>DATIFK010000209.1:0-4850 GCA_035455265.1 Anaerolineales bacterium
TCCGGGCCGGTTGAATCCCCAGAAGGCGCACGCGGCAACCGAGGCTGGCGGCCAGATAGCCGGCCAACAGGCCGAGCGGAAGCGTGTGGGTGGAAGCGCTGCACCCGAGGGCGCGTTGGCCTTCGAGCCAGCGCACCGCACCCGGCGGTTCGCCCATCTCCGCGGCATCGACCAGGACGACCACCTCGGGCCCGAACCGGCGCAGCAAGCCGGTCGCGTTTTCGGGGGCCGTCCCCGCATCGACGACCAGAAGCTCGGCGTCCGGTACGGCGAGGCGTTCCAGCGCGGCGCACAGCGCCGGGCCGGCGCCGTCGTCGCCGTCACCGGCGCGGCCGATGCCGACGATGGCGAGGCGCGGGCGAGAGGGGACGATCGTCCCCCTCTGGGCCTGCCCCGTCGTCGCTTCGGGCAGGACAGCGGCCGACCCATGGGGCTGCATCGGCTTTGCCTCACCCCCCTTGCCCCCCCTGGAAAGCCCATCGTCGACAGAAGAGTCGCTTGCCCCAGGGGGAGGGGTCAGGGGTGGGGGTTCGGGGAGAAACGTGGTGAGATCCATGCCCGCTCAGCCGCCGGCCGGCTCCGCCGTGGGTGCTGCCTGCGGCAGATCGCCGCGCAGCACCCGATCGACATCTTCTTTCTCGCCGAAGTGCAGGTCGAGTGTGCCGCGGTCGAACGCCGCCAGTTCCCAGTTGCCCTTGGTCAAAGCCAGGCTTCCCTGGCGGCAGCTGACGGCGCACTGGCCGCAGAACGTACAGCGATCGACGTGCAACTCGAAAACGAAGCGCTTGGCTTTCTTGTCGTACGTGAACAGCTCGATGGCCTGCGACGGGCAGTCCGTCGCGCACATGCCGCAACCGGTGCAGCTCTCCCGATCCCAGTGGAGCAGGCCGCGCAGCCGCGTCGGGGGTTCGCGCCGCGTGAAGGGATAGAGCTCGGTCACGGGAGCGCGGAAGAGGGACGGCAGGATGTCGCCCAACATGGCTCCCAGTCTCATAGCCTCACCTCCCGCAGAACGACGATCAGCAGCCACTGGACGAAGACCAGCAGCACACCGTAGCGCCACCACAGCCCGACCGTCTGATCGATGCGCAACCGGGCGAGCAGCGCCTGCAGCCCGGCCACCACGACCAACAGGCCGAGCGTCTTGACCAGAAAGAGCAGCGGCGTGGCGACGCCGCCGAGGAAGAAGGCCGCCACCAGGGTCAACCCGATGACCATCTCGACGCCTTTCCCCAGGCGGAATAGCGCCAGTCCGCGGCCGCTGTACTCCGTCAGCGCGCCGGCGACGATCTCCGTCTCGGCTTCGGGGGCGTCGAAGGGCGGCAGCTCCAGTTTGCCCATCAGGCCGATCACGGCCACGATGAACCCGATCGGCTGCGTCAGGATCAGCCAGTGACTCTGGGCATACTGGCTGATCTCGGAGATCTGCCAGCTTCCGGCGACCAGCGCCGGTCCCAGCAGCGCCAACAGGAACGGCGCTTCATACGAGAACAGCTGGGTCAACGTGCGCGTCGCCCCGACCAGAGAGAAGCGGCCGATGGTGTTCGAACCGGCCAGACCCATGCACAGCGTCAGCACGCTGAGCAGGTAGATCGTGACGATCAGGTCGCCGGTGAAGCTGAACGACGGCGCCAGTCCGGCCAGCGGGACGTAGAGCGCCGCCGTCAATGCCGCCGCCAGGCCGATGACCGGCAGCCCCAGAAACAGCGCCGAGCTGCCGCCGCGCGGGACAACCTCCTCCTTCGAGAGGAGCTTGACGACGTCGGCGAAGGGCTGGAACCACCGCGGCCCGATGCGGTTCTGGAACTGGGCCAGCAGCTTCCGGTCGACCCACTCGTAGATCAGGCTGGCCGCCAGCAGGAACAGGCCGCTCGGGAAGAGGACCAGGGCGAAGAAGTTACGGACGGTGTCCATGGTAGGTGTCCACTCCGTAGGCGCGCAGCTGTTCCCACGTCCACTGCTCCGCGGCGCGTCCCTTGCGCTCGACATCGATCACGCGGTCGTTGCACGAGAAGCACGGATCGATGCCGGCCAGGATCATCGGCACGTCGGCCAACTGATGCCCGACGACCAGTCGCACCACCGAGGTCATGTTGCAGACCGTGGGTGTCCGCACCCGCACGCGCTCGGGCGTGTCGCTGCCGTTGCTCTTGAGGAAGTAGAACAACTCGCCGCGCGGCGCCTCGACCCGACTGATGGTCTCGCCTTCGGGGATGCGCCGCGGCATCCGGCCGTGCAACTCGCCGGGCGGCATGTGATCGAGGATCTCGCGCACCAGGCGGTAGCACTCGAACAGCTCGCGCACCCGCACAACGACGCGCGCTTCCAGGTCGCCGCGGGTATCGGTGACGATCCGAACCGGGAAGGACGGGTAGGCGGCGTAGGGCGCCTCGACCCGGACGTCGCGCTCGACGCCGGAGGCCCGGGCGGTCGGCCCGACCGCCCCCAGCACTTCGGCCTGGGCCCGCGTCATGACGCCGATGCCGCGTGTTCGCTGCAGGAAGAGGGCATCGGTCGTCACCACCCGCAGGTAGTGCTCGGTGCGCTTCTCCAGCCCATCGACCGTCCGCAGGATGGTGTCGCGCAGGGCGTCGTCGACGTCGCACTTGACCCCGCCCAGGACGTTGGCCGAGTAGTTCACCCGATTGCCGGTGAGCGCCTCGAGCACGTCCATGATGGCTTCGCGGTCGCGCCAGCTGTACATGAAGAGCGTGTCGAAGCCGGCTTCGTGACCCGCCACGCCGATCCACAGCAGGTGGCTGTGGATGCGCTCGAGCTCGGCCACCAGGACGCGAATGACCTGGGCCCGCGGCGGTACCTCGACCTTGGCCAGGCGCTCCACCCCCAGGCAGTAGGCCGTAGCGTGGATGTGCGAGCAGATGCCGCAGATGCGCTCGACCAGATACTGATTGCGGATCCAGTTCCTACCTTCGGCCCCTTTCTCGATGCCGCGGTGCGCGTAACCCAGCCGCACCGCCGCCTGGGTGACGATCTCACCCTCGACGCTGATGCGGAAGTGGCCGGGCTCCTTCAGCGCCGGGTGCTGCGGTCCGATCGGGACCGTGAACCGTTCTGTCTCGCTGCGAGGCTCCATCAGTCGTTCCTCCTCACGCCAGCTTCAACCGGCCGTTGCCATCGAAGTCCTTGCGCAACGGGTAGACGCCGGCCGGCCAGTCGTCCGGTAGATACAGCGGGTCGGCGTTACGCAGGCCGTCGAAGGTGACGCCGAACATTTCCCGCACCTCACGCTCGGCGCTTTCGGCGCTGGGGATGATCTCGGTCAGCGTCGGCACGCGGGCTCCGTCGCGGGGCACCGTCAACCGCAGGTTGATCACCGCCGGTCCGGGGCAGAAGTGGTAGAGCAGCTCCAGGTGCCCCGAGTCGACTCCCGGATCGAGCCCGGTGATGGTCGAGAGATAGCCGAGGCGCTGGACGCGCAGGCCGACAACGAAGGGCACCAGGTCGGCCGGCGAGGGCAGCACCACGTCGATGCGATTCGGCTCGGGCTGGCGCGTCTCCATCTTCCACGTCCAGCTGGCGGCCAGCTCGGAGACGATCTGCAGGATCTGCTCAGGGCTAGGCATCGGGACCTCCGCTCGGCGCCGCCTCGGACGCGGGGGCGGCCGCCACCGACGCCTTCAGGCTCGACACCAACTTGACGACGCCGTCGATGATCGCCTCCGGCCGCGGTGGACAGCCGGGGATGTAGGCGTTCACCGGAATGACCTGGTCGATGCCGTTCATGTGGTTGTAGCAGCCGCGGAAGGCGCCGCCCGACAGCGCGCACGAGCCGACCGCCACCACAAACTTGGGCTCGGACATCTGGGCGTAGACCTGCAGCAGCCGCTCGCGCGCCTGCCGCGTCACCGGCCCGGTGGCCACCAGCACGTCGGCGTGGCGCGGGCTGGCCTTGAGCTTGACGCCGAAACGTTCCAGGTCGTAGCGCGGCGTCAGCACCGCCAGGACCTCGATGTCGCAGCCGTTGCACGAGCCCGTGTTGAAGTGAACCAGCCAGGGCGAGTTGGCGCGCGCCCAGGTCTTCACCTGCTCCAGGACATGGGACCAACCGGACGTGCTCGCCACGGAGAGTGCCTCCTCCCCTGCGCCCGTCATCCGAGGATGAGGGCGAGCAGGGCGATCACCAGGCCTACCAGGTACGCTGCCGCCAGCGGAAGCAGTTGACTGCTCCCCAGCATCAAAACGCCCAGGTGGACGATGGTGAAGAACAGTGCGACGACGAAGAACGGGCGGTAACCGGGGGCAGCGGCCCGCGTCGGCGGCGCTTCACCGCTGGAGTAGATGTTCGACTTCAGAACGCCTTCCGGCGAAGGGCCCGCCAGGGCGCGGCCAAGGCCCACCAGCCCCGCCGCCAGCACGGCGTAGATCAGAAACGCGATAGGCGCAGCCAGAATGTCCATGGTCACCTCTCACCCGCCGAACGCCCGGACCAGCGCCTCGCCGGCCGGGGCCGTCAGCCAGGTCATCAGGTTGGGCCAAATGCCGATCGCCACCACGCTCACACCCAGGATCGCCAGAGGCAGGCTCATCGCCAGCGGCATGCGGCCGCCCTTCTCCACGGCCTCGGACGGCTGCAGGCGATAGATGGCATTGACCAGCGGCGCGTAGTAGGCCAGCGACAACACGCTGTTGAGGGCGGCAAAGACCACCAGCCACGCCGCCCACGGCGCGTCGACGCGGAAGCCGGCGACGAAGATCTGCCACTTGGACATGAAGCCGGCCAGCGGCGGCAGTCCGCCCAAACCGAGCACCGCCAGACTTAGAGTCAGAGCCACCAACGGGTAGCGGCGCGCTGCACCAGAAAGATCCTGCACCGTCAGCGGCGCGTGGTC
>DATIFK010000210.1:0-13425 GCA_035455265.1 Anaerolineales bacterium
GGGGCGCTGCTGCCCTACCGCGCCAAGCAGGTGTATGAGGCCTCGCCGGGAGCGAAGTACACCGTCAACGGATACGTTGCGGTTCTCTTCGCCCTGGTCGGCGTGGCCGGGTTCCTGTGGACCACCTTCACGCTGGCGCCCTCAGCCTTCGCCAGCCTCCCGGCGCTGGCGTGGGTCGCCGATCTCCTCGCCCTAGGGGGCGTGATCCTGTTCCTGTATCCAATGCGCCAGGCCATCATGGGTTGGCTGCGCGGTGAGAAGGCGCCGTGGCTGTCGGCCCTGGGCATGCTCGGCGGCGGCCTCGGCGGCGCCATGGTCGTCGCCTTCCTGCTGGCGCCGGAGCTGGGAGTCCTTGGCAACTGGGACTTCTCGGCGCTGCCCGGCAGCCTGTGGGCCCAGATCATCGCCCTGGCGATCATCGTGATCTCGGCCGTCTGGTACCTTCTGGCCAAGAACGCGCAGAAGGCGCGCGGCATCAACGTCGACTTCGCCTTCAAGGAGATCCCGCCCGAATAGGACGTTGAGGGAACTTTCGGCGAGAAACCCGGCGTGCGGCGACGCCGGGTTTCTCCGCCGGCGGGCGGTTCCCAGTATCCAGTGGCCAGTTTCCAATCCCTTGCGTCCACAGGGACAAGGAACGGGTAACGGGTAACGGGTAACTGGCAACTGGAAACTGGAAACCAGATAGGAGTTTCCATGAAGGACCAAGCACGCGTCGTCGTCGTAGGCGGGGGGATCATGGGGGTCAGCGTAGCCTACCATCTCGCCAAGCTCGGCTGGACGGATGTTCTCCTGATCGAGAAACTCGACCTGGCCACCGGGGAGTCGGCTTTCGCCGCCGGCCTGGTCACGCAGTTCCATACCTCACCCACCCTGATGCAGATTCGCAAGTACAGCATCGAGCTCTTCAGCGAGCTGGGGCTCTTTCACCACGTCGGAAGCCTGCGCTTGGCCTCGACGCCGGCGCAATTCAAGGAACTGCAGCGAAACATCAGCCAGGCCAAAGCCATCGGCCTGGAGGTCGATATGATCTCTGCCGCCGAGGCCGTCAAGCTCTTTCCGGCCATGACCGACAAGGAGCTTTACGGCGCCATCTACCTGCCGCGCGACGGCCATCTCGACCCGTATTCGGCCACCACCGGCCTGGCCCAGCACGCCCGCCAGCTGGGTGTGACGATCCAGCCCGACACCCGCCTGACGGGGATCGACCTCTCCCCACGTGGCGAGGTCACACGAGCGATCACGAACCGTGGTGCCATCCGCACGGAGGTCATTGTCAACGCCGCCGGCCTGTGGGGGCCGCAGGTGGCCGCCATGGCCGGCGCGCACATCCCGACGACGCCCGTCGATCATCAACACATCGCCCTCAAGGCCGTCCCCGGCCACGAGCTGCCGCATGAGACGCCGTGTGTGCGCGATCCCGACAACTTGATTTACCTGCGGGAAGAGGCCGGCGGGCTTGTGATCGGCGGTTACGAGCTGAACCCCAACCCGCGCTGGATCGACGGCGTTCCCTGGGACCACGGCGGCCGATCGCTCGCCCCCGATTACGAACGCTTCGAACCGATCCTGGACGGCGCCATCCGGCGTATGCCGTATCTGGAAAAGGCCGAGGTGATCTCGCTCGTCTGCCACCCCGGCGCTTATACCCCCGACTCACGACCGATGCTGGGGCCGGTCCCCGGGGCGCGCGGGCTGTGGCTGGCCGCCGGTCTTTCGCTCAACGGCTTCGGCGGCGCCGGCGGTATGGGCAAAGTGCTGGCCGAGTGGATTGTCGAGGGCGAGCCATCGCTGGACCTGTTCGCGTTCCACGGTTGGCGGTTCGGCCGGAGCTACGCCGACCCCACCTACGCCGCCGAGCGGACCCGCGAGGGGGTCAAGTACTACTACTATTTGCGCTTCCCTCAGGACGAGAACGAGTGGGCCCGTCCGCGCCGGATCAGTCCCGTGCATCACCGCCTTCAGGAATTGGGTGCGGTCTTCGGAGAAAAGAACGGCTGGGAGCGAGTCAACTACTTTCAGCCTGGGCACACCTGGCGCCGCGCCGGCGCCGATCAGCGCGCCCCTGAATGGCAGTGGGGACGCCCGCCCTTTTTCGAGCGCGTCGCCGAAGAACACCGGGCCGTGCGCGAGAGGGCCGCTTTGTTCGAGATGACCTCTTTCGGCAAGGTCGACGTGCGCGGTCCAGGAGCGTTGCCCCTGCTGCAACGCGTGGCGGACAACAACCTGGACGTGCCCCCCGGCAAAGTCGTCTACACCCAGTTCCTCAACAGCCGCGGCGGCGTCCTGGCCGACCTGACGATCACGCGCCTGGCCTCCGACCTCTTTCGCGTCGTCACCGGCTCGGGGTTCATCGGCCACGACCTCGGCTGGATCCAGATGCACCAGCACCCTGAAGACGGGACGGTCGAGATCCGCGATGTCACCGAAGACTTCGCCTGCTTCGGCCTGTGGGGCCCCAAGGCCCGCGACGTGCTGGTGTCCGCGTCCGACTCCGATGTGTCCAATGAGGCCAACCCCTATATGACGTCCCGGGCGATCCAGGTCCACGGCTTCGACCTCCTGGCCCAGCGCGTAACGTATGTCGGCGAGCTCGGGTGGGAGTTGTACGTCCCGCGGGAGCGGTCCGAGCCGGTCTGGGACGCGCTCCTCGAAGCCGGAAGGCCCCTCGGGCTCGAGACCGGCGGGTACAAGGCGCTTGACTCCCTCCGACTGGAAAAGGGCTACCGTTACTACGGCATGGATGTGACGCCGTTGGAGAACCCCTACGAAGCTGGCCTGGGCTTCTGCGTCAAACTCGACAAGGGGGATTTCATCGGGCGTTCGGCGCTGGCCGAGGCCAAGGGGCTTGGGCTGAGTCGCCGCCTGTGTACGATCACCGTCGGCGGTCAGGAGTACCTGCCGTTGTTCGGCGGCGAGGCCGTCACCATCGAGGGCGAGATCGTCGGCCGACTGCGCAGCGCCGGATATGGGTTCACCCTGGGCCGGAATATCGCCTACACCTACCTGCCACCGGCCTATGCCAGGAGCGGCCTGCGCCTTCAAGTGGAACTCTTCGGCGATCAGGTGGACGGGGAAGTGGCCCCGGATATCCTCCATGACCCGAAGGGCACGCGCCTGACGCAGTGAAGAGTCGACGGAAGACCGCCGGCTGAGGCGACATGCCGATCACCATCCAACAAGTCGTTGAGATCATCCCGTCCTGGAGTGGACATCGCGTCGACGTGGCGGCCGTCGGCGGAGGCCTGACCAATAACAACTTCCGCGTCGAGGTCGACGGCCGGCCGTACTTTGTCCGCATCCCCGGCGCCAGTACCGAGCTGCTGGCCGTCGACCGCGCCAACGAAATCTACAACGCCCGGGCAGCCTCCGAGACCGGAGTCGCGCCCAAACTGATCCATGTGTTGCCGGACGACAATGTGATGGTCTTCGAGTTCATCCCCGGCGAGACAATGTCCTCCGACGGCCTGCAAGCCTCCGGCATGCCGGGCCGGATCGCCGCGGCCTTGCGCCGTCTGCACGCCGGCCCGCGGTTCCTCCAGGATTTCGACATGTTCCGTCTCGTCGAGACGTACCTCGCCACGGCTGAACAGCACAACGTTCACATCCCGGAGGATTACCGATCGCATCTGGTCGCCGTGGAGCAGATCGAGTCGGCCGTGCGCCGCCACCCGCGGCCGACGGTCCCCTGCCACAACGACCTGCTGGCGGAGAACTACATCGACGACGGCCGCCAGCTGTGGCTCATTGACTTCGAGTACAGCGGTAACAACGATCCCTGTTTCGAGCTCGGGAACACGTGCCAGGAGTTGCAGTACGCCCCGTCGCAGGCGGCCGAGCTGTGTCGGGCCTACTTCGGAGATGCGACCGCCTCGGACCTCGCTCGCATGCACCTATTCGCCCTGATGTCCGATGTCGGCTGGACACTATGGGGAGCCATCCAGGCGAAGATCTCTCGACTCGATTTCGACTTCTGGGAGTACGCCATGACTCGCTGGCGGCGGGCCCGGGAAATCCTCCACGGACCGGACCTGGCCGAATGGTTGAAGAATGCCTGATCTGCGCGGCAAACCGCTCGCCTTTCGACTTCCCTACGGGATGCTCCGCGGTCGTTCGATTGCGGCTCGCTACGCTCACGCCG
Organism: Anaerolineales bacterium; assembly: GCA_035455265.1. Taxonomy (GTDB): domain Bacteria; phylum Chloroflexota; class Anaerolineae; order Anaerolineales; family E44-bin32; genus MGOM01. Next base: position 4,142 of record DATIFK010000210.1, read on the forward strand.
CCCTTCCCGTCCGGGCCGCAGGCTGTTCCAGCTGCGGCCGAAGTCGAAGGGGCTGATCGCTGACAGCCGATAGCTGACGGCTGAATCCGGATGATCGACCTCGCCGACATCCTCAAGGGCGTCGCCGCCTGGCGCGGCCAGTCCATTCACGCCGAGCCGATTGCCGGCGGGCTGACCAACCGCAACTTTCGCGCGGTTGTCGGCGGCCGCGGCTACTTCGTTTCCATTCCGGGTGAGCGCAGCGAACAATTGGCTATCCCTCGCGCCGACGAGATCTACAACACGCGGGCGGCCTCCGAAACCGGCGTTTCCCCGCGGGTGCTCTACCATCTGCCCGAGTCGGGCGCCATGATCGTCGAGTTCGTCAACGGCCGGACGATGACCCAGGCCGACATGCACACCGCCGGGATGCCCGAACGCCTGGCGTCGGCGGTTCGGAGGCTGCACTCGGCACGGCCATTCGCCAACGACTTCGACCTGTTCCATCTGGCGGCGTCCTATCGCAAGATCCTGGCGGAGCGCCGGCTGCCGCCTCCCGACGCGTTCGACGGCTACCAACCGCTGTTGGCGGAGGTGGAAGCGTCGCTCCGGGCCCATGCGCTTCCCCGGCGTCCGTGCAGCAACGACCTGGTCCCGGAGAACCTGATCGACGACGGGCAGAAGTTGTGGATCGTCGACTTCGGCTACAGCGGCAACAACGATCCGTGTTCGGAACTCGGCAACGCGGTCTGTGAAGCGGACTACAACTCCGAAGAGGCAGGCCGCCTGTGCGCGGCCTACTTCGGCGAGTCGGATTCGCGGCTCCTGGCGCGCATGCAGCTCTATGCCGTCATGTCCGACGTCACCTGGAGCCTGTGGTCGGTGATCCAGGAACATCTCTCGGACCTTGACATCGACTTCCGCGCCTACGGCGGGCGCCGCTGGGCGCGCGCGACAGACCTGCTGGAGTCCCACTCCCTTCAGGAATGGATGTCCCAGGCAAAGCAGTGATCAGCGGTCGATGGTCAGTGGCCGGACGACATTCTGCCCACTCGCCACCGACCACAGACCAGTCTCTTAGGAGCTCTTGGCCTCTTGAATCAGCGCGGATTCCTTGAGCGTCGCAGCCAGCAGAACGCTCAGACCGACAAAGCCGATGAGGATCCACAGAGAGGTGGTCATCAGGCCCGTCGTCGGGGACTTGAGCGCGTCCATCCCCAGGATGAAAGCAATTCCCGAGATTTGGCCCATGAGCAAGAGCAATCCGTTCGACGTTCCCTCCGGAGCCGGATAGGCGATTTCCGCTCCGTACTGAAACCCGATCGGTCCGGCGCTCAGCAGCGAGGCCCCGAGCAGAAAGGATGAGGCCAACAGGAGCCCGTAGCCGCCGGCCAACGTCAAACCAATGAGGCCGACCAGGGCGCCGATCAGGCTGCCCACGATAAAGGGGACTCGCTTTCGGTAGCGGTCCGAAAGGGACGGCAGCACCAGCGCCCCTACCATCCCGCCGACGATCATCACGCCTCCGATGATGCCGGCCTGCTCGGAGGAGAAACCGCGCGGCCCAACGATGTTTTCGATCCAGGTGGTCACGGCATTGAAAACGCCCAGCCCGACGAAGAACACGATCATCAGCCGGATGAAGGCGCCCTTGCGAATCGTCTCGCGCAGTCCATCCAGCACGAGGGAGCGGGCTTCCTGCTCCGGCGGGCAGGGAGGCGTCGGGGGCCTCTCGCGGATGAGAATGGCAAACGCCAGTGCCGCCACGACCGAGAACGCGCCATACACCTGGAGCATGCCGGGGATCCCCAGGGCGCTCGTCAGGTACGGCGTCAGGGCCAGGCCCATCAAGATGCCCACATAGATCGCCAGCGACCCAAGCCCGGAGGCTGTGGCACGCTCTTGCATGGGAAACCATCGCGCCGCCACCTTGGTGATGGCGTTCAAGACGAACGGCTGTCCGATGGCAATCCCGATCTGGGATATCAGCACCAGGTTGTAGCTCGCCCCAGCCAGTCCCCGCAACAAGCCGAAGACGGCGGTCAGGACGGCCCCGATGCCCACACCCAGCCGCAGACCGCGGCTGTCGATCACCCACGACGCCGGAATCGACATCACGATGAAGACGGCCATGAAGCTCAGCGACAACAAACCGATCTCGAGGTCGGATACGTGGTAGAAACCCGCCGCCGTGCTGGTGATCGGGGCAAAGGTGATCCACAGCAGCTGATTCACGACGACCACCAGCATGAAGGCCACCTGCACGACCCAGCGGTACCCGTAGACCTTGTAGGCTGCGTTCTCCATGGGGGATCCTCCGGCCGAGATGCGGATTCGCTGTTGATTGTCGCGCCGCCGGCTGACAGTGGTCAGTGGGCAGTGGCCAGTGGTCAGCCGCTCGCAACGCTGACCACTGGCCACTCACCACTGACCGCTGGATTACGGCTCTCCGGCCACCGATGATGGTCGAACTGGCTGCTGCCCACGGAACACCACGCGTACCAGGGCCGCCCCGACCAGCAAGACGGCAGCGTTCAAGTAGAACGGCGTCGCCGGGCTGACGGCGTCATACATCCACCCCCCGACCAGCGGGCCCAGCATCGAACCGAAGAAGTAGGCAAAGGTGTACAGGCCGTAGCTCGTGCCGCGGGTGTCCTCGCCGGCGATGTCGGCCACCAGGGCGCGTTCGGCGGGCACCGAAGCCGAGTAACCGATCGACTCGACCGCCCACAGGATGGCCAGCACCGCCAGACTCCGCAGATGGGGGATCAACACGGAGGCCGCCGCCCCGACCAACAGGCCGACGACCATCAGCGAGCGGCGGCCGAAGCGATCGGCCAGATGGCCGGTGCGCGACGGCAGTACCGCGCCGATCACCGACGCAGGCAGATAGGCCAGTGTCAATCCGGCGATGCCCGCGGCGAGATGATCCTCGAGGTAGACCATCAACAGCGGCCAGACCATGGCCGTGGAGGCACCGGTGGCGAAGACGATGCCCATCAGCGCCAGCAGCTGGCGCGAAATCGGCCGGCCTTGTACGGGCGTCGCCGCCGCGGGCGGTCGCGTCTCCGGGATCCCCCGCCACGCGATGGCCAGGGCCAGCAGAGCCGTGAGCGAGAAGCCGGCGAACACCAGTGGCCAATAAGCCAGGAAGCCGGCGTCGCCGCGCGACCCCTCGACCATCAACAGCCCGCCAAGGCCGATCGCCGTGCCCAGGATGGCGCCGCGGTTGGTGGACTCGTCGATGGAACCGAAGTTCACACCCCGTCCCGTCACGGGCGCCAGATCGGCGATGATCGTCAAAGCCGTCAGCCACAGGAACGCCTGGCCCAGGCCCTGGATGAGCCGCGCCAGGCCCAATAGCCAGATGCGATCCGACAGGGAGAAGACGACCATCGAGACCAGGTAGCCCGATAGGCCGAGCAACAGGAACGGCCTCCGTCCCCAGCGGTCGAGGGCGCGTCCCAGAAGGGGACGCACGAGGACCGGAACGACGGCGAAGACCGAGAACAGCCCGCCGATTTCCATGGCGCTGGCACCGAGGTCCCGGCCGTAGATCGGCAGGACGAAGGTCAGGAATCCGAAGGGGAAGGAGACCCAGAAGATCGCCTGCCACAACCTGGCCATCGACGAGGTATGGTTCTGGGGAGTCCCGTAGACCATCACGGGCGAACCGCCCCTCCCATCGGGCCGCAGTGCGGCCGCCTAGCCCCACAACGCCGGCTTCACCGCCATGAGAAACGTGATGAGGACGGCGATCACCGGCACCATGACACCGATCCGTGTCGCCCTGAGGGGCCTAGCCGAAGAATCCCGGTGCCCAGCCGCGCGCCGTAGGCGCGGGTCGCCATGTGACCGTCGATGCGCTGGTGCCGCGCAAAGCGAGCGCCGTCGACTCCGGATGGCGGCCCGCCTAACCCAGGCAGGCGGTGCAGGTCAGATTGGATCCGGCGGCGGCGATGGCGGCAAGAATGTGGAGCCACTTCAGGATCCAGAACAGCATCTCGATTTCCCCGACAGGCGAGGTTCGCGGTGGATCAGGTCCGGCCTGTTGCTTCCCACAGCTGACGTGTCAGTTGGATGTGACCCAGATGCACCGCCGTGTGCTGCATCACATGGAGCAGGCAGAGGCCGACCGGCATCGTTCGTCCGTCGGCGTACGCCGTCCGCTCCTCGGCCAGGTCCTCGATCCGCAGTCGAGACACCACCCGGCGCGCATACTCCAGCATCTCATCCAGGCCGGCCTGCAAGGAAGCGAGGTCACGGCCGCGCGACCGAAACTCGGCCTCCCGATCCCTCCCGGTCTCTTCGCCGGCGATGACGTCGCCCAGCCAGTGCTTCTCCGACCCGGCCACGTGGACCATGAGAACCCCGATAGAGTTCATCTCCGGGCCGGGAGACCAATCGATGGCCTCGAGGGGAAGGCCGTCGACGGCTTTCCCGATCCCGTCGTGAAGAGTCCGCAATTGGCCGAGGAACTGTTCAAGATAGGCTTCCATCGAGGCCTCCCAAGCGGCGCCTTGCCTCACATCGGCCAGATTCTGGGCACCAGAACTACGGCGATCACAGCAATCACCAAGGTGAGGGGGAGTCCCACCTTGACGAAGTCCACGAAACGGTAGCGCCCGGGCCCATAGACCATCAGGCAGGATGGTTCCAACGGCGTCATGTAGGAGCAGCTGGCGGCGATGGCCACCATCATGGCGAAGGTTCGCGGGTTCAACTGCAGTTGATGGGCCGCCTGAATGGCCACCGGAAGCACGACGACGGCGGCCGCCTGATTCGACATCGGTTGAGTCAGCAAGACGGTCAGCGCGAAGAAGGTCGTCAGCAACCACACCGGCGAGACCCCGGAGGCGAGTTGCACCACTTGGGTCGCCAGAAAGCGGGCCGTTCCGGTTTCTTCCATGGCCACGCCCAGGGTCAGCATACAACCCACCAGGATGATGACCTTCCATTCGACCTCTCGATAGGCCTCCTCCGGCGTGATGCAGCCGGAGGCGAATGAGGCCAACGCGCCGAGAAGCAATGCCACCGGAAGGGAGACGATCTCCAGCGTGCCCAGCAACAACGCCGCGCCGAAGATGACCGTCGCCGTTCGCGCCCGCCCGACCTTGGGCCGCGGTTCGTCGACGGCGCCGAGGATGCGGAAACTGCGGTTCCCCTCCAGCCCCGCCAGGACATGCTGATCCCCCTGAAGCAGCAGGACGTCTCCCATCCGCAGCCGGACGCTGCTCAACTTGGCCGTGAGGGTCACGTCGTGGCGGTGGATCGCCAGGACCTGCAGCCCGTACCGCTCGCGGAATTGGTGGCTGCGCAACGTTCGGCCCACCAGAGGCGACCCGGGGAGCAGGATGCCTTCCACCAGGCGGACATCCTCGGCCTGGAGGTCGGGATCGGCCAGGTCGACATCAGCTTTGATGTCGATCCCGGTGACATCCTTGATCTTCAGCACGTCCTGCCGCCGCCCCTCGACCAGCAGGACGTCGCCCTGTTCGATGCGCGTGTTCGCCCGCGGCGCCAGGTAGCGGGTCTTGTCCCTCACGATCTTGACCACCGTCAGATCGAGCTCGCTGCCCAGTCCTGATTCCCGGAGTGTCTTGCCGATCAGCCCCGACGACGGGCCGACGACGACCTCCGTCAGGTACGGGCCCAATCCGAACGACGGCTCGACTCCGGCCTGGCCGCGATCGGGGATGAGTTTCCGGCCCAGCGTGAGGACGTAGGCGATCCCGGCCACTGCAATCGGGATTCCCACCGGCGACAACTCGAAGACACCGATGGCCGCCATCCCGCGCTGCTGCATCAGGCCGCTGACGACGATGTTGGTCGAGGTGCTGATCAGAGTCACCGAACTGGTCAGGATCGAGCCAAACGCCAGCGGCATCAGGAGCTTGGAGGGGCTGGTCGAGGTCCGGGCGGCAATGGCCATGACGACCGGAAGGAAGAAGGCGGTCGAGGCGGTGTTGCTGATGAACGCGCCCAGGGTGGCGACGGCGATGACGACCAACACCAGCAGGCGTTGCGGGCTTTGCCCAGCGCGCCGCAGGATCCATCGGCCGGCCTGATCCACGACGCCGGTCCGCAGCAGCGCCGCCGTCATGATCAACAGACCGAGGAACACCATGACGGTGTCGCTGCCGAAGCCGGTGAAGGCTCGCTCCACCGGGACCAGCCCGGTCAGAACCAGCGACAACAGGATGCCCAGGGCCACGACGTCGGCCGACACCCATTCCAGTGAGAACAGGATCGCCGCGCCGACCAGGATGACGAGCAACAAACCGATCTGGGTGGTCACAAGGGCCTCAGGCGGTCCAAGGAGGAACAGCTCAAATGGGTCTGGCGACTGTCCGGTGGGAGTATTCCCGGAAACCCTCGCCGCTTTGCGACCGGGAAGGCTGGGACCGGGCGGATGGCCGCCGCCGAGAGGTCCTATTCTGCCACAGGTCCGGTGCGGAGGCGCGCTTCCGCTGGGGAGCCGCGGGGCCGGAGCACGGCTGACCCGGCGGCGGAGAGGCGGGCCTAGATGTAGAGGTGCTCGGCGTCGACCTCTTCTCGCAGGATGCGCAGTTCCTCGGCGCTCGGCGGCGGGTTCTCTTCCACCTGGTCGGCCAGGAGCAACTCGAAGCCGGTGCTCTCGGCCACGTCGTCGGCGCTCACGCCGGGCTGCGTCGCCAGCAGCTGCATCCGCTTGCTGATGGAATCGAATCCCAGGACGGCCAGCGTGGTGACGACGCGATCCGGGCCCGTGTCGCGGGGCAGGCCGGCTCGTTCACGGGCGCCCGGCCCGGTCAGGTACCCCGGCGTCGTGATGAAGTCCACGTGCTGGACGAATCGCTTGAGGTCGTGCGGCATGATGGCGATCGTCCGCCAGCAGTGCGAACCGACGTCGTTGCCTCCGCCGGAGCCCGGCAGGCGCACCTTAGGGTGGTCGTGGTCGCCGATGACGGTGGTGTTCAGGTTGCCGTAGACGTCGATCTGGGCGCCGCCGAGGAAACCGTACTCCACGAAACCGCGTTGGGCCGTCTCGACGATGTCGCGAATGCCGGAGGCCGCCACCGCCCGATGAAAGGTACAGCCTCCGCCCACCGCCAGCGGCAAATGCTCCAGGATGGCGCCCGTCCCACCGAACTCGAAGATCGGAACGAGGTTCGGCGCATGCATGCGCTGCGCCAGCGAGGCCGCCAGCATGGGGATGCCGGTGCCGATGAACGCCGTCGTGCCGTCCTCCATCAAGCGCGCCGCCGTGCAGATCAACAGCTCGGAGGGCTTGTACGGCTGCGCGTTCACGAGACGCCTCCTTCCGCCTTGCACCTCAGGCGGGCGAGACGTTCCTCCCCGAACAGCGCCAGGTACTCGCGGTGGTCGGCGACGCCGTGGATGTACGTTTGCAGGAAGGCCGCCGCGGTCTCGGGCTCCTTGGAGACCTCCACCCAGCGCCGGATCTGCTCCTCGTCGCGCTCGTAGCGGTAGCACATCTCACCCGGGTGAGATCCGAAGGGGGCTTCAACGACCGCGTCGACCAGATAGTACGGGATGGTCGTGCGGTCCGGCCGCTGGCGGATCACCTCGGTGTCGACGATTTCCTCGGCGCTGATGATCAGGCGGCGCGAGGCGCGTGCCAGCTCCGGAGCGAAACCGCTGATGCCGTCGATCTGGGCATTGCCGCAGGCATCGGCGCGATGGACGTGGATCAGTCCAACGTCCAGGATCAGGGCCGGCAGCAGCGCCACCGGCGCCCCCGTGAACGGGCATTCGATGACTTTGGCGGCGCTGTACTTCAGCGTGTCGCTCCCCAGCATCGACCGCACCGGAATGAAGGGGACGCCCATGGCGGCCGCCTGGAACCTCCAGGCGATCGAGGCGTTGGACCATTCGACGCAGCGCTCGACCCGGCCGCTCTCAACCTCGCGGCGCAAGCAATTGGACAAGCCATAGACCTCCAGGCCGATGTAGGTCAGGTCGAGCGCTTTCACCAGGCCGGCCGCCAACAGCATGTCGAGCTCGAAGACGCCCTGTCCGGCCACGCGCAGGTCCTTCTTCCCCTGCCGAACGATCTCGTGGACCAGGCTCATGGGGCAGCGGACAGTGCCGTAGAGCTCGGTACCGATGTAGTCGCCATCCCGAACGAAGCGCCGAACCGCCTCCGCCTCGGACATCCGCTTGTCCTCGAGGCGTTTGCTCTTGGCGCGATTCCACGCGCGGAAGGCTTCGAGATCCACCGGCTGGATCAGATCGCCTATGCCGCTTTCGAGGATGCGCACGACCTCAGGACTGACGGCCTCTCCGGCACGCTCCAGCGTCGAGTCCACCCACTCTTCCCCCGTCCCCTCACCGCCTGCCGTGTATCGCTTCCCTATTTGGTCGGCTTGGTCTACTCCGACCTCGAGGGCATCAACGATTGTAGGGCACCGACTCGCGCCGTTCAACTGACGTTTGGCCCGTGCAACCTCGCGCCCCTGGGGTTTCCAGGAGATCGGGCAGACGGCGATGGATTGTGAGTTGGGGGCACTCGAGACCGCGAGAGCAACACCCGCCCAACCGCTGGGCGTCCTGCAGGACGATTCCCAGTTATGGCTTGCGGATCGCGCGCCATCCCGCGGCGGGGTCAGCCTTTCGACAGCTCTCGTTCGGCGTCGGACCCAATCCAGCGGGCCGCCTTCGAGTCGAGCTTTCGCAACGCCCGCGCCTCGCGAAGCGCCGCCGCGCGGAGCCGGGCATTGCGCTTGCCGATGGTGCGCAAAGCCCACGAAACCGCCTTCTTGACGAAGTTCCGCTCGTCCGTCGCGCCACGCCGTATCGAGGGGAGAAACCGCAGGAAGGCAGAGTCCGGCGCCGCCTTGTTGTGCCATGCCAGGCAGGCCATCAGCGCGAATCCGCCGCGGCGCACGTACTCCTGCTTGCGTCCGGCCCAGGCGCGCGCCTTGACCCACGCGTGCGGCGTTTTGTCGAAGAGGCTGGCGCATACCTGGTCGCACACGTCCCACGAGTCGAAGTCGCGCACCCAGCGGTCCATCTGCGCCGGCGTCACGCGTTCCGGTTCGTCGACCATGGCGGCAACGATGCGCGCTTCGGGGATCCCGCTTGTCCACAACTCCAGGGCCAGCCGGTGATCCCGGCCGGCTTGCCGGGCGATGCGGCGCATCTCGGGCACCGACAGCCCCAGCCGCCCGGCCGGGTTGATCCCAAAGCGCGCCATCCCGGGCAGGTTCTCCGGATGCGCCAGGCGTTTCAGCTGTGCAAGGACCTCGGCCGCGGTTGTGGTCATGATCGGCTCAAAACCTACAAGCGTCGCTTCGTCGTTG
>DATIFK010000211.1:0-3078 GCA_035455265.1 Anaerolineales bacterium
CTCGCGGCCCGAACGGGGTGCGAGACGGCATGCTTCGCCCCTACGATATTCAGGAGCCACGCGCCCTCGGGGTCAAGTGGCGGTGCTCCAGGAGCACCATCCAGACCCGCAGCGCGGCCTCGATCTGGATGCGCAGCGACATCTTCGAGCGCCCCAGGCGCCGATCCTCGAAGTAGATGGGACTCTCGACGATGCGGAACCCCAGGCGCGAAGCGACGTAGGCCATCTCCACCTGGAAGACATAGCCGTTGGAGCGAATCCGGTCCAGCGGCATCGACGCCAGAGTCGATCGCTTCCAGGCGCGGAAGCCCCCCGTCACATCCAGAAGGTGTAGCCCGAGGATCGTCCTGGCGTAGCTGTTGCCGAAGCGCGACAGGGCGAGGCGCGCCAGCCCCCATCGCTCGTCGAGGCTCCCGCCGGGGACGTAGCGCGAGCCGAAGACGGCGTCGGCAGCGGGCAGGGCTTCCAGGAAGACCGGGATGTACTTCGGGGAATGCGAGAAGTCCGCGTCCATTTGGACGATGACATCGGCGCCCTCGTCCAATGCCCGCCGAAACCCGGCGCGGTAGGCGGTGCCCAATCCCAGCTTGCCGGATCGATGGAGAACGCCGATCCGCCCGGGATGGTCCCGTGCCATCGATTCGGCCAGGGCGCCCGTTCCGTCCGGTGAACCGTCATCGACGATGAGGATCGAGAGGCCCGGCACCGGGAGATTCCACAACGCCTCGGCGATCGCCGGCAGATTCTCGGCTTCGTTGTACGTCGGGATCACGACGGCAGTGCGGGCGGTGGCCATGCGCTTGCGCCGCCTGCGTCAGGAGCCGGTGGCCGGCAGGCGCACGGTCAGCTCGCAGGCCGGGGAGGCCGTCGCCCGGCAGGCGGTCTCCACGGAGGACAACGACGCCTCAGGGGCAACCAGACGAAGGGCGGCGTCGATGAGGCCGACCAGGGGCGCGCAACCGGGGGCGTCGAGCGAACGCTGAACGCAGAACGGACAGTCCGGGACGGTCAACGCAATCGCCTGGTCGGTCGCGGATACATCGATGCGAAATCCCCCGAGTCCTGTAACCGCGCGGCCGAGGGCCATCATCCCCACGCGTGCTCGCGTCCGTGAAGGAAGAGCCTGGAACGATGGATCACCCACTCCGGCAAGGGCGCCCACGTCCTTGAGATAACGATCCACCACGGCCGCCCCCAACCGCCGGCCGAGACCGCGCCCGCCGCGGGGCCCATACAGCTCCTCAAGCGATGAGAAGATAGCTGTGACCGATGCCGGCGTAGCGAAGGACTCGGGAGCGGGGTGGGGCGGCGACTCGATCCATTCCGCATGCCCGGCACGCCGAAGCAGGGCAGCCGTGCCGTGCGCGCCCACAAGATCGTTCAGAACGTCCAGGAAAATGACGACGAACTGGAGTGGAACGCCTTGCCCGCTAGCGGAAGGCGAATCCATCGGGGTGTCCGGCCCTGCTCACAGAAGCTTGGCCAGGTCTTCCGTCGTCCGGCGCATGTCGAGGAACAACAAACCCAGCTTCGCCTGCTGGCGCGCCAGAACGGTCAGGACGGCCTCCTGGCCGACGGCCATCAGGACCACGTAGCCCTTCTGACCTTTGATGTACACCTGATCGAGGGTTCCCCGGCCGAGTTCCGTGGCGATCCGTTCTCCCAGAGAGAGCATGGCCGCCGACATCGCTGCCACGCGGTCCTCTTCGACGTCGGCTGGGAGAGCGGAGGCCATCGTCAGCCCATCCACACTGACGACCGCCGAGGCTTCTACATCGGGCGACGAGGCCTGCAGGTCCCGCAGGCGAGCAACCATCAGATCGGTGGGGACGTTCGACACGAAGGTCCTGTGGTCTCGGACGCCGCCGCGGGCCGGGAGCCGGGCGGCGGAACTCTAGCATAGCGCCATAGGGCTGTCAAGCGAAGCCCCGGTATAATCGCCGGACTCGCGCTCGCACGAGGGACACGGATGCCCATCTGGCTGGAGCAACTCATCGTCGCGAAGATCACCGAAGTCTTCCAGGCCATGGGCTGGGCCGGGGTCGTGGCGATCATGGTCCTCGAGAGCGCCAACATTCCCATTCCCAGCGAAGTGACGATGCCCCTGGCCGGATGGCTCCTCGTCCAGGCTCGCGGTGGATCGCCCCTCGAGGCGGCCTTGCTGGGTGGGGCGTTCGGCGCGCTCGGTTGCACGCTCGGCTCTTTGCTGTCCTATGGATTGGGAGCGATCGGCGGGCGGCCTCTACTCGATCGCTATGGCAAGTACCTGATGCTGAGCCGTCATGATCTCGAGGTGGCCGATCGTTGGTTCGTCCGTTGGGGTGACTGGACCGCTTTCCTCTCGCGTTTGCTTCCCATCGTTCGAACCTTCATCTCGTTTCCGGCGGGCGTGTCTCGAGCTCGCCTGGGCCGCTTCACCGTCTACACGTTCCTGGGGTCGTTCATCTGGTGCGCCGCGCTGGCCTACGGCGGCTTCGTTTTCGGGGCGCACTGGGAGGAATTGAGAGCCTGGATGCGGCCCTTCGACATCCCGATCGCCGTTGTCCTGGTCGTCGGATTCGTCTACTACCTCATCCATCACGTACGGCGCGGAGCCAGGGGCCGCCAGGTGACCGAAGAGCCGTCGAAGATCCCGGACTGAAACTTCAAGCTGAGATCCCGACCTCAGCCCGCGCCGACTTCAACCCCTCCGAGCGGATCCGGCGGGGAAGCAACCGGGGACGAAGGACGCCAGAAGACAAGCAAAGCGACGGCTCCCAGGCTGAGGGTGACCAGCACTAGGTTCGCCGCGACGTCGACTACCGCCGCGCCCGTCGAAGGACTTGTGGCCGCCGCGCGCAGGAGCTCGGTGTAGCCCGTTGTCAGGGCGGCGCTGTTCCAGGTGGCGTGGGCAAGCACGGCCACGACGTACATCCCCAGGGCGCGCCTCCAGCGTCTCTCTCGAGCCCATTCCATCAACCCCCAACTGGTGAGGCCGGCCGTAGCCGCGTGCATGGCAGACGCTCCCAGACGGCCGAAGGCCGTGCCCAGCCAATCCGCCCCCGGTTGACTCAGGAACAACGATTCAAACAAACCGTA
>DATIFK010000212.1:0-29091 GCA_035455265.1 Anaerolineales bacterium
GCGCATCCCCTTGCCGCCGCCTCCGGCCGTGGCCTTGATGAGCAGCGGGAAGCCCACCTGGGGAGCGATCCGGACGATCTCCTCGTCCGTGAGGTTGCCTTCCCCTTCGGTGCCCGGGACGACAGGAACGCCGGCAGCGGCGACGGTGGCGCGCGCCACGGCCTTGTCGCCCATGGCAGCGATGGCGCTGGGGCGCGGGCCGATGAACGACAGGCCGGCCTCTTCCACCGCCCGGGCGAAGTCCTCGCGCTCGGCCAAGAACCCGTAGCCGGGATGGATGGCGCCGGCTCCGGCCTTGCGGGCGACGTCGATGATGCGATCCGCCCGAAGGTAGGACTCGCGGGCGGGCGAGGCGCCGATCGGGTAGGCCTCATCCGCCAGGCGGACATGCAGCGACGCCCGGTCGGCGTCCGAATACACCGCCACGGTGTGGACCCCCAACTCACGGCAAGCCCGGATGATCCGGACGGCGATTTCCCCTCGGTTGGCGATCAGTATCTTCTGGAACATGCCGTCGCTGGCCTCAGAGACTTGATTCTACTTGAGTGGGGGGTTCTCGGTAGAGGTGACTTGGTTTGACCCCCACCTTTGTCCTCCTCTTGCGGGAGGAAGGCCTGCTCGCCAACTGTAGGGCAGGGGGAGGTAAGAGTACCTCAGGAGAAGGGGGCGGCTGCGCAGCCCCCTTCTCCTGACAATCTCCTGGACCTGCCTTCCGCGGGGCACTACGACTGGGGCCAGTGCCGATACCTGTGGCCCGTTCGTTGCCAGCTGGCGGCCGGTAGCCGGAAGTCGAGGCGGATGGCCGACCGACCGAAGATGGCTGACGGCAGGGAGCCGGAAGCTGTGGGCGTCCTACAGCGGGATGTTCCCGTGTTTCTTCGCCGGATTGGCGTCGCGCTTGTTGCTCAGCATTTCGAGGGCGTTGATCAGGCGCGGCCGGGTGAACCTAGGCTCGATGACGTCATCCAGGTAGCCGCGCGAGGCCGCCACATACGGATGGGCGAACTTCTCGCGGTACTCGGCCACGAGCTCGGCCTTGCGCTGCTCGGGGTTCTCGGCGGCCTCCAATTCCTTGCGGAAGATGATACTGACCGCACCCTCGGGGCCCATGACGGCCAACTCGGCCGACGGCCACGCCAGGTTCAGGTCGCCGCGGATGTGTTTCGACGACATGACGTCGTACGCCCCCCCGTACGCCTTGCGAGTGATGACGGTCAGCTTGGGAACGGTCGCCTCGCAGAAGGCATACAGCAGCTTGGCCCCATGGCGGATGATCCCGCCGTGTTCCTGGGCCGTGCCGGGCAGGAAGCCCGGGACGTCGACGAAGGTCACGATGGGGATGTTGAAGGCGTCGCAGAAACGGACGAAGCGCGCCGCCTTGGAGGAGGCATTGATATCGAGCACGCCGGCCAGGACGGCCGGCTGGTTGGCGACGATCCCCACGACGTGCCCGCCGAGGCGCGCAAAGCCCACGACGATGTTGGCGGCGTAGTGCTCGTGAACTTCGAAGAAGGTCCCATTGTCCACGACCAGCCGAAGGACGTCGCGCATCTCGTACGGCTTGCTGGGGTCGTCGGGGACGACCGTGTCGAGGGCCTCCTCGGTGCGCAGGCGGTCGTCGTTGTTGGCAACGAAGGGCGGGTCCTCCATGTTGTTCTGGGGCAGGTAGGAGAGCAGGACCCGGATCATGTACAGCCCGTCGGCCTCACTCTCCGAGACGAAGTGGGAAACGCCCGATGTGGAGGCATGCACGTCCGCCCCGCCCAGGTCCTCGAAGGAGACGTCTTCGTGGGTCACCGAACGGACGACGTCGGGGCCGGTCACGAACATGTAGGAGGACTTGCGAATCATGAAGATGAAGTCGGTCAGGGCGGGGGAGTAGACCGCACCCCCGGCGCACGGTCCCATGATGGCGCTGATCTGCGGGATGACGCCTGAGGCCAGGGTATTGCGCAGGAAGATGTCGGCGTAGCCGCCGAGCGAAACGACGCCTTCCTGGATGCGGGCGCCGCCGGAATCGTTCAGGCCGATGATCGGCGCACCATTGCGCATGGCCATGTCGAGGATCTTGCAGATCTTCTCGGCATGCACCTCGCCCAGGCTGCCGCCGAAGACGGTGAAGTCCTGCGAGAAGACGTACGCCAGCCGGCCGTCGATCGTTCCCCAGCCGGTGACGACGCTGTCGCTCAGCACCTTCTTGGCGTCGAGACCGAAGTCGGTGGTGCGGTGGGTGACGAACATGTCGAGTTCGTGGAAGGAGTCCTTGTCCAGCAGCAGCTCCAGGCGCTCGCGGGCCGTCAGCCGCCCCCGGGCGTGTTGCGATTCGGCGCGCTCGCTGCCGTCACCCGTCTGCGCCTGGTCGCGCAGCTCACGGAGCTTCTGCAAATTGGAAGGCGTCGTCATCGTTTACGATCTCCCGAAGTACCGCCGCGTCGACGGACGACTCCACGCGTAGGCGACAAGCGTGAGAAGAATGAGGGTCACCACGACAGCTGCCGGCCACGTGCGCTGGGCGTAGTCCGTGCGCACCAGCAGCCATCGATCCGCCCAATACCACACCGCCAGGGCGCCCGCCAGGGCGGCTGCCGCCGGGTAGGCCCATCGACGCCCGCCCAGCAAGCCTATGCCCACGGCCAGCCCCAGGACGACTCCGATAGCACCTGTGGCGGTCAGGTAGACGGGCGGGACCGTCAGAGGCAGTGGAGGAAGCGACAGGCTGAGGATCAGCCGCGCCAGGGAGAGGGCCGCGAGGATTAACCCCCCGCAACCGAGGCTGGTTACGGCGGCGGGGCGGGGCGAGCGGGGATTCACGCCACCGCCAATGTGATCTTGCCGAAGGTGTCGCCCTGGGCGAGGGCCTCTTGCGCCCGGCGGGCTTCGTCCAGCGGGAACGTTCGGTCGATCACGGCATGGAGACGGCCCTCGAACACCAGCCCCATGACCTTGGCGAAATCGGCGCGCGTCCCCATCGAGGAACCGATCAGGCTGAGGTGCTTGCTGAAGACATAGCGGTTGTCGATCTCGACCAACGGGCCGCCGGTGTTGCCCACGGTCAGGATGCGGCCGCCCTTACGCGCCGCCCGCAGGCTGAGCGGGAAGCTGCCGGCGCCGATGTTGTCGACCACGACGTCGACACCGCGTCGGCCCGTTTGCTCAAAGGCGGCTTTCGACCAGTTTGGCTCGAGACTGCGGTCGATGAGGATGTCGGCGCCCAAAGCAGCGGCGCGATCGAGCTTGGCGCGCGACGAACCCACGACAATCACGCGCGCCCCGGCCAGTTTGGCGATCTGAAGGCTGGCGGTGTTGACCCCGCCCGAGGCGCCCACGATGAGCACCGTCTCGCCCGCCTGAAGCCCCCCGCGGGTGATGAGCGAATGCCACGCCGTCAGGAAGACCAGCGAGGCTGCCGCCGCGGCGTGGACGTCGAAGCCGGGTGGCACAGGCAAGACGTGCCGCGCCGGAACGACGACGAACTCAGCGTAGGTGCCCGGAATGGTTTCGCCGAGCAAGTGCCATTCGCGGCACAGGTTGTCCTGCCCGGCGGCGCAGGCAGGGCAACGCCCGCACGAGATGCTGCCATCGATGACGACCCGTGCGCCCACCTGCACGTCCTGGACCTCGGGGCCGATGGCGTCGACCGTCCCGGCGCCGTCGGCCCCTGGGATGTGCGGCAGCGCTAGTTTCAGCCCCACCCAGCCCTCCCGCACCCAAAGGTCTGCGCGGTAGAGGGCGGCGGCCTCCAGACGCACGCGTACCTGGCCCGGTTCGGGCTCGGGCGTCGGCCGCTCGCCCACTTCGAGCACATCAGGACCACCGTGACGACGGAAGAAGACGGCGCGCATCGGCTAGGTAACCTCGGGGCGTCGCCCGGAGCGAATCCAAAGGACGGTCATCAAAGTCAATCCTGCCAGGCTCAAGGCTACACCCAGGGCCGCATCCAGCGGCCGATAGCCAAATCCCACCTGGACGGTTCCCCCGGGAACGTCCACCGCGAGCCACTGGCCCTGTTCGAGAGCCGCGCGCTGTCCGTTGACGGTGGCCGTCCAGCCCGTCCAACCATTCTCCCGCACAACCAGGTGTCCGCCGGGGCTGTTGCAGGTCACCTGGATATCACCACCATTCCCTTGCGCGGCGCATGGAACCGCTCCGGATCCCACATCGACGTAGGCATATTCGGCGGAGGGATCCTCGTAGATCGGGACCTCGTTGAGGAAGGCGGTGGGCAATCTCCCATCGCTTATCGGATCCCGCGTCGCCACCAACCGAGGGGGAGGCTGCATTCGCCCCTTCCAAGCCCAGGGCGAAGCGACTCCGGTGACTTTGAGGCCGGCACCCAGACCGGCCTCGATCCAGTAATGCTCGCCGTAGGGAAAGGATACCCATTCCAGGCGTGAGGTCGACAACGCCCCCACACCCTGATACACCCCCGTGCGGTCGATCGTCACCAGGAAGCTCCGGTCGAACTGCTCGGACGTCCGCAGACTCCACCCGATTGGGATCACCAGAAGCCACGCCAAGCTGGCGGAAACGCGGGTGCGATCGTTCGATGTGTTCAGACCCACCTGCACGTGCGGCAGATCCAGCTCGAGGAGCCGATCGAGACCATATCCAGCCAGGGCCAGGATAGCGGGAACCGCCATGGCGGCGATGTTGGCAATATGCCGGAAACCGGCGAGGACGGGCAGCCAACCCACCAGCCATCGCATGGGCTCGCCCGACGCGCCCCACATCATCGTCAGGGCCCCCAGGGAAAGCGCCACGAGCAGGCGTCGATCGGCTTTTCGAGCTCTCGCAAGAGCCACAACCGCCAGGACCACCGCCGGCCACCCGATGAAGAGTGTATGGAGGTAGGGATACGGCGTCTTGCCCAACACCGGGGCACTCAGGAATTCCCAGTCGTGGACCACCAGATTGATCGGAATGTACTCGAGGGGCTGCGACTCCTGGAACGTGGCGTCGACCCCCTTCTGCATCTGTGGCCAGAAGTGAAGGAAGGGCACGAGGAAGACGGCCGCGACCATCACGGCGAGGGCTGCGGCAAGGGCGAACTCGCGCCACACGGGGTGGGGCCGACCTTCGGGTGTGAGGATCAACAGGAAGACCCATGGGATCCAGCCTATGAGGGCCAGCTGGTAATAGCCGTGCCCGGAAAGGAGAGCCAGTCCCAGGACCAGGGCCAGCCGCAACGCGGCCTTGCGGTTGCGGTTCAACGCCAGATCGAGAGCCGCGGCCAACGTCAAGATCGCAGCCGAGGCCGAAAGCGGATCGGCCACGGAGCCCAACTCGACACGCCCGACGAGGTAGGCGCCGCTGGTTGCCATGAGAGCGGTCCACACCCGGGCCCACCGGCTCAGGCCGATCACCTTGGCGATCCACCATTGGCCCAACCCCGCAAGGAAAAACGATGCGAGGATCGTGATCTTGGCTCCGTTGACTACGCCTGCCAGCAGCGTCGCCAACGCGGGCAATGGATGGAGGTACCCGGTGAATGGATCTGCCAGGAACGGCGCGCCGCCGTTGAGTCCTCCGTTCCAAAGGCTGCACAGACCGCATTGCTTCAGTTGCTCCCAGAAATGGAAGGCATAGACATCGATTCCGAATTCGCGACCCGCTGGCCAGATGACCGGACGAAAGTCGAGAAGGGTGCGCCCAACCCACAAGGTCCACACACCGATGGCGGCGAGCTCGAGCACGTAGCCTGCACTAGCGGAGAGCACGGATCTCGACGGCAGGCCGGTGGCTTCATCGATCCTGGTGTTGACAGCCATCTTGATCCACGTCAGAAGGGGGGAATAGGTCCCGAACACAGCCACCCGCTCCTCCTGCGGATAGCTCGGGAGGCGTCCCCGAAGGGCAACGACCGCCAGCACACTCAACGCGGCGGCGGCCAGCAAAGCAAGGGAGGCGACCACGTGGGGCCCCCTTAACTACCGCAGCCCCAACTCCTGGCGCGAGATGACCACGCGCTGAATCTCGCTCGTGCCCTCGTAGATCTCGGTGATCTTGGCGTCGCGGAAGTACCGCTCCACCGGGAACTCCTTGGAGTAGCCGACGCCGCCGTGGATCTGCACGGCCGCATGCGCGCAGAACATGGCCGTCTCGGAGGCAAAGAGCTTGGCCATCGACGCTTCCAGGGTGTAGCGCGCCCCGCTGGTCTTCGAAGCTTCCTTCGCCAGCGCCGCCTGATAGATCAACAGGCGGCTGGCTTCGATGCGCGTCTTCATGTCGGCCAGTTTGAAAGAGATTCCCTGGAACTGTCCGATCTTCTCGCCGAAGGCCTCGCGCTCGCGGGCGTAGCTCAGGCTGGCGCCGTACGCCGCCTCGGCGATCCCCAAGGCCTGGGCGGCGATGCCGATGCGGCCGGCGTCGAGGACGGTCATGGCGATCTTGAAGCCCTCCCCTTCGGCTCCCAGGCGCTGACCCTCCGGGACAAAGTAGTCGTCGAACACGATCTCGCTTGTGGCCGAAGCGCGGATACCAAGCTTGGGCTCCGGCTTCCCCAGCGTGAACCCGGGCTGATCCGTCTCGATCAGGAAGGCCGAGATGCCCCGGTGCTTCTGGGCCGCGTCGGTCATCGTGAAGACCAGGATGAAGCGGGCCACCGGCGCGCTGGTGACCCAAGACTTGCGGCCGGTCAGGCGATACCCGCCGTCCACCCGCACCGCCCGCGAACGCATCGTCCCGGCGTCCGAACCGGACATCGGCTCGGTCAATGAATAGGCTCCGATGCTTTCGCCGGAGGCCACCGGACGCACGAAGCGCTGCTTCTGCTCTTCCGTGCCGAAACGGAGGATGCCGTGGCAGAAGAGCGAGTTGTTGACGGACATGACCGTGCCGTGCGCGGCGTCGGCCCTGCAAATCTCCTCCAGGGCCAGGACGTACGACATCGTGTCCAGGCCGGCGCCCCCGTAGGCCTCGGGGACCTCGATCCCCATCAGCCCCAGCCCGCCCATCTTGCGGATCGTCTCGATCGGAAACTCGCCGGTCTCGTCGAACTGCGCTGCCACCGGAGCGATTTCGCGCTCAGCAAATTCGCGGGCCGTCTGGCGGATCATTTCGTGTTCGGGGGACAACGTGAGGCTCGGGCCGGGGAGCGTGGCCACGCCAATCGCCATGGGAGATCCTCCGTTCGTGGGGTGCGGATCGCCGGACGAGATTATAGCATGCGGCTTTGACCCTCCCGTCCGGCCCGGGTACAATCTCCCCCCGTCGCCCGGAGCCGTCCGTGCCCGACTCGATCACCCCCGAGATCTTCCGACATCTGGTCGACCTGGCCGCACTCGAACTGGATGAGGACGAGGCCGAATACCTGCGCCGCCAGCTCAACGGGCAGCTCAAAGCTATTGCTGAGCTCGAGTCGATCGAGCTCGACTCGGAGACGGCCGTCACCTCCCACGGCGTCCCGTACCCGGATGCCATCCGGCCGCCCCTTCGCTCCGACGTCGTCCGACCGGCGCACGAGGCCGACGACATCCTGGCGCAAGCGCCGGCCACCGAAGACCGCTACATCGTGGTGCCAGACATCCCGCACACGGAGCTCGAGTGACCGATCTGTGCGATCGGCCGGCCCACGAGCTGGTGAGTCTCCTTCATTCTGGAGAGACCAGCGCCCAGGCCATCCTCGAGTCGACTCTGGCGCGCATCGATGCCGTCGAAGGTCGTCCGCCGACGACGGCGCCCTACCTCGAGCAGCCCGACGACCGCACCCGCGTGCATGCCTACATTGCCGTGACGCGTGACCTCGCCCGGCAACAGGCGCAAGCCGTGGACGATCGCCTGGCCGCCGGGCAAGACCCCGGCCCGCTGGCGGGGATACCGGTTGCGGTCAAGGACATCTTCTGCGTCCAGGGGACTCCCTCTACCGCAGGATCGCGCATTCTGGAGACCTTCGTCTCGCCCTACACGGCCACGCCGGTGGCGCGGTTGGAGGCGGCCGGCGCCGTTGTGGTCGGCAAGGCCAATCTCGATGAATTCGCGTTTGGATCGTCGAGCGAGTCGTCGGCCTTCCTGCCGCCTCCCGGCAATCCGTGGGATCCACGGCGCGTGCCGGGCGGCTCCTCCGGGGGGAGCGCCGCCGCCGTGGCTGCCGGGGAGGCGGTCGTTTCGTTGGGCACGGACACCGCCGGGTCGGTACGCCAGCCGGCAGCCTTCTGCGGCGTCGTCGGTTTGAAACCGACCTACGGCAGGGTTTCTCGCTACGGTCTGATCGCTTTCGCCTCCTCCTTGGATTGCCCGGCGCTGGTGACGCGTGATGTCGAAGACGCGGCATTGGTCCTGGGTGTGGTCGCCGGCCAGGATGCGAAGGATGCCACCGCCGCCGCCGCCCCCGTCCCCGACTACCGCGCAAGGCTCGACGCCGGAGTCGCCGGTCTCCGCATCGGCCTGTCCCCCGACTACATTCGACTGCGTTTCCCCGATCCGGTGTCCGGCGAACTGCGCGAGCAGTCCATCGCGCCGGAGGTCGAGGCGGCCGTCCACGAAGCCGCTCAAGCCCTGGCGGCCGCCGGCGCCGAAATCGTCGAAGGCGTGCCGATGCCGAACACGCGTTTCGGCGTGCCGGCCTACTTCGTCATCTCGCGCGTCGAGGCGGCGTCGAACCTACACCGCTACGACGGCGTCAAGTACGGTTACCGGTTCCCCGGCGAGGTGACCGATCTGAAGGATCTGTACCGCAAGTCGCGCGGCCGCGGCTTCGGCCCGCAGCCGAAGCTTCGTATCTTGATGGGAATGTATGTCTCGGCCGAGCAATACGAGAAGGCCTACTACCCGCGCGCTCTGCGCGTGCGGACGCGCATCCGGCGTGACTTCGAGCAGGCCTTCGATCCGGCCGGCCCCTATCGCCTCGACGCTCTGCTGACTCCCACCACCCCCGCCACGGCGTTCGAGATCGGCGCGGTGTACGGCGACTCGGTGTTGATGCAGTATGCCGACCTGCTGACGGTGCCCGGCAACCACGCCGGCGTGCCCGGCCTGTCCCTGCCGGCGGGGCTCGATCGGCAGGGGCTGCCGATCGGGATCCAGTTGCTGGGGGCCGACTTCCACGAAGCGATGCTGATGCGCGTCGGCCGTGCCTACGAGAGCCTCACCGCCTCGGCCGGCTGGCGCAGGGCGCGACCGGCTGTGCTCCAATCCGTTGGGTCGTCCTAGGGAGGCGAGGATGCGCCGGGTGTCCTGGAAGGACCGTTTCCGCTACGCGTTCGACAATGCGTTCTCGCGCGGACCGGCGGCGATGATCGCCTGGCTCGGCCTGGTTTCGCTCGGGTTGATCCTGGTGGCGGCGGCGGTGGTCACGCTGACGCGCCTCGGGCCGGAGGGGAATACCGGATTGGCCTTCCCGGAAGCCGTGTGGATGAGCCTGATGAGAACTCTCGACGCCGGGACGATGGGCGGCGATACCGGCTGGGGCTTCCGTATCGTCATGTTGGGCGTGACCTTCGGCGGCATCTTCGTCATCAGCACGCTGATCGGCGTCCTGACCAGTGGGATCGAGGGCCGTCTCGAGGAGATGCGCAAGGGGCGGTCGACGGTCGTCGAGAGCGGCCATACGGTCGTCCTCGGATGGTCGGACCAGATCTTCACCATCGCCTCGGAGCTCGTGATCGCCAACGCCAACCAGCCGCGCGGCTGCATCGCCGTCCTGGCGCCGAAGGATAAGGTCGAGATGGAGGACGCCCTGCGCGAGCGGGTCGGCCCGACGGGACACACGCGCCTGGTGTGCCGCTCGGGCAACCCGCTCGACATGGCCGACCTCGATCTGATCAGCATCGGCACGTCCAAGTCGATCATCCTGCTTTCGACCGAGGGCGAGAATCCGGACGCTGAGGTCGTCAAGGCCATCCTGGCGATCACCAACAATCCACAACGGCGCCCGGAGCCGTACCACATCGTGGCTGAGATCCGCGACCCGCGCAATCTGGATGTGGCTCGTATGGTGGGGCGAGACGAGGTCGAGCTGTTGCTGGTCGGTCATTTGATCTCGCGCATGGTTGCCCAAACGTGCCGCCAGTCGGGCCTGTCCGTCGTCTACAACGAGCTGCTCGACTTCGGCGGCGATGAGATCTACTTCAAGGAAGAACCGGCGCTGGTGGGCCGAACCTTCGGCGAGACCCTCTCCGCCTACGAGACCTCGACCGTGATCGGCGTGCAACCGAGCGGGGCGGCCCCGCGGCTCAACCCACCGATGGACACGTCTCTGAAGGCGGGCGATCGGCTGATTGCGATCTCGGCGGACGACGATACGATCGTCCTCTCCAACCGAACCGACCTGCCGATCGACGCCGCGGCCCTGCGCCGCCCACGGCGCGCCGCCTCCAAGCCGGAATCGACCCTGGTGCTGGGATGGAACTGGCGCGGGCCGGCGATCCTGCACGAGCTGGATCAGTACGTTCCGCGTGGGTCGAGCGTTCGCATCGTCGCCGAACGCGGCGTCGGAGACGACAGAGTCCCCACGACGCAGGAAGTCACCCGGCAGAGAATGCGCGTCGAGGTCGGTGACCCGACGGATCGTCTGCTGCTCGACCGGCTCGGGATCGAGCGCTTCGACCACGTGATTGTCCTGTCGCAGGACGGCCTCGGGCCCCAGGAGGCCGATGCCCGCACTCTGGTGACGCTCCTTCATCTCAGGGACATCGCCGACCGGAAGAAGGTTGACCTGTCGATCGTCAGCGAGATGTTGGACGTGCGCAACCGCCAGCTGGCGGAAGTGACGCGGGCCGACGACTTCATCGTCAGCGACCGAATCATCAGCCTGATGCTGGCTCAGGTGTCCGAGAACAAGGCCCTGAACGCCGTGTTCGAGGACATCTTCGATCCCGAAGGCTCCGAGATCTACCTGAAGCCTGCCGGCGACTACGTCTCGCTGGGCACCCCGGTAAGCTTCTACACGGTCCTGGAGTCCGCCCGCCGCAGGGACGAGGTGGCCATCGGGTATCGATTGGCCGAACACGCCGGCAAAGCCGAGCGCGCCTATGGTGTGCGCCTAAACCCGGTCAAGTCGGAGATACTTCGCTTCGGAGCCAAGGACCGGGTGATTGTGCTCGCCGAAGACTAGGAGTTATCAGTCGTCAGTCATCCGTCATCCGTCAAGCGCTTGCGGCCGCGTGACCACCTCGTGGCCCCCTGATCAACGAAAGACTGGCGGCGTAAGTCGAACGGAGGATAGCGGATGCCGGATGGCGGACAGCGGAACGCGGATGGCGGACGGCGGACAACTGATAACTGATAACTGACAACTACTATGTACGAAGCGGTCATTGGCCTCGAAACCCACATCCAGCTCAACACGCGCAGCAAGATCTTCTGCGCGTGCAAGGCCGATTCGTGGGGCGACGCGCCCAACACGAACATCTGCCCCGTGTGCACCGGACTGCCCGGGGTCTTGCCGGCCTTGAACCGCGCCGTCGTCGCCAAAGCGGCGCGGCTGGCGGCGGCGATGCACGTCGAACGGCTGGCGGGCGAATCGTTCTTCGCGCGCAAGAACTACTTCTACCCAGACCTGCCCAAGGGCTATCAGATCAGCCAATACAACGAGCCCCTGGCGCGAGGCGGCTACCTCGACGTGCCTCTCCCCGACGGCGAGCGCCGCGTGCACATCTGGAAGCTGCACATCGAGGAGGACGCCGGCAAGACGGTCCACCGCGGGGATCGCCGTCTGATCGATTTCAACCGCTGCGGCGTGCCGCTGGTCGAGATGGTCACCGGGCCTGATCTGCGCTCGGCCGATGAGGCCGCCCAATACGTCATCCGGTTGCGCCAGTTGCTGCGCTGGCTGGACGTCTCCGAAGCCGATATGGAGAAGGGCCAGCTCCGATGTGATGCCAACGTGTCCATCCGGCCCCAGGGCTCGACCGAGCTGAACACCAAGACCGAGATCAAGAACGTCAACTCGATTGACAGCCTGCGCCAGGCGATCCAGACCGAGATTGCCCGGCAGAGCCGCGAAACCGAATCGGGCGGGACCATCGAGGCCTGGACGCTTGAGTGGGATGAAGACGAAGGCGTGCTGAGGAAGATGCGATCCAAAGAAACCGAGGCGGATTACCGCTACTTCCGCGAGCCCGATCTGCTCCCGATTCAGCTCTCGGAGGCGGAGCGCGCCGAGGTCGTGGAGGCCCTGCCCGAGCTACCCTTGGAGCGGCGCCGCCGCTTCGTCGAGGAATACGAGCTCCCGGATTATGACGCGGAGATTCTGACGGAAGAGCGAAGCCTATCGGAGTACTTCGAGGCTGCCGTCGGCGCGCTGGCGGGACAGCCCAAGATCGTCTCGAACTGGCTCATGAACGACGTCCTGCGGCTGCTGCGCGAGCGCGGCCTGACCGCCGGAAGCCTTCGCTTGACGCCGGTCTACCTGGCCGAGATCATCCGCATGGTCCAATCGAAGGACATCACGACGAATACCGGCAAGGACCTGCTGGATAAGATCGAGACCACGGGTCGATCCCCGGCCGAGATCGTCGATGCCGAGGCCTTGCGTCAGGTGACCGACGTCGACGCGCTCGGCGCGCTGGCTCGGCAGGTGCTGGCCGAGAATCCCGATCAGGTCGCCCAGTATCGCTCCGGCAAGACGGCCCTGATCGGCTGGTTCGTCGGTCAGGTGATGAAACGCTCGGGCGGCCAGGCCGACCCGCAGAAGGCGCGCCAGCTCCTCGAAGAACAGCTCCGCCCTTCCTAGCGCCAATCCCAATGCCTGACGATCCGATGCCGCCGTCGGCGACCGACGCCCTCCTGCCTCAATCGGTCCCCATCGATCTTGGGAGCATTCGCCTTCGCGTGCTCCACTGGCCCGGCGGGCCGGCCAAGAGACCGTTCCTTCTCCTGCACGGCCTGGCCTCGAATGCCCGCTTCTGGGAGCTGGTGGCACCCTTCCTGGCGGGCGCCGGGCATGCCGTTTGGGCGCCGGACCTGCGGGGACACGGCCAGAGCGACAAGCCCGACGACGGCTACGACTTCCGGACGATCACCGCCGACGTGACCGCGCTGGCCAGCACGTTGCCGATCGATCGGCCGGTGCTGGTCGGGCACTCCTGGGGCGCGATGGTGGCGCTTGAGGTCGCGGCGCATGCCCCCGCCGGCGGCGGTCCAACGGCCTTGGCCCTCGTCGACGGCGGCATCGGGCAGGTGGATGATTACCCCGGCGCCACCTGGGAGATCGTGCGCGAACGGCTCCGGCCCCCGCGCCTGGAAGGCACGCCGCTCGAAGATCTGCTGCGCCGCCTGGAAGCATCCGGCCGCCCGTTCCCGATCGATGACACGCGCCGGGCGATCATCCTCGGCAACTTCGACGTGAGGCCCGACGGGACGATCGCGCCGCATCTCACCTACGACCATCACATGACCCTCGTTCGGGCCATGTGGGAGTCCCCGGTCTATCAACTCTTCGATGCCATCCGCTGCCCCGTGTTGATGGTCCCGGCGAGGCGCGCGCCCGTCCGCGGAGTGGAAGGTGACGTCTACCTGGCCATCAAGGAGCGCGGCATTGAGCGCGCTCACCGGTCCATCCGAAACTTGCGGGTGGAGTGGATGGAGGACACCGACCACGACATTCCGCTGCACCGGCCCGAGGCGCTGGCGCGCCTTCTGATCGAGCTGGCGGCGTGGAATCCCTCGGGATGACCGCCCGTGCCGGACTCCCCGCCGGCGCCCGCCTGCGGGAGGCCGCGGCCCGCGACGCGGGTCGCATCCGGTCCCTGATCCTGCGTGTCGGCATCAATCCGACGCGTCTGCACTGGAGCCGCTTCCTCCTGGCCGTCGATGAGGAGGATCGTCTCCTCGGCTGCGGCCAGGTGAAGCCGCATGAGGATGGAACGCAGGAACTTGCTTCCATCGCCGTCCGGCCTGCGTGGCGAAAGAAAGGCGTGGCCTCGGCCATCATCGCCGAGCTACAGGGCCGCCACTCGCCTCCCCTGTGGCTGACCTGCCGCTCGAGCCTGACCGGCTTCTACGTCCGCTTCGGCTTCGAAGAAGTGCGGCCGCCGGAGGCCATGCCGGGCTATTTCGCCAAGGTTGTGCGCCTGGCGAGGATCGCCCGTTGGTTCACTTCAGGCGAGTATCTCGCCGTGATGGTGTGGCGAGGGTAGATCCCGCCAGCTTCCCGCACCACGCCGGTCGAGTGCCGCGCCCCATCCAATGACCTGACCAAAGGAACGAAACCGGCCGGCATATCGCCGGCCGGTTGGTCCATCGAAGATGGCGGGTGGGGACCTTGGGAAGTCGGCTCAGCCGGCAGCCAGGACGGAAAGGAACAGAGCAATGACCGAGACCACTGCTGCGACGAAGTAGCCCACCGTCGCATTGCGGTTCATGTTGCGATTCATACCGTTGACGGTGTCGAGGTACTTATTGAAATCACGAATGAATTCGTCGATAACCGTCGCTGCTTCGGAGGCTTTCCCTTTGCCCGCTTCGATGCGTGAAGTGAACGACCGAATGGTCACGTTCGACTGGCGCCAATGGACGTACGCGAAATACGAGAAGACGGCTGCGAAGAAGAACCAGATGGGATAGAGGTACGCCATCGCCAGGCCTCCTTGGGGACCCGTGATGCCTAGGAAGATACCTCAGAACGCGGTGGGGGGCAATCGGGGTACGCGCTGCCCCTACTCGTCCACATCGAACTGGACGGCGTCCCCCGATGGGCTGACCAGGGGGACATTGGCTCCACCCAGCGTGCCGCGATGCAGCGTCCACGCACCGGCGCTGCCGGAAAGGTACAGGTAGTCCGTTGAGTTGATCCACCGGAAGTCCGTTCCGACAACCAAAGGCGATGAGCCGCCACCGACCGTGCCGAGCTGTAGGTTCATCGGGCCGCCGCTGGTGAAGAGGAAATGGCCCCCGTCTGGCGACCATCCCGCCCAGCGCACGTCGCCCGTTGCCACGAGGGCTTCCCCACTCCCGTCGGGTCGCGCTACAAACAGGTCCCAGATGTTGGTGGTGGCCGTTTCCCGCGAATACGCCACGTGCAACAGGTCGGGAGAGAGCAGCGGCTCGCTGCCGACCGCAAACAAGAAGAACTGGCCGGAGATCGCCGGGTAGGGCGAGGCGGTGCCGCCGGCCGCTGGAACGCGCCACACCGTGCCGCTCAACGGCGGCGTCAAAGGATCGGGCGAGGGGATGACCACGCCGACTTCGCTGCCGTCGCTTCGCCAAACCGGTTTGACGTAGAAAAGGTATTCGCTGTAGGTGATGATGTGCTCGTAGGTGACCAGACCGACCTGATGGGCGCTCCCGTCGACGTTCGCCAGGTCGACCGAATCGGGACGGACGATGGCCAGGCGGGTCCCGTCGGGCGACGGGGTGAAGTCCCCGCCGGAACCGGGCGGGAGCACCTGCGTCAGGACGGCTGTGTCGGCATCGACGACGAGCAGATTGTCGTGCTTGGCCAGGCCGGGACCGAGGAAGACTCCGCGAGTGTTCAACATCACATTGTGGGTGCCCGGCAAGAAGTCGAACTGGCTGAGGTCGTTGTGATGCGCGCCGTCGAGCGGGGCGATGGCGTCGATCTGGGCCTGGGAGAGCAGGACAACCTCACCGCTGCCGTCGTTGTGAACGGCGCGGAGTTCGGCCGGCGCATCCGGATCGGGCCGGCGGGTGAAGGCGATGCGCAGGCCGTCGTCCGAGATCCGCACACTCTCCACGGAACCGCTGGTCGTCAGTTGCAGCGGCGGGTTGGCTCCTTCCAGGATCCACGCGTTGCTGCCGTTCGTATACACCACGCGCAACACAGCGGGAGCCGGCCCGCCGCCGGGGGGTTCCGGCGAAACGGTCGCCGCCTCGACGGGCGCCGGAGCCATCGGCGAGGGGCCGGCCAGCGCCGTCAGCGTCGCTGCAACGGCATCGGCGACATCCTTCGGCTGCGTTGTCCCAGTGCCCCCGCCGCAGGCGAGCGCCGCCAGGGCCACCACCGCGAAGAGTCGAATCGGCGGACGCCGACCGTTCATCGCATCCTCCAGCGAGGTCAGGGCAGGGACAGCGCCACGACGTTGTTGGTGTCGTTGAAGACCCAAACGGACACGCCCGGGACCGCCCAATCGACCACGATGCCGCTCGTGCCGAACGCCGTCCCATTGGTGATCGTCGTGAGGGACGGGTCGAGCTCGAACAGGACGACGTCCTGCGGCCCGCCCATCCCGTAGTAGTTCCCGCCCAGGCCGACCAGATGGCGGTTGTCGGGGTGCCACAGGACCTTCGGGGGCATTCCGCCATTGGCGATGTCCTCGGGCACGGAAACGGCGAACGTGACGTCGGACGTGGCGCTGCCGTCGACCGCGGCGATCACCAGCCCCAGCCGTCCGTTCGCCGGATCGGAGTAGCTCAGGGCCACATGCGTGCCATCGAGGGACCAATCCGGACGGTCATCGATGCTTCCGGCGCCGTGGCGGTCGACGCTCGAGAGTTGGACTTCGGGCCCGCCGGCGACGGGAACGACATACAGGCCGGCGGGGCCGACGGACTCATACCCTGTTTCCCGAGTGAACGCGATGAGATCTCCGTTGGGAGAAATGCTCCACGTGGGCGCCAAGTCGGCAGCCAGGGTGCGGTCCTCTCCAGCCAGGGTCCGCCAATGCAGTTCATAGCCCGACGGACTTGCCAGGATGTATCCCAGGGCCTGGCCGTCGGGCGACCACAGCGCCTCGACGACGGTGTCGGTCGGGACGATCGCCTGCGGGGCTCCTGATGGGTAGTCCACCATCCACAAATCCGAGACGGCCAGGTTGGCCGGGCCCTCTCCCTTGCTGGCGAAGTGGGAGGCGTACAGGATGCGCGAGGTGGACGGTGCGAAATCGTAGAACTGGCCGATGTTGAAGGGCAGAGTGACCTGCGAGGCGGAGGGGAGGGAGAGCCACCAGGCGTCCGAGCCGCCGCCGGTGTAGCTCATCCACAATCGCGGCGGAAGCGGAGAAACGGTGGGCACGGGCGTAGCCGTAGGCGGCGCGGCCGTGGCCGTCGGGGCGGCGGCGGTCAGCGTCGAGGCGACGCTGATGGCGATGGCCGTTCCACCCGTATCCACTGCCGGGAGAGATCCGCCACAAGCCAGGTTGACGGCGACGAGCGCGATGGCGGCGGCGAGGACCTTGCCCTTCATCATGAGCGTTCTCCTGAGGCGAGGCGACGATTATATCGTGCGGGTGCGGCGAGAGCGAAGGATAGACCGGG
The DNA here is from genome assembly GCA_035455265.1 of Anaerolineales bacterium. Taxonomy (GTDB): domain Bacteria; phylum Chloroflexota; class Anaerolineae; order Anaerolineales; family E44-bin32; genus MGOM01. The sequence continues at coordinate 17,152 of DATIFK010000212.1, forward strand.
AATTCGCAGGGGCGAAGCACACCTGCCCTCCCGGCACATCGTCCCGATGTCCTTCGGGAGGACGTCCTGTTCGGGCCGCGCACTGTCCCGTTGTCCTGCCGGGGAGCCCGATGGGACCGATGGGAGGAATTGGCCCGCCGGGACGTTGAGGCGGGCAGTGCCAGGGTGGTTCGCCCCTAGACCATGCTCGCGGACAGTTGGCTCGCGCGGCTGGCCCGCGGCTTGATCCTCGCTCAGGATCGTGTGCCGAGGGGCTCGGAACCGGCCCTGCGTCTACGACGTGTACGTGTAGAAGCCGCGGCCGGTCTTGCGCCCGAGGTAGCCGGCGTCGACCATCTTGCGCAGGAGCGGAGCTGGACGGTACTTGTCCTCGCCCAGGTCGCGGTGAAGCACTTCCATCACGAACAGAACGACATCCAGGCCGACCAGGTCCGCCAGGGCGAGAGGGCCGATGGGGTGGCTCATTCCCAAGCGCATGACGCCGTCGATGGCTTCAGCCGTGCCGATGTTCTCCTGCAGGGCGAAGATGGCCTCGTTGATCATCGGGCACAGGATGCGGTTCGAGATGAACCCGGGCGAGTCCTTCGCCTCGATCGGCTCCTTGCCCATCTTGCGACCGACCTCGACGGCCGTCGCCATCGTCTCGTCCGAGGTGTCGAGCGCCCGGATGACCTCCAGGAGCTTCATCAGCGGCACAGGGTTGAAGAAGTGCATGCCGATGACCTTGGCGGGGCGCTTGGTCGAGCTGGCCAGGCGCGTGATGGAGATGGACGAGGTGTTGGAGGCCAGGATCGTTTGTGGTGGGGCCATCCGATCCAGCTCGGCGAAGACCTTGAGCTTGAGATCGGGGTTCTCGGTGGCCGCCTCGATGACCAGGTCGGCCTGGCGGGCGGGCTCGAGGTCGGTGCCGACCTGGAGCCCTGTGGCGGCCGCCTTCTGCGCCTCCGTGATCGCCTGCTTGGCGAGCAGGCGATCGACGGACTTGGCGATGGCGGCCTGTCCCCGGGCCAGAGCTTGAGGATCGACGTCCATCATGGTGACGCGGTAGCCGGCGACGGCGGCGGTCTGCGCGATGCCGTTCCCCATCGTGCCGGCGCCGACGACGAAGATCGTGTGAACGGCCATGGCTCCTCCGGAGGGAAAGGGCGCGGACAGGCTAGGGCTCGAGCTCGACGGCCATGGCGACGGCCTCTCCTCCGCCCAAGCAGAGGGAGGCGATGCCGCGCCGCAGGCCGCGTTCGCGCAGCGCATAGAGCAGGGTGGTCAGGATGCGAGCGCCGGAGGCGCCGATGGGATGACCCAGGGCGATGGCGCCGCCGTGGACGTTGACCTTGTCCCAGTTCCAATCCCAGCCTTCTTCGGTCATCGCATAGCCGTCGGCCAAGACCTGGGCGGCGAAGGCTTCGTTGAGTTCGATGAGATCCACGTCGGCGAACCGCCAACCAAGCTTCTGCAGCAGCTTGGGGAGGGCGCGGGCGGGCGCGATGAAAAGCTCTTTGGGTGGGACGGCCGCCTGGGTGTAGGCCAGAACGCGGGCGAGCGGCCGAGCGCCGATGGCCTGAGCCGCCTCGCGGCTGGCGATCACCAGGGCAGCCGCGCCGTCGTTGAGGCCGGGGGCATTCCCCGCCGTGACCCGGCCGTCGGGCTTGAAAGCCGGCTTCAAGGAGGCCAGCTTCTCGAGCGAGGTGTCGCGCCGCGGCGTCTCGTCCTCGCTCACCACACTCTTTGTCCCGCCTTTGCCGGGGACCTCGACCGGGGCGATCTGCTCTTTGAACAGGCCGGTGTCGATGGCCTCGATCGCCTTCTGATGCGAGGCCAGGGAGAAGCGATCCATCGCTTCCCGCGTGACCTCGTAGCGTTCGGCGATGTACTCGGCCGCCATGCCCATGGCCCAATCCTCGAACGGATCCCACAAGCCGTCGTGGAGCAGCGAGTCGACGAGCTCATTGTGGCCATAGCGCAAGCCGGTGCGGGCGCGGAGCAGGAACGGTGTCTGGCTCATGCTCTCCATGCCGCCGGCGACGATGACCCTGGCGTCGCCGGCGCGGATCGCCTGCGCCGCGAACATGCAAGCTTTCAGACCGGAGCCGCAAACCTTGTTGACGGTCGTGGCCGGAGTGGAGTCTGGCAAGCCTCCGAAGAGGGCCGCCTGGCGCGCCGGGGCCTGGCCGATGCCGGCGGTAACGACGTCGCCCATGATGACTTCATCGATCTGGGCCGGGTCCGCCCCGGCGCGGGCGACGGCCTCGCGCACGACGGCGGCGCCGAGCTGAGGCGCCGTCAGGCTGCCCAGGGAGCCCTGGAATCGGCCCATCGGGGTCCGGACGGCGCTGAGGATGACGGCTTCGTTGGAGGCGGCAAGGTTTGCCATGGTCAGCCCTGCGTGCGGATGAAGACCTCGAGCCGGGCGGGAGCGTCAGGCCGCGCGCCAGGCGTCGGACAATCGCTGATAGGTGATCGCCAAATCCTCGGGGATGACACGCGCCTCGGCGACGGTCGCCATGAAGTTCGTGTCTCCCGCCCAGCGCGGGACGACGTGCAAATGGACGTGATCGGCGATGCCGGCCCCGGCGGCGGCCCCGATGTTGATTCCCAGGTTGAAGGCTTCGGCGCCGTAGGCCTGCCGCAACACGGCCAGCGCACGCGTCGCCAGCTCCATCACTTCCGCACGAGCCTGCTCCTCAAGAGTATCCAGCGATGGCTGGTGCGCGAACGGGACGACCATCATGTGGCCGTTGGTGTAGGGGAATCGATTCAGAATGACGAAGGCCCTGCGGCCCCGGTGGAGGATCAAGTTGCCGGGACCGTCCGCCTCGGCCAGAACCTGGCAAAACAGGCAGCCGGGCTCGGAATCGCGTTCTTCGATGTAGGCCATGCGCCATGGAGACCAGAGGTGCTTCATGGTCGTGGGCCGATTGTAGCAGAGAACATCGGTCGCCCTCACCTTCAAGACTCACCCGGACTCGGGATGAAGGTTACAATGCCCGCATGTGGAGCGCGGAACGGCTGAGGTCGCTGATCCCCGCCGGAGGGTTGGGCGAGGACCTCTACTACTACCCCAGCGTTGGATCGACCAACGATCGGGCGAAGGAACTGGCCGAGGCGGGTTGTCCCACCGGAACCGTCGTGGTCGCCGACGAGCAGACCGCCGGCCGAGGTCGCGCCGGCCGCGGCTGGTTCACTCCGGCCGGCGCGGCGCTAGCCTTCAGCGTGGTGCTCCGTCCACCGGAGGCACCGGCGGATGACCTTGCCCCGTCCGGGCCCCGAGCCCCGGCCCGTCGGGGCGAGACGGCCGGCTGGACAGCCGTCGGTGCCTTGTCGGTGCGCGACGGCTTGGCGGCGCTTGGAGCCGAGGCCGAGATCAAATGGCCGAACGACGTCTTGCTGGCGCGGCGGAAGGCCGCCGGCGTGCTGGCCGAAGCCGCCTGGCGAGCCGACGCCGTTACCCACGTCGTGATTGGCATTGGGGTCAACGTAACGCCGGATTCGGTGCCGGGGCCCAGGCTCCTGGACTATCCGGCCACGTGCGTGGAGACACATCTCGGCCATCCGGTCGATCGCGCCGATCTGTTGGCCGGCATTCTGGCGTCGCTCGAGCGATGGACCGCCGGATTCCGCCTGAGCGCTGTGTTGGCGGCCTGGGAAGCGTCCTTGGCCTTCCGGGGGGAGTCGGTGCACGTCGAGGGAGAAGGGCGCGCCTGGCAGGGGCAACTCTCGGGCCTCGGCCCGCGCGGCGAGTTGCGGCTGCGTCTCGACAACGGCGACAGCCTGCTGCTCCCGGCGGGAGTGATGCATCTGCGGCCGGTTGACAGCGGCCCGGTTTGACATACACTCGGGCCGGGCAGGGAGGAGGCTGAGGATGTTCGACAACCTGCGCGAGCTGACCGATCGACCGGAAGCGAAGGCTCAGCCAGCCCCGCTTCCGACGGAGGAATATGAGGAGCCCGCGCCCGGGTCCGGACGGTTCATGGGCATGACCGCCGGCCAGCGCTTGCTGATCTCGATCCTGCTGTTCTTCACGGTGATCGTCTTGAGCGTCACCTGTCTGCTTGTGACGGAGCGAATCCTCCTCAGGTGAGGGCTGCCGCCGCCGAAGAAGGTGCGGCCCGGCGTCGATCGACGCCGGGCCGCTTGATTCAACCCTGTGGCAGTCTGCTACGGCGAGAAGCCCCCAAGGACTGCAGCCTTGCGCTGAGGGGGCGAGGCCGATGACGTTGCCATTGACGAGTTGACCTCGCCCTCACCCTACTCCTTCCCTTGCGCTTCGCTCCAGGAACCGTGGTCTCTCTCGGGGAGAGGGGCGAGGTCGCGGCTCACTCCTTATCGCCTCATTCCGAACGCGAACGGTGGCCCGTCGACGCCTTGCGTCCGCAGCGAATGTCTTCAAGGAGGCGGGGCCTTTGGCCCCCGCCTCCTTGAGTTCTTCTTCCCCGTCTCCCCGTGGGGGAGAGGGGGCTGGGGGGTGAGGGTTTCCTCCGGCTACGGCGTCAACTTCAGATGCGACTCCGCCGCAGCTTCCACGGCGGCGCGCGTCCACAGCATCGGCCGGTACTGGATGGTGCGCCACAGGTCGGCCATGTCGATGTAATGCGGGTGATAGGCATGGCCCGATTGGCCGGTGGTGTGGATCCACAGGGAGCGATCCCAATCGGCCGGGTCCATGATGACTCGTTCCGACGGGGCGAAGTGAACTTCATAGCCGCTTTCGGGTTCCCATCCCGTGGCGTTGACGATGGCGGAGCCACCGGCGGCGGGGAACGGGCCGCGGTTGAAGATCGCCTCGATCGGGCCGATGCCGGACCGTCCGAGGGTTTCGTTCTCGAACGTCGCCGTGTGCAGCCCGCCCCAGGTCCACCTGGCAGGATCGGATCCCAGGCGCTGGTCAAGCTCGTCGATGGCGTCGTGCACGGCCGCCACCAGGATGTCATCGCGCGTCTCGATGACGCCGGTCTGCATGTCATCCCACCAGGGGCTGGCCGGTTGCGAGAGCAGGCGGCCGACCAGGAGCACGCCCAGGTCGTCACCTGGCAGCCACTCGTCGGGAAGCTCGTCCGAGAAGGTGCGCACGATCACGTGACGCCAGACGGCATTGAACAAGGCCGCCGGCGCGGAGTCCATCGCGTTCTGGTAATCCCAGTTCTGCAACATCGCCATCGGTTCGGCCAGCTCGGGCTGATCGTGGGCGGCGTAGTCCACGCCCAGGAGAACGGGGACCAACTCGGGCGCGGCCGGATTGAAGTTGTCGCCGTGGATGGCGGCGATCTCCTCGGGCCCCAGCTTCGTGGTCGCCAGGATCATTGACACGATGCGGTCGGCGCGGTAGCCGAGGTCGAAGCCGAGCGTGATCAGATGCGGGTAGTCCGATCCAACGACGGCGTTGTTGGCCGTGGCGATGAAGCCCGCCGGGGGGTTGAAGGCGAAGGGCAGTTCGTCGAAGGGAACATAGCCGGTCCAGTCATGCTGGCTGTCCCAGCCGGGGACGGGGAGCATCCCGTCTCCGCTGGCGCGAATCGGAACCTTTCCCGGCATCTGGTAGCCGATGTTCCCTTCGACGTCGGCATAGACGAAGTTCTGCGAGGGGGCGTCCCAATCGCGCAGGGCGGCGCGGAAGTCATCCCAGTTCTGCGCCAGATTGAGTCCGACGGCGGCTCGCAGAATGTGCGACGGCTCGAGAGCGGTCCAGCGGTAGCTGACAACGATCGAGTCGCCCGAGGCGAGCGAGGCCTGCTCCGCCAGCCCGGCGCCGCTTTCCCAGGCGTCCGAGAGCACCGGGCCGTGGCGCGTTTCGCGGACCGTCAGGGTCTGCGGCTCGCCGCCGGAGACTTGGATGACCTCCTGGCGCACGTCCATGTCGACCCACTGGCCGTCGACCTCGTACTGATCGGGGTTGTCGGGGTTGACCTTTTCGAGGAACAGGTCCTGTACGTCGGGATTGACGTTGGTCACTCCCCAGGCGATGCGGTCGTTGTGCCCGACGATGACGGCCGGGAGTCCAGCGAAGGAGAAGCCCTCGACCTGGAAGCGGCAATCGGGTCCGGCGGGCTCACAGTGCAGCGCGTTCTCGTACCAGATCGACGGCATGCGGATGCCCAGGTGCATGTCATTGGCAAGCAGCGGGGCTCCCGTCGTGGTGCGATCGGGGCCGATGACCCAATTGTTCGATCCCAGCCCCGGGATCCCCCCGCCGGTCAGCTCATTGAGGCGGTCGAAGCGAGCCGTGACGCGCGCCATCGGCTCGTCCGCCGCGGCCAGCAGCCCACCCGGAGCGGCCGAAGCGGTCGCGGAGCCTCCGTAACCTTCGACAATGACGGGGTGATCCGCCGGGTAGGCCGGGAAGAGGTCGGCCACGCGCTCCGCCGGAAGCTTGGCCAGCAAGGCAGCGCGGCGCATTTCGACGTCGGCGTTGCCTCCCAGGTCGTAGGCCATCGCCTTGGCCCAGGTCAACGAGTGGACCGGCGTCCAGGGCTCGGGCTTGTATGCAGGGTTGAGCAGGCCCAGGATGACATATTCAAGGGACAGGGAAGCGCCATGGCGTTGATCGAGGTAGGCGTTGACGCCCGCGGCGTAGTCGTCCAGGATCGACCGCAGCTCCGGATCGGCCTGCTGGTACTCCGTCTCAGCCAGGCGCGGCCAACCCATGGTGCGGATGAAGGCGTCCGTCTCGGCCTGGGATTCCCCGAACATCTCCGCCAGACGGCCGGAGCCGACGTGCCGCCAGAAGTCCATCTGCCAGAACCGATCCTGCGCATGGACGAAACCCTGGGCCATGAACAAGTCATGTTCTGTGCTGGCATAGATGTGGGGAACGCCCATCGAGTCCCGGAAGACTTCTACCGGTCCCTGAAGGCCGGGGAGGGTAAGCGAGCCGTCGGTCTGCGGGAACGAGAGGCGCGGGAGCACAACAGCACCGGCGGCGAGAATGACCAGCAAGGCGACAATGACGATGGCGACGATCCGTCCGGCGCGGCGAGGTCGAGGCTGCATGGCGTTCTCCAAGTGGCCTGGGTGGCAGTGTTGTAGCACTGCCGCCGGGCGGCGTCAACACGCTTCGAGTTCCCAGCTCCCAGCGTGTCGGCATGAGCATTTTCCAGTTTCCAGTCTCCAGTTTCCAGTCGCCCTGAGCGCAGGCCGGTACGGCCCTAGGGGCCTCGGATCATGGCTCTCCGGCCGAAGTCGAAGGGCCCTCTTCGAAGGCGCGTGGAGCGCCCTTCGACTGCGCTCGCCCCTGGCGGGGCTCGCTTCGCTCAGGGCGACTTGGCGGTCCGGTTCGCGGACTTGTGAAGACGGCGTCCCCTGGGCCGTCGAGCCGCTGCCAAGGGCTCGGTCCAGCCGCACAGAGCGGAGGCCGGTGCGCCCCTTGGCGTCTTGGGTCATGGGTCTCCGGCCGAAGTCGAAGGGCCTTCTTCGAAGGCGCGTGGAGCGCCCTTCGACTGCGCTCGCCCCTGGCGGGGCTCGCTTCGCTCAGGGCGACCAGAGGCTCGGAAGGTTGACCTGTCGGGATGGCGGCTTATTCGCCGCGCGGCCGCAAAGAGCTCCGCCCAGTCGCCCTGAGCGGAGGCCGGTACGCCCCTTGGCGCCTCGGATCATGGCTCTCCGGCCGAAGTCGAAGGGCGCTATCCGAAGGCCACCCGAGCGCCCTTCGACTGCGCTCGCCCCTGGCGGGGCTCGCTTCGCTCGGGGCGACCAGAGGCGGCAAGCTGTCTTTCCCGACAGCCTGCGGTATAATTCACATAGGCCCGCCTCCGGCGGGTTTTGACTGACCCCCAGCGGTCCCTGAAGCATGGATATCGGCACCGTACGCCAGGTCGACATCGACGAACAGATGCGCGGGGCGTATCTCGACTACGCCATGAGCGTGATCGTGGCGCGTGCCCTGCCGGACGCCAAGGACGGGCTCAAGCCGGTCCACCGGCGCATCCTGTACGCCATGCACGACATGGGCATCCGGGCGACGGGCCCTTACCGCAAGTCGGCCCGCATCGTCGGCGAGGTCCTTGGCAAATACCACCCCCATGGCGACGCCGCCGTCTACGACGCCATGGCGCGCATGGCCCAGGACTTCGCCATGCGCTACCTGCTGGTCGACGGCCAGGGCAACTTCGGCTCGATCGACGGCGACTCGCCGGCGGCGATGCGCTATACCGAGGCGCGCCTCGGCCGGATGGCCGAGGAGATGCTGGTCGACATCGAGAAGGAAACCGTCGATTTCGTCGACAACTTCGACGGCTCGCTGCAGGAACCGGTCGTCCTGCCGTCCCGCCTGCCCAATCTTCTGCTCAACGGCTCGTCGGGCATCGCCGTCGGGATGGCGACCAACATCCCGCCGCACAACCTGGGGGAGCTGGCCTCGGCCCTGCGGCACCTGATCGACAACGACGACCGCCTCGATGAAGTCACCATCGACGAGTTGATGCACTTCCTGCCGGGGCCCGATTTCCCCACCGGAGGCGTCATCGTCGGCGTGGAGGGGATCAAGCAGGCCTACAGCACCGGCAAAGGACGCCTGGTCCTGCGGGCGCAGGCCCAGATCGAAGAGGCGGCCGCCGGCCGGCACCGTATCGTCATCACCGAGATCCCGTACCAGGTCAACAAGTCGAGCCTGATCGAACGCATCGCCGAGCTCGCCCGTGAGGGACGGCTGGGCGACATCACCGACCTGCGCGACGAGTCGGACCGCCGCGGCCTGAGCATCGTCGTCGAGCTGCGCAAGGGCGCGCAGCCGAAGAAGGTCCTCAACCAGCTCTTCAAGTACACGCCCCTGCAGACAACCTTCGGCGTCCAACTGCTGGCGCTGGTGGACGGCGAACCGCGGCTGCTGTCCCTCAAGCGCGCCCTGCAGGTTTTCATCGACCATCGTCGCGTGGTCATCACTCGCCGCACGACCTTCGAGCTGGCCAAGGCCAGGGCGCGGGCGCACATCCTCGACGGTTTGCTGATCGCCCTGGCCCACCTCGACGACGTCATCTCGACCATCCGCAAGGCCCCCGACGCCGACGTCGCCAAGGAACGCCTGATGGAGCGCTTCCAGCTGTCCGAGGTCCAGGCCCTGGCGATCCTCGACATGCAGTTGCGCCGGCTGGCGGCGCTCGAGCGCAAGAAGATCGAGGATGAACACAAGACGGTTCTCGAGCAGATCTCCTACCTGGAAGACCTGCTGGCGAACCCGAAGAAGATCCTCCAGGTAATCCACGCCGACCTGGGGGAGGTGGTCGACAAGTACGGCGACCCACGCCGCACGCGCCTGGCGCCGGGGGCGAGCGAGGAGCTGCGCGAGGAAGACCTGGTCGCCGACGTGGCCGTGCTGATCAGCCTGACCGAACGCGGCTACGTCAAACGAACCGCGGCGTCGGCCTTCCGCCTGCAGGGGCGCGGCGGCCGCGGCGTCACCGGCCATTCGATGCGGGGCGAGGACGAGTTGATGATGCTGTTCCCCGCTCGTTCGTTGCACTCCGTCCTGTTCTTCTCCGACCGCGGCAAGGTCTACTCGGAGAAGGCTTACCAGATCCCCGAGTCCGACCGGACCGATCGCGGCATCCCGATGGCCAGCATTCTGGCGCTCGGAAGCGACGAGACGGTCACCGCCGCCGTGGCCGTTCCGGACTTCAACGCCGCCACGTATCTGACGATGGTCACACGCCGCGGCAAGATCAAGCGCGTCGCCCTGTCGGAGTTCGCCGCCGTCCGACCGTCGGGACTCATCGCCATCAGCCTCGAAAAGGGCGACGTGTTGGGGTGGGTGCGCCTGACGGGCAGCAAGGACGAGATCATATTGGTCACGCGGCAAGGGCAGGCCCTGCGCTTCCCGGAGAAGGCGGTTCGCCCGATGGGGCGCCCGGCCGCCGGCGTGCGCGCCATCCACCTTCGCAGCGGCGACGAGGTGACGAGCGTCGAGGTCGTCCGCAAGCACGGCGACCTGCTGGTCGTCACCGCCAACGGGTACGGCAAGCGGACGCCCCTGAAGGAGTACGCTCCCAAGGGGCGCGGCACCATGGGTGTGCAGACGCTGAGCAAAGATAAGATGGACGTCACCGGTCCGGTGGCGGCGGCCCGAGTGGTCGAGGACGAGGACGAGCTGACGATCATCTCCAGCGGCGGGATCGTCTTGCGTACGAAGGTCAAAGAGATCAAACGCGCCGGGCGGGCGACGATGGGGGTCAGGGTGGTCAATCTGAAGCCCGGCGAGACGGTGGCCGCCGTCGCCAGCGTCTCCGCCAAGGATCTCGAGACGGCCGGCGTGTCCGAGGCCGAGGCGCCGCCCGAGCCCGCCAAGTAGACGCCACCCGGGACGCCCGTCCTGGTTCCGGCGGCGCCATCCCCCGTTTCATCGGTGATCCATGGACGACTTCCTCGAGGCGAATCGAGAGCTGTGGGACCATTGGACCGGCGAACATGAGGCATCGCCGTTCTACGACCTTGCCGGATTCAAGAAGGGCAAGGACCGCCTGCGCTCGATCGAGCTGTCAGAACTCGGGGACGTAGCGGGGAAGTCGCTGCTGCATCTTCAATGTCATTTCGGCATGGACACGCTGGCGTGGTCGCGTCGCGGGGCCATCGTCACAGGCGCCGACTTGTCCCCCCGTTCCATCGCCCTCGCCCGGTCCCTCAACGAGGAATTGCGGCTCCCGGCCACGTTCATCTGCGCCGACGTGTACGATCTGCCGGATCGCCTCACGGCCGAATTCGACTTCGTCTTCACGTCGTACGGCGTCCTCCACTGGCTCTCTGACCTACCGAAATGGGCCGGCATCGTGGCGCGGTTTCTCAAGCCCGGCGGCGTCTTCTACATCGTGGACGATCACCCCTTCTTTCGCGCACTGAGCACCAATGAGAGCCGGGAGTTGCTGGTTCGCAACCCATACTTCTACTCGAAGACTCCCGACCGAGTCGAAATGAGCGGATCCTACGCGACAGAAGCTGCGGGGGAAAAGCGCACGTTCTTCATCTGGAACCATCCGCTCGGCGAAGTGATCGGCTCCATCCTGGAAGCTGGTCTCACCATCGAGCACCTGCACGAGTTTCCCTTTGCCGCCCGAGCGAAGTATCCCTTCATGGAGCAGGGGGACGACGGTTGGTGGCGCCTGCCGGAGTCCTACCTCCCGATCCCATTCCTCTTCTCCCTGCGCGCTCACAAACCCGGGCCTCCGTCTTCGTAGGAGGCGCGCCTCCCTCCAGCGCCTTTTGAAGCTCTCACGCGTCTCGTCACGTCGCACCCGAGTCTGGCGCCGCTGCAGTCTCTGCACGGCTCGACGGGAGGTCTGGAGGGCAGCCAACCTCCATGCGTGTCTCACGGCGCGGCCCGAGGCTTCACTTCACTCCACGTGGTCCCGCCGTTGACCGTCCTTACCAACGCCGTCGCCTCGCCGGAACGGGCGATCGCCCAGCCGTACTGAGAATCCGCGAACGAGAAGTCCCCGTCCCAGGCGACGGTCTTGATGAGTTGCCAGGTACGACCGCCGTCGGCGGTGCGGTACATCGTCCGGCCAAGCAGAAGGCCGTAGTCCGCGTCGAAGAAGGCCAGATCGTATTCGGAGGCCAGGGCCCCGGCTGGCAACGCGTAGGTGTTCCAGGTCGCTCCGCCGTCTTCCGTCGTGTAGAGGTAGCCGGCGAATTCCGATGGCGGGAACCCGTAGCCGAACGCGCCGACCATGAGGCGCAGCGCGGTTGCCGAGAGGACGTTGAGGCCGTAGGGCTCGCTGTACTCGTAGTCTTCGAACAGCGTCGGCGCTCCCTCGGGCGCCGGCAAAACCCGAACGTCCCAGGAGCGGCCACCGTCGTGTGTCTCGGCGACCTCCGGCGGCGCGGCGGCGTACGCGCCCGTAGTCTGCCAGATCAACCATCCGCGGTCGGCGTCGGCGAAGGACATCCCGGTGTAGTCATTGCCGATGTCGGATGGAAGCGGCTGCCAGCTCCGTCCGCCGTCCGCTGTCCGCAGGAAGGAGG
>DATIFK010000213.1:0-7482 GCA_035455265.1 Anaerolineales bacterium
GAGTCGGTCGAGCGGCGCCGTGTCCGTCAGTGTAAAGGTCGTGCGCAGCCACGCCTCGGCTTCGGCCTGGTCGGCGCTCTGGTCGGTCGGGAACGTGAATACTCCGGTCGGCTCGAACGGTTTGCGGCCGGCGAGCAAGTCGGCGGCGCGGGCCGAGTAGTAGCCGGTGACGTCGCTGGCCGCGGCCGTCTGCCATGCCCCGACGGCTTCGTCGTGCCGACCCTGGGCCTCCAGGATCTTGCCGACCCACAACGCCGCCGCGGCGCGATCCGCTCCCGTCTGGGCCCGATCGCCCGCCAGACGAAACGCCTCAGCCGCGCCCGCGACATCACCCAGCCGCACGCGAGTGATTCCTGCGAGGAACGCCGCCTGCGACGCCAGGGAGGACTGCGGGTACTCTACGGGCACGCGCAGCCAGGTGTCGATCGCCCCTTGCAGGTCATCCTCGACCTCGGCCGACTTGCCGGCCGAGAGCAGCGCCTGCGGGGCGTTTGCACTGCCGGGAAGGGCCGCGACCAGGTCGAGATAGATTGACCGCGCACGGCTATAGTCGCCCAGGAAGACCGAGGCGGTCCTGCCCGCCTCCAGCCAGGCCGTTTCGCGGTCGGCGAAGTCCGGGTAGGCGACGTAGACGACATACAAGTCTTCCAGCGCGCCGCTGTAATCGCCCGACCCGCGGCGGGAGAGGCCCCGGTAGTAGTAAGCCTCGGCGCTGGGCTCCCGATCGATCGCCCTGCCGAAAGCCTGGATGGCGGGCTCGTAGGCCCCCGCCAGGAAGTCGATGAAACCGCGGCGGTAGCTGTCGACCGGGACGTCCGCGTCAACCAACTCGACGAGGCCTTCGTAGGTGTCGAGCGCCGCAGGATATTTCTCGACCGAGTCGAGCCAGCGCGCGTAACCCGCCTCGCGGTCGCCCAAAGCCACAAGCGCCCGGCCGGCGTACAGGTTGGCGGAGGCGCGCGCGGCGTCGTCGGGCGCGACCTCGTACGCGGTGTTGAAGAGGGTCAGAGCCGTCGTGGCGTCCCCACCGTCCAGGTAGGCGCGTCCGGCCTTCAGATACAGACTGGCGGCGGGGCCGATCCGCGGAAGGGTCGCCGCCGACTGGTAGCGGGCGGCCGCCTCGGCATGTCGCCCGGCGCCTTCGAGGACGTCGCCTTGCCATTCTTGAACGTAGCTGTCGATGACCCCGGGCCGGGTCTGGAGATAGGCATCGAAGTCGGCCACGGCGCCGTCGACATCCCTCAGGGCACGACGGGCGGTCGCCCGCAGGAAGTACGCATCGGCGGCGCGGGGATGATCGGCGTGCAAGGAGAGAAACGTAGTGAGGGCCTCGGCCCCCTGTCCGTAAAGGCCGGCGCGCACGTAGGTCTCGCCCACACCGAACTGACCGTCCCCTTGCGGCCCTGGATCGGCAGAGTTGGCCGCCGATTGGTACTCCTGCAGGGCGCGATCCCAATCGCCGTTCCGCAGCGCCAGCCCGGCCGCCTCCAGGTGGACGGCCGGCGAAGGTGTGGGACTCGGAGTCGCCGTGGGAGTTGGAGTGATCGTAGCCGTCGGGGGCGGCGGTGTGGCCGTGCCGGGCAGCAGCGCGGGAAGGCCGGCACAGGCAACCAGGACGGCTGCCGTCACCAACAGAACGACGCCGGCTTGGCGGCGGGACATGGCGGCATGGTACTCGGGGGTGCGCGGAGAGTCAAACGTGATTGCGGCGAACCCCCCACCCTTCCCCTGCAAGGGGGAGCGTCGGGTGGGGGTCGCGCATCGCATGGAACCGTGCTACACTGCGGACGTCGCGTCCCCGCGCTCTCCCGTGAGAGCGCGTTTTCATGCGGGCGCAGCGACGGAGCGCCGATGCGCAGTCTGTGGTGGGATCCGGCAGGGCCCACCCTCCACTTGATCGACCAGCGCCAGTTGCCCGGCCGGCTCGTCGTCCTCGAGCTGAAGACGGCGGATGCCGTGGCGGAGGCGATCCGCACCATGGCGGTGCGCGGCGCACCGGCCATCGGCGCGGCGGCCGCTTTCGGGTTGGCGCTGGCGGCCGCCGGCACGAAAGCCGGCCGGGACGTCGAAGCCGAGGTCCATCGTGCTTCGGCGAGGCTGCGAGCGGCGCGCCCCACGGCCGTCAACCTGCAGTGGGCGATCGACGAATGCCTCCGCCGCAGCGGCCCGCTCACCGAACGCGGACGAGCGGCCGCCCTGGCGGATGCAGCTCAAGCGATGGCCGACGAGGATGTGGAGACCAATCGCACCATCGGACGGCACGGAGCGGCTCTGCTCTCGGACGGCGACACCGTCCTGCATCACTGCAACACGGGAGCGCTGGCAACGGTCGACTACGGCACGGCCCTGGGTGTCATCCGCACGGCCCACGAGCAGGGAAAGCGCCTTCGCGTCCTCGTCGACGAAACGCGGCCGCGCCTTCAGGGATCCCGCCTCACGGCCTGGGAGCTCGAGCAATATGGGATCCCGTATGCCATCATCGCCGACGGCGCCGCCGGCCACATGCTCCAGCGTGGCGAAGTGCAGGCGGTTCTGGTGGGCGCCGACCGTGTGGCCGCCAACGGGGACGTGGCCAACAAGATTGGAACGTACATGCTTGCCCTGGCGGCGCACGACAACCACGTTCCTTTCTATTGTGTCGTTCCGACCAGCACCATCGATCTGGTGACACCCAACGGTAGCGCGATCCCCATCGAAGAACGAGACCCGGCCGAGGTTCTGGACCTCGTCCATCAGGGTCAGCGGGCGGCGCCCGAAGGCAGCCAGGCCCTGAACCCTGCGTTCGACATCACCCCGGCGCGGCTGGTGACAGCCTTCGTGACCGAAGCCGGCGTCCTTCATCCGCCCTACCCCGACACCCTTGCCCAGGTCAAGTCACCATGAACGTAGTCCTCACCGGGTCGATCGCCTACGACTACCTGATGTCTTTTCCCGGCCGCTTCCGGGATCACATCCTGGCCGACCGGCTGGACCGTCTCAGCTTGTCCTTCCTGGTCGACAACCTCATCCGGCGACGCGGCGGCATCGCTGCCAACATCGCCTACACGTTGGCGCTGCTGGGAGAACGGCCGCTGGTCATGGCCACCGTCGGCGAGGACTTCGACGAGTACCGCCAGTGGCTCGAGCGGCACGGCGTGGACACAAGCGGCATCCGCACGGTGCCTGGCACCTTCACGGCATCCTTCTTCGTCAACACCGACCAGGCCAACGCTCAGATCGCTTCCTTCTATACCGGAGCGATGGCGCACGCTTCGGACTTGCACTTCGAGGACCTGCCCGTCCGCCCCGATCTGGCGGTCATTTCTCCCAACGATCCCACGGCCATGGCCTCCTACGTCGACGAATGCCGGTCCCTTCAGATCCCCTACCTCTACGACCCGAGCCAGCAGACCGTGCGCCTCGAGCCCGACACGCTGCGGGCCGGTATCCACGGCTGCCGCGCCCTCTTCTGCAACGACTACGAGTTCGGTCTGATCACTGAGAAGACCGGCCTTTCCCTGGATGCCATCCTCCAGGAGACGTCTTTCCTCGTGATCACGCGTGGTGAGCATGGCGCCGATGTCTACAGTCGACAGGACACGTTCCACGTCCCGGCCGTCCCTCCGCTCACCCTGGCCGATCCCACCGGCGTCGGCGACGCCTTCCGCGGCGGCTTCCTGAAAGGCTACGCCCACGGTCTCAGCCTCGAGCGTTGCGGTCAGATGGGCGCCCTGGCGGCAACCTACTGCCTCGAAAAGGAAGGCACCCAGGGCCACGCCTTCAACTTGCAGGAGTTCGTTGCCCGCTTCCGGAAGACGTTCGGCGGTGGGGACGAGCTCCTGTCGTTGGTCTGAGTTCACATGAAGATCGCCGACGTCCAGGTTGTTCTGGAGACCGACCGGGTCTGGTGCGCCTACGCGCTGGCCGATCTGTTTCCGCCGTATGTCGATCAGGCCGATTGGCGCTGGCGTCCGAACGCGGTGGTCCTGTGCTATCGCGGCTTCGAGCCGCCGATCCTCTTCGCCCATGGGGAACCGGAGGTCGTGGCGGAGTTGTTCGACGAGGTCGGCGGGGGCCTGTATCAGTTCGGGCTGCTGGCGACGCACCGCGCCCTCATCCAAGATCGATGGGTCCCCCGAAAGGAAACGCGGATGTGGAGAATGGTCCTCCCGCCGGGGGCGCGGCCGCCTGCGACGGGGGACGCCGTGGCGCCGCTCCGTCAGAACGACCTGCCTTCCCTGCAAAGGCTCTTCGAGGGCCAGCCTGATCTCCCCGACGCCTTCCATCCATCGCAGCTGGACGATGGATGTTTCTTCGGCGTGTGGGAGGGATCGAATCTGATCGCGGTTGCCGGGACGCATGTCGTCTCCCGGGCGGCCGGCGTGGCCGCCATCGGCAACGTCTACACCCGGGCGGATCGCCGCGGCCGCGGGTTGGGGCTGAGCACGACGGCGGCCGTCACCGGGGAGCTCCTACGGCGGGAGATCCGCACGATCGTCTTGAACGTCGCCATGGACAACGAACCCGCACTGAGGGTCTACCGCGCCCTGGGATTTATGCCCTTCTGCGGTTACTATGAGGGCGTCGCCGAATTGAAAGCGGCGCCGATTCCCACCAAGGAGACTTGAGGATGTCCGACCGGTACGATGTGCGCGATGCCAACCTGGCGGAAGGCGGCCGTCGGAGGATCGACTGGGCCGATCAGGAAATGCCCGTCCTGAGCCACATCCGGGACCGCTTTGCCAAAGAGCGGCCGCTGCAGGGGACCCGCGTCGCAGCCTGCCTGCACGTGACGACCGAGACGGCCAATTTGATGCGCACCCTGCAGCTGGGCGGGGCCGACCTGGTGCTGTGCGCCTCGAACCCGCTCTCGACTCAGGACGACGTCGCCGCCTCGCTCGTCAGCCACTTTGAGATTCCCGTTTTCGCCATCAAGGGCGAAGACAGTGCGACGTACTACCGCCACATCCATGCCGCCCTCGACCACCAGCCCCACGTGACGATGGACGACGGGGCCGATTTGCTCAGCACACTCCACAAGGAGCGCCGCGACCTCCTCAGCGGCGTCCGCGGCGGGACGGAGGAGACGACCACCGGCGTCATCCGGCTGCGCGCCATGGCCGCCGACGGAGCCCTGGGCTATCCCGTCATCGCCGTCAATGACGCACGCACCAAGCACTTTTTCGACAACCGCTACGGTACCGGCCAGTCGACGATCGACGGCATCGTGCGGGCGACCAACATCCTCCTGGCCGGGAAGGTCTTCGTCGTGGCCGGCTATGGGTGGTGCGGCCGCGGGCTGGCGTCGCGGGCGCGAGGCATGGGCGCCAACGTCGTCGTCACCGAAATCGACCCGCTGGCCGCGCTGGAAGCAGTCATGGACGGCTTTCGCGTTCTCCCGATGATCGAGGCCGCTCGGATCGGCGACATCTTCTGCACCGTCACCGGCGATGTCAACGTGGTCGACCGGGCCCATTTCGAAGTGATGAAGGATGGCGCCATCGTCGCCAACTCCGGGCACTTCAACGTCGAGATCAACATCCCGGCGCTCGAAGCCCTGGCGGTTGAGAAGCACAAGGCGCGCGAGTTCGTCGATCAATACCGCTTGTCCGACGGTCGTCAGATCAACCTGCTGGGCGAAGGCCGCCTCATCAACCTGGCGGCGGCCGAAGGCCATCCCGCCAGCGTCATGGACATGTCGTTTGCCAACCAGGCCCTTTCGCTCGAGTACCTGCTCCAGCACGCCGGCGACCTCGAGAATCGGGTCTACACGATCCCTGAGGAGATCGATCGCGAGATCGCCCGCATGAAACTGGCCTCGATGGGCATCGGGATCGATAGCCTCACCGCCGAACAGGAGAGATACCTGGACTCCTGGGAAGAGGGGACCTGAGTCCCTCGGAGGAAGGCCAAGGCAACGGCCGGGCGAAGAACCGCCCGGCCGTTCTTGTTCCCCCTTCCCGCCGGCCCATATCAGACGTCCCTCATCTATAATCCGCCGATGCCCTACCGCCGCTTCGCCCTCGTTCCTTTGCTGGTCGCCACGATCGCCTGCTCCACGCTGACCAGGGGCCTGCCGTTGGTGGTGACGCCTGCGCCAACACTTCGTCCAAGCCGGACGCCGACTCCGTCGCCAACTTCTGCTCCGACGCTTGCCCCTCCGGCCTTCGTCCCGCCGGAGTGCTCGCAGGTCCCCCTGGCCACCATCCCCGCCGCCACGGTCCTCGCCGAGCCGACTCCCGGCGCGGAGGCCAATCCGCCGATAGAGATCTCGGAGCAACGAGCGGTCTTCCGAGAACTCAAATCGACGATCGAAGAGGTCTACCTCTATCCAGACTTCAACGGCGTCGATTGGCCGGCCCTGGTTGCCACCACCCAGTCGCACATCGACGCCGGCCTCGACACGGAGGCCTTCTACCGTGAGCTCGAAGGGTTCGTCGCGGCGCTCAATGACGAACACTCCTACTTCGAGTCCCCCGTCCAGGTCGCGGCCAGCGAAGCGGAACTGGCGGGAACGGCCGACTTCGTCGGGATTGGCGTGTTGGTGGAGCCTCTTCCCGAGAAGGGTCGGCTGGCGATCCTGGCCACCTTCCCCGGGTCTCCGGCCGACCGCGCCGGGCTGCAGGCTCACGACAGCATCCTGGCCGTGGATGGGCTGCCCGTGGCGGAGGACGGCCAGGCGTTCCCTCAGCGAGTTCGCGGGCCGGAATGCTCGGCCGTCGTTCTGACCGTCCAATCTCCCGGCGAGCCCCCGCGCCTGGTCGAGGTCGTTCGTCAGCGCTTCGTTGCCAGCTCGCCCGTATTGGCTCAGCTGGTTCCGACGACGGACGGCTCGCGAATCGGCTACATCTTCGTGCCGACGTTCTTCGACGAATCGATCCCCGCCCAGGTCCGCCACGCCCTCGTGGACTTCGGAACCCTGGATGGATTGATCCTGGACAACCGCATGAACGGGGGCGGAAGCAGTACGGTTGTCGAACCCATCCTGGCCTTCTTCACCTCCGGGACCCTCGGCCACTTTGTCAGCCGGACGGCTGAGCGTCCCCTGGAAGTCGCCGCGGATCCGGTGCACAACTCGCAGGACGTGCCCCTGGTCATTCTGGTGGGAGAAGACACGGTTAGCTTCGGCGAGATCTTCTCAGGAGCGCTCCAGGACATCGGGCGCGCCTCGATTGTCGGGCAGACGACGCTGGGCAATGTCGAGACGCTGCACGGGTACGAGCAGCGCGATGGTTCGCGCGTCTGGATCGCCGAAGAACGCTTCCAACCCCTCCACACCGAGGCGGATTGGGAGACGCAGGGTATCGTTCCCGACGTCGAGGCTTATGCGGACTGGGACACGTTCACTCTGGAGACTGATCCAGGCGTCGCTGCCGCTTTGAAGCTGCTGGGGCATTGAGACAGTGGTCAGTGGTCAGTGGTTAGTGGTCAGTAGTCAGCGGGGAGAGGTCCCGCTTCCAGGGGCGAGGACGGCGGCGTAGCTCGAGGACCTACCCGCGCCCA
>DATIFK010000214.1:0-2195 GCA_035455265.1 Anaerolineales bacterium
GATCAACGACCACACTCTTCATTGCCGTGGTGATATTCTCTCCCGGCTTGCTGGCCGCCTCGCGACTGTAGCCCGCGGGCACGACGACGCCCTTCCCGTATGGATCCAGAAGCACCTTACCGGGGTCGAAACGAAAGCCTCTTTCCGGCTCGACAGGGCCGGCGACGCGGTAGCCGTAGATCTGCCCCGCTCGCAGGCCGGGGACGAAGACGTGCCAGTAGTAATAGGTCCGGTTCGTCGCAGGATCGAGGCGGATCGCGCGCGACGGGCGGGCGTCGTCGGTGCGGTCGAAGAGGAGCAGTTCGACCGCCGCGGCGTTCCTGGAATAGACGCTGAAGTTGACGCCGTCAGCTCGGCAAGCGGCCCCAAGGGGGGAACTGCTGCCGGTGCTGATCCGGCCCGCGACTCCCGGTACCGGCTCTTCTGATCTTATTGATACACTCATTAGACGGTCTCAGGTTACCTCCTGCGCGAGCACGGCCCGGCTCGTGGGCTCACTAGCTACCTGGCCGCGCAGGAGCACTACATACTGGCCGGGTCGGACGAGCGCGTGCGATTTGGCCCAGTCGATGCCAGTAGCCAGCTCATGCTCGGCCGAAGACGCCTCAGCCAACAGCAACGGCGTCACGCCCCAGCACAGGGCAAGCGCCCGCGCAGTGTGTTCGGTGCGCGTCAAGGCGAGGATTGTCGCAGTGGGTCTCCGATTGCTCAGCGCCAAGGCCGTGCGCCCCGAGTCGGTGGCGACCACGATCAGCGGAGCGTTAAGCCGCTCCGTAACCAGGTGAGCAGCATCGACAGCGGCCTCGGTGATCGGCTCGATCAGCCCGGCCAGAGAGGCCGACTCGCCCAGCGGCATCCGGCCATCTGATTCCAGATACGCCTCGGCCTCCGCGCAGATCTGGCGCATGGTGGCCGCCGCTTCGACGGGGTATTCGCCGACGGCGCTTTCGCCCGACAGCATGACGGCGTCGGTGCCGTCGAGCACTGCATTGAACACATCGCTGGCCTCGGCGCGCGTCGGGCGGCTGGAGTGCTCCATGCTGTTGAGCATCTGCGTAGCAGTGATTACAGGGCGGTGCGCCCGGTTGCAAAGCGTTATGATCTTCTTCTGGATAGCCGGCACCCGCTGCGCGTCCATTTCCACGCCCAGATCGCCCCGCGCCACCATGACGCAGTCTGTGGCGTCGACGATCTCCTCCAGGTGCCGCACCGCCTCGGGCTTCTCGATCTTGACCACGATCCGCGCCGGACAGTTTCTCGACCGCAGCTCGCGCCGCAAACGGGCGACGTCGTCCGCGCTGCGAACGAACGACAGGCCGACGAGGTCGACATCGCCCGCGTGCCGCGCGGTCCAGTCGAGGTCACGCAGGTCCTTGTCCGTCAGCGACTCGACGCACAACTGCGAACCGGGCAGGTTCAGACCCTGCCGCGGGCGGAGGCGCCCGGGGAGCGTCACCTTCAGCCGTGCCCGGCCGGGGGAGGTGTCGGTGACCGTCATGGCGACCGTGCCATCGGCGAACAGGACCGTTTCTCCGGTCTTGAGATCGTTTGGTAGGTCGCGGTACGAGCAGGACAGTTCCCGCACTCCGCCTAAAGATGGCTCGGTGACGAGGGTGAATGCCTCACCCAAGGGGCACTCCACGAGGTCGCCTGGGATAGGTCCGAGTCGCATTTTAGGCCCGCACAGGTCTTGCAGGACGGCGACGTGCCGACGCATCTCGCGGCTTACCGCCCGGATATCGGCCAGCGCGGCCGAGTGCTCCTCATGCGTCCCGTGAGAGAAGTTGAGGCGGAATACATCGACGCCCGCCTCTATCATCTCACGCAAGACCTCGGGCGACCGCGAGGCCGGGCCAACGGTCGCCACAATCTTCGTCCGGTTCGGCGACGGTTCATTGTAATTCGTGTCGGACATACCTGTTCTTACGCCCCCTGCCGCTTCGCTGCGGCGGCAAAGACTCGGCCGACAATCTGCCGCGCCTCTTCCTGAATTCGGAGGAGATGCTCGCGGCCGCAAAAACTCTCGGCGTAGATCTTGTAAACATCTTCGGTGCCCGACGGGCGCACCGCGAACCAGCCGTTCTCCGTGACGACCTTCAGCCCGCCGATCGGAGCGCCGTTGTCAGGGGCCGTCGTGAGCTTCGCGATGATCTTGTCGCCGGCCAACTCCGCCTCCTCGACCTGTTCGGGTGAAA
>DATIFK010000215.1:0-3401 GCA_035455265.1 Anaerolineales bacterium
CGCCAACGACTCGGGGTGGACGTATGCCGACATGATGGACAAAGCCGGCGCGGCCGTCGCTCAGGCCGTGCTCGATCGCATCCCATCGCCTGCCGGAAAGCGGGTCGTCATCCTCACTGGGTCGGGCAACAACGGCGGTGATGGTCTGGTAGCGGGACGCTTGCTGGCCGAGGCCGGGATGCAGGTCGCGGCGTACCTGGTGCGTGAGCGGGTCGCGGACGATCCGCTTGTGACGGCGGTCAGCGAGCGCGGTGCGCTGGTCGCGCGGGGTCAAGATGATCAGCGCCAGCGCGTCCTGATCAATTTGGTGGCGGCTTCGGACGTCCTGATCGATGCGGTACTGGGAACCGGCTTCCGGCTTCCCTTGAAACCCGACGTCGGTGCTCAACTATCTGCCGTGCGGGGAGTGCTGGAGGGACGATCGCAGCCCCCTTTGAGAGTGGCGGTCGATTGCCCTTCGGGGGTTGACTGCGACACCGGGGAAGCGGCCGATGAGGCCCTGGCGGCCGATGTGACCGTGACACTGGGAGCCGCGAAACCGGGTCTGCTGCGCCCGCCAGGGGTGCACCTGGCCGGGCGATTGGTGGTTGCCGATATCGGGATCGGTCGTCAGCTCGAAGACTGGCCAGGAGGCGATGTGGGCCTTGTGTCGATGGATGACGTGCGTGCCTGGCTGCCGGAGCGTCCGCCGGATGCCCACAAGGGCAGCTTCGGCACGGCTCTCATCGTGGCAGGCTCGGTGAACTACCCGGGATCGGCGCTGCTTGCCGGTCGCGGCGCGTATCGCGTCGGCACCGGGCTGGTGACCTTGGCTGCACCCGGGGCGATCCAATCGGCCCTCGTGGCGGGTTTGCCGGAGGCGACGTGGATCGTCCTGCCGGAGGAGCTCGGGGTCATCGCCAAGGGCGCCGCCGATGTGCTCATGTCTGAACTCGGGCGGGTGACGGCCCTCCTTCTGGGGCCTGGGCTGGGTCGGGAACAGTCCACGAGAGACTTCCTGGAGCGGTTCCTCGGCGCTCCCGGAGCAGGGGCATCACGACCTTCCCTTGGGTTCGTGCATGAGCCGGAGGCGCCACTAGCGGGGCGGCGCGGCCTTCCTGCGATGGTCGTGGATGCCGATGGGCTTCGCTTGCTGGCCGAGCTTCCGGAATGGCCGAGGCGCCTTCCGGAACGGACCATCCTGACTCCACATCCTGGGGAGATGGCGGCCCTGACGGGCGAAACGGTCGAGACCGTCCAGATGGATCGTTTAGCGTCCGCCCGCGCCTGGGCGGAGCAATGGGGGCACGTCGTTGTGCTGAAGGGCGCGCACACGGTCGTGGCGGAGCCGGGCGGGCGCGCGTCCGTGTTGCCCTTCGCGACGGCGGCGCTGGCGCGTGCAGGAACGGGGGATGTGTTGGCGGGCGCCATCGTCGGGTTGCGCGCCCAGGGGATCGCTCCGTATGAGGCGGCGATTCTGGGTGCCTACCTCCATGGACGGGCGGGTGAGCTGGCGGCGGAACGATGGGGCGTCACCGATGGCGTGCTGGCCGGCGAGGTCGCCGAACGACTGCCGGCGGCGATCGCCGAGATGCGCGGGACGGCGCCGCCCTCGAGTTGACAAAGGCCGCGGGGCCGGCATGGGCCCGGCCCCGCAGGATGGTCATGGTCGGCGGAGGGATCCGCCGGAGTCAGTCGCCGCCAAGTTCGGCGCGCTTCGACTGAGCCGCCTTCTTCCCCGCGTCGATGGCCTGCTCGATGCGGCTGCGTTGCTCCTCGAGAACGACCTGCCCTCGGCGCTGAAGCTCCTCGGCCTTGGTCTTGGCATCTCTCGCCAGTTCCTCGGCTTTGGCACGCGCTTCGCCCGCCGTTTGCTCGACCTTTTCCTTGATCTCGATGCCCTTGTCCCGGATCAAAGCCCGGGTTTCCTCGCCGGATTGAGGCGCGAAGAGCAGGGCTACCGCCGCGCCGATCAGTCCACCGATCAGGAAACCGCTGAAGAAAGCACCGAAGTCATTGTCACGGTCTGCCATAGGGACCTCCTTCCGATTGCCGCCGGCTAGCCCGGCCGGCCCCCGCGGACGAGATCGACCACTCGTCGGACGGCGGCAGCGGCGCCATTGGCACGAATCACGGGCGACACCAGGTTGTCACTGAGAAAACGAGTCGTCCCGCGCAAGGTGTCAAGCGTGTCATTGGTCGAGCGAAGCATCGGTCGCACTTCATCCTGCAGCAACGCAGTCAGCCTGGCCAGTTGAACGATCAGGATCACCAATGCGAGGCCCAGCAGGATCGACTCGGCGCCCATGAAAATGATGACGATGTCGCGTACGGTCTCGGCCTGGGCCGGGTTCTGCACCAGGGCGAAGACCGCAAAACCGGCGAGTACAGCCAAGGCGACGACGGCCACAATCGCCAGGATGATCCACAGGCGCTGACGCGTGGTCAGCCCCGCGGCCTCCTCGACGACCTCATCCCGTCCGTTCTCGCCTTCGCTTTCCATGGGCAAGGCCATTATAGCACGCAGCCTGTTATCCCTCTGCGTCGTTGGGAGGTGTCGCCTTGGGTTTCGCGCCTCCGGAGGGGCCGGCGAGGATGCTGGCGGCGATCAGCCCGATCACCGTGGCGAGAATCGCCGGGAAGAGGTTGAGGCTGCCCACTCGGCCGAGTTCCCAGTGCAACAGGGTCGAGAGCCACTGACCGGTGAAGAAGGAGAGCCAGGCCGTCCCCAGGTAGAGCAGGAGGCGGGCAAGGGTCCCGCCGCGCAGGAGGTGGAACGCGGCAGCGAGCAGGCTCGAGATCATCACTCCCAGGTAGATGGAGGGGAGGTTCATAGCAGGATCATGCCGCCGCCGAGGACCCGATCGCCTGCGTAGAACATGGCGTATTGCCCTGCGGCGACATCCGGTGCGGCTTCGTCCAACGTGACTCGCAACCGGCCCTCGCCAGCCGCCTCCACGAGCGCGGCCCGGGCGGGCGAGTGATACCGAATCTGAACCTCCACCGAGGCGGGCATCTCTGGAGCGTGGCCGGCGATCCAACTCGGCGGAGCGGTGAAGAACTCGCGCCGGCCCCGCGCAGAACGGGGCCCGACAATCAGGGCGTTTCGGCTGACATCTTTGGCGATGACGTAGAACGGCTCGGCCGCCGCGAGGCCGATTCCCTTGCGCTGGCCGATCGTATACGCGGGGAGGCCTTGATGTTCACCCAGTCGCTCGCCGTCGGTGGACAGGATCGGGCCGGGTACCAGAGATGACCCGTCGAGATCCTTGAGGACTTCGCGGTAATCCCGGCCCCCAAGGAAGCACAGGTCCTGACTCTCGGGGCGGTTTGCAGCCGCCAGACCGCGGCGGTGAGCCTCCTTGCGCACCTCGTCTTTGGTGAGGGAGCCCAGGGGGAAGAGCGAGCGAGACAGTTCTTCG
>DATIFK010000216.1:0-52100 GCA_035455265.1 Anaerolineales bacterium
GTCAGCGAGCCTGGGGCGCGGCATGGCCAACCTCACGACTCCCCGCCGAAGCCTGCGGCCCACCAGCCTCAGGGGGCGGGTTGCCCTGGGCGTGGCCCTGCCGTTGCTCGTGGCCCTGGCCTCCTTCTCGCTGGCGCAGTACCTTCGCCAGCGAAATATCCTCGAGGCCCAGGCGCGGCACACCGCCGCACAGTTGGGAGAAGTCGTCCTGGGCAGCCTCCGCTACGCCATGCTCGTCAATGATCAGAAGCTGCTGGCAACCGTGGTCCACGACGTCGGCCAGATGGATGCTCTCGATCAGGTCTTGATCATCGACCTGGATGGGATCGTCCGCTTCGACAGCACCGGCACTCAGGTCGGCGACACCGAACGTACGCAGAAACCCGGATGCCAGGAATGCCACGCTTACCCTCCGGCGGAACGCCCCAGAGCGGTCTACCGCACCGATAGCGCCGGCATCCTGCGCGTGGCCTCACCCATCCAGAACGAGCCGGCCTGCTTCGGTTGCCATCCGTCATCCCAGGAACATCTCGGTGTCCTGCTGGCGGATGTGCCCTTGCTCGTCTGGCAGGAACGACTGCTCAGCGAACTTGGGTCCGACCTGGCCCTTTCGGCCGCCGGCACGCTCGTGGTGACTCTCGGCGTTTACGCCCTGGTCCACCGTGTATTGGTGCGCCGCCTGGAGCAGGCGCGCGCCCCGCTGATGGCCCTCGCCGCGGGGGATCTCTCGGCCCGCCTGCCGGCGGACCGCTCCGGGGATGAACTCGACCAGCTGGCCGGCGCCGTCAACTCCATGGCCGACGGGTTGGGGCGCAGCCTGAAAGAGGAGCAGGAGCGTCAGCAGGAACGACAGCGCGCCATCGCCCACGAACGGGAACGCATCGCCCGCGAGCTCCACGACGGCTTGAGCCAACTGCTGGGCTACGTCAACACCAAGGCCATGGCGGTGCGCCTGCTGCTGCGCAACGGCCGCCAGGAGACGGCCGCCGAGCACCTTGGACAGTTGGAGGAAGCCGCCCGCGAACTGTCGATCGACGTTCGCGAGTCCATCCTGGGCTTGAGGCTCGCCTCGCGCGGCGAGGGTGAGTTCCAGACGGCTCTTGAATCGCTGGTCGACCACACCGCCCGCCTGAGCGGATTCCCCATCGAACTGCATGCACCGCCTCTGGACGGCATCCACCTCTCGTCGGAGACGGAGATCCATTTGCTGCGCATCGTTCAAGAAGCGCTGACCAACGTCCGCCGCCACGCCCGCGCCTCGCGCGCCGAAGTCCGCGTCGCACAGGAAGGCGGCTCCCTGCAGATCGACATCGAGGACAACGGCCGCGGGTTCACCCCTCGCGCCGCGCCCGGCGGGGCGCCCCACTACGGCCTGGAGATGATGCGCGAACGGGCGGCCGAGATCGGCGCCGACGTGAGCATCGATTCGTCCAGCGGCGAAGGAACCCGAGTGCACATCCGTTGGAACCTACCGGAGGTCTAGCCATGGACATCCTGGTCGCAGACGATCACTCCCTGTTCCGCGACGGTATCGTCAGCCTGCTGGAGGCCGCCGGCCACAGTGTCGTCGGCCAGGTTGGGGACGGCGAGGCGGCCATACGCGCCTCAGCCGATCTGCAGCCCGATCTGGTGCTGCTCGATCTGGCGATGCCGATCACCAACGGCTTGCAGGCTCTGGCCGGCATCAAGGCCCAGCGGCCGGAAACCAAGGTCGTCATCCTGACCGTGTCGGTGGAAGACGAAGATCTGTACGCCGCCATCCGGGCGGGCGCCGACGGCTATCTGCTCAAGAGCCTGACATCGGCGGATCTCATCGAGATGCTGGACGGTGTCCAGCATGGTGAAGCCGCCATCACCCGGGCGACCGCCGCCCGCCTGATGGAGGGTTTCGCCGGCGACCGGGCCGGCGACGATGCGGCCTTCTCTCGCCTGACCGAGCGGGAGCAGGGGATCCTGCGCCTGGTGGCCGAGGGCCAGTCCAACAAGGCGATCGGACAGAGCCTGGCGATCAGCGAGAACACCGTCAAGTACTACATGAAGAACATCCTTCAGAAGCTTGGCGCTCGCAACCGCGCCGAGGCCGCCTCGCTCGCCATTCGCAAAGGATTGCTGGCCACCACCCATTC
This sequence comes from Anaerolineales bacterium, assembly GCA_035455265.1. Classification (GTDB taxonomy): domain Bacteria; phylum Chloroflexota; class Anaerolineae; order Anaerolineales; family E44-bin32; genus MGOM01. The sequence continues at coordinate 2,127 of DATIFK010000216.1, forward strand.
GGGTAGAACCGCCTGACTGAATCGGGCCAATTCCCTCCCCCGGAGGTGTGGCAGGGCTTAGGCCATCTGAAGGTTGTGGAGCCTTCCCGTCTTGCGCTAACCTTCACAACAGCGCCGGGGAAGTTACCGGCGTGTCACTCATGCCGCGAACCCGGGTGGTCATCCTGGCTTCGCCCTCCTTGTTTGTCGAGGGAGTTGCCAGCCGCCTGCGCCGGCCAGAAGCGCAAGCTGATGTCGTGACGGTCAACCCGCACGACGCCGACGCTATCGAGCGGACGATGGCCGCGGAACCGAACGCGGTCATCTTGGATGCGGCCGATCCGGCGCGGCCGGGCGACGGGATTTGGCCGCAGCTGTTGCGCTCATTGCCCGGCGTGCGCATCCTGGATATCGACTCGCAGACACAGCGCGTCCGAGTCATCACTAGCGAGGAGCATTCCGCCTTCGAAGTAAAGGATCTGATCGACGTCCTGAGCCCACGCTCATGACGCCGGCCGCCAGAGGAGGCTGCAGGAAGGAATCTTCGAGACCGCGTCCATCCCAGCCAAGAAACCCGTACCTATCGGCGGAGCCCGCCACGAGGAGAATGCTATGCAACGGAAGCTACTAATCTTGGGAGGAGCCCTGCTGGCCCTGGCGGCCCTTCTGGCTGCCTGTGGACAGGGGGCGGCCACGACCGCACCGGCGGTCACCGAGGAGCCGGCGGCGCAGCCCACGCTGGAAGTCCCGTTCGAGGCGGAGTGGTCCGGCTCGGCCCACGCCGACGCCTCGGCGGAACCCTTCCGGCATTGGGACGAGGAGGATCCGGCGGCCATCCCGGCGGCGTGCGCCAAGTGCCACAGCACCTACGGCTACCGCGACTTCCTCGGCCTGGACGGCACGGCCTACGGCAGCGTCGAGAACGACGCCCAGATCGGCTCGGTCATCACGTGCGTCGCCTGCCACAACACCGCCACCATGGCGATGGACAGCGTCGTGATGCCCTCCGGCCTGACGATCACCGGCCTCGGGCGCGAAGCACGCTGCATGCAGTGCCATCAGGGCCGCGAGTCGACCGTCAGCGTGAACGCCGCCATCGAGGCGGCCGGCGTCGGCGACGACACCGTCAGCGAGGACCTGGGCTTCAAGAACATCCACTACTTCGCCGCCGCCGCCACCAAGTACGGCACGCTGGCCAAGGGCGGCTACGAGTACGCCGGCCGGACCTATGACGCCAACACGTCGCACGTGGCGCAGTTCGACACCTGCATCGAGTGCCACAACGTGCACACGCTGGAAGTCAAGGTCGACCAGTGCCGGGAATGCCACACCAACGTCAACACCGTCGAGGACCTGAAGAACGTGCGCATGAACGGCTCGCTGGTCGACTACGACGGTGACGGCAACACCGAGGAAGGGATCTACTACGAGATCGCCGGCATCCGGGAGAAACTGCTCCAGGCCATCCAGGCCTACGGCGACAGCGTCGCCGGCGGGCCGATCGGCTACGACGCCGCGACCTACCCCTACTTCTTCGGCGACGCCAACAGCAACGGCACGGTCGACGAGGGCGAGGGCGCCTACGCCTTCTGGACCCCGCGCCTGCTCCGGGCGGCGTACAACTACCAGGTCTCGATCAAGGACCCGGGGATGTTCGCCCACGGCGGCAAGTACATCATCGAACTGCTCTTCGACTCTCTCGCAGACGTCAACACGGAGCTGGCCAGCCCGGTCTCGATGGACGGGATGCACCGCACCGACGCCGGGCACTTTGCCGGGTCGGAAGAGGCCTTCCGCCACTGGGACGAAGAGGGCGAGGTTCCGGGCACGTGCAGCCGCTGCCACTCGGCCGGCGGGTTGGCCGTCTTCCTCAAGGAAGGCGTGACCGTCTCGCAGCCGCTGTCCAACGGCTTCACCTGCTCGACCTGCCACGACTCCGTCAGCGAGTTCACCCGCCGCCAGGTCACCAATGTGACGATGCCCAGCGGCGCCACGGTGACCTTCAGCAGCGAGACCGACGCCGAAGGGAACCTGATCCCGGTCGACGCCAACCTGTGCCTGGTGTGCCACCAGGGCCGTGAGTCGACCGTCAGCATGAACCGAGCGATCGGCAGCGTCGCTGATGACGTCGTGATCGGGGACACGAACGGCAACGGCGTGATCGACGAGGGCGAGCGGGCGGCCAGCTTCCGCAACCCGCACTACTTCGCCGCCGGCGCCACGCTCTTCGGCGGCGACGCCCACGGGGCCTACGAGTACACCGGCCAGTCCTACCGCGGCCGCAACCTGCACGTCCAGAACCTCAACACCTGCGTCGGCTGCCACGACACCCACAGCCTGCAGGTCAAGGTGGCGACGTGCTCCGGCTGCCATCCGTCGGCCACCGACGTCGAGACGCTCCGGACGATCCGCATGGACAGCTCGAAGGACATCGACTTCGACGGCGACGGGAACGTCACGGAGGGCATCGGCGAGGAAGTGGCGACGATGGAGGAAGCGCTCTATGCCGCCATCCAGGCCTACGGCGCCGACCACAATGCCGCGATCCTGTACGACGGCGCCAGGTATCCCTACTTCTTCTCCGACGCCAACGCCAACGGCACGATCGACGAGGGCGAGGGGAACTACGCCGCCTGGACGCCGCGCCTGCTGCGGGCCGCCTACAACTACCAATGGGTCCAAAAGGACCCCGGGGCGTTCGCCCACAACGGCAAGTACATCCTGCAGGTCCTGTACGACTCGATGAAGGATCTGGGCGGCAACGTCAGTGGGATGACCCGACCGTAGGTACATCTAGATCAGGGGGAATGGAACCGGGCGGCTTGGGCCGCCCGGTTCTGCTTTGCCGGGTATTCGTCGGCGGAGGGGTACGGCCGACCCAGAGCGAGGTGGGGCCCCCGACCCAGGCCAGGATGACACCGCCTCCCGATAGACGACTCACGCCGGATGTGCCATCGTAGTGGCAAGGAAGGCGTCCAGATCGATGCGGCCCTTCCGGGAGGATACGATGGGTAAGGGTACCGGGATCGTCCTGCTGGCCATCCTCGGCCTGGCCCTTCCCTTTACGCTTCTGGCCCTGGCCGGTGTGGCCTGGCTCACGGAGAATCTGACGGCGATCGCCACCGCCGTCGGCGGAATCGACCTCCCTGCCCTCCTTCGCGAAGGCTGGTCGCGCTGGCCGGAGATCCTGGGCATGTTCATCGGCCAGGCTCTGATCGTGCTGATCCTGATCCTGGCGCGGAAGGACCTGAAGGCGCAGTCCGCCTGAGAAGACGAGTTTCCGGTAGCCGCAGGCTTTAGCCTGCGGCATTCCCGCAGCCTAAAGGCTGCGGCTACCCGGCAACCGCCTTTAGGCCTGGATGATCCCCTTGCGAATGGCGTACTTGACCAGCTCGGCTCGCGAGTGCAGGTTGAGTTTCCGCATCAGGTTCTCGCGGTGGCGGGCGACCGTCTTGGGGCTGATCCCCAGGCGATCCGCGATCGCCTGATTGCTTTCCCCTTCGGCCAGCTGGGTCAGAACTTCCTGTTCGCGTGCGGTCAACCCGTCCAGCGCCCGCGCCGACTTCACCGCCTGCTCTTGCTTGAGGTAGTCCCCCACCAGAAGCTTGGCCAGCGACGGGTATAGGTAAACCTCGCCGCGCGCCGCGGCGTCGATGGCGCTCAGCAGCTCGTCCGGCGCCGCCCGCTTGGGCACATAGCCGGTGGCGCCGGCGTCGAGCATCTTGAAGAAGTACTCGGCGTCCTCGTGGATCGTCAGCGCCACAATGGCGATATCCGGCCGCTGCCGCTTCAATTCGCGGGCGGCGTCGATGCCCGAGAGGTCGGGCAGGCCGATGTCCATCAGGACGACGTCCGGTTTCAGGCGCGCCGCGGCCTCGATGGCCTCGCGCGCCGTCCCGGCCTCCCCCACGATGGTCACATTGCCCTGCTCCTCCAGCAGCATCCGCAGGCCGGTGCGCACAACGGCGTGATCATCCACCAACAGCAGCTTTAGGCTCATCCTCGACCTCGATATCCGTTTGGGCCTGGTAGGGGATTGTCACCTCCACCAGCGTCCCGCGTCCCGGCCCCGAATTCAGCCACAAGTTTCCGCCCAGCAGCGCCGCCCTCTCCTCCATGCCCAGCAACCCCCAGCGCACCCGCTTGCCTCGCTGGAGGCCCTCCGGATCGAATCCGATCCCGTCGTCCTCGACCGCCAGAGAGACGTCGCTCGCCTGGAACACGAGCCGAACTTTCGCCTGGTGCGCCTGGGCGTGCTTGACGACGTTGGTCAGCGCTTCCTGAGCCACCCGGAACAGAGCTGTGGCCACTTCAGAGGGGATCGGGCGCGACTCCCCCGCCACCTCGACCGTCACTTCGAGTGGGGCGCGGGTCTGGATCTCCTTCCCGTACCAGCGCAGGGCCGCCGGCAACCCAAGGTCGTCCAGATGCGACGGCCGCAGGTCGGCGATCATGCGCTGCAACTCGGTGAGGGACTGCGAGGCCAGGTGCTCCAGCTTGCGAAGTGTCACGCCCGTCTTCTCGACATCCTGCTTCAAGGAGGTCGCCGCACCGCGCAGGCCGAGGCCGATGGCGGTCAGCGCCTGACCGGTTTCATCATGCAATTCCCGAGCGATGCGTTGCCGCTCGGCCTCCTGCGCCCCCACAACTCGCTTGAGCAGTTCCCCGCGCAGAGCCTGACGGCGCTGGGCCTCCTCCAGGCGCGCCGCCTGGAGCGAGGCGATGTGCCGCTTGATTTCGACTTCCGATGATCGCAGGAAGCGGATGACGAAGACGGCCACCGCCAGGGCGGCCGCCGCCCGCAGCAGCTGGATGGGGAATCCGAAGACGTCCTGGAAGAGGTCCTGATTGATCCAGGTGGACGGAGGCAACGGGCTGGCACGGGTAAAGAGTTGGCCGACGCCGCCGTACCAAAGGAAGGCGATCGCTGCCCACAGGCTGTCCTGGCTGAACTGCGCCATCCCGGCTTGACGAAAGGCTCGCCGCAGGGCGAACAGGCCGGCGCAGGCCAGCAGGGCGGAAGGGATCGCCAGGGAGTAACGCGTCCAGACGTCGGCAACCACGAGCATCGTCGGCAGATCGTAGCGACCCCGCATGGCCAGCAGCCCGAGCCCCCAGAAGAGGGATTGCCCGACCGGCACCAGGATGCTCCAGCGGCGCAGGACGGCGTTGGGCGCCACCAGCGACGCACCGAAGGCCCCCAGGGCCAGGAACGACAAGGCCAGGATGGCCACGCGCAGACTGCTCCAAGCCAGCGGCACGCTGCGGGCGAAGGCGAAGAAACCCAGGAGCTCGAACATTTCCAGCCACTCATGGGCGCCGTGGATGATCCCGAATACCGCCAACGCCCTCAGAGCGTGCCTCAGCCGCGCGTCCGAGCCATGGCCCATCTCCAGCATGATGGCCAAGCCCATGCAGAAGAAGCACAGTCCGTAGAAGAAGTAGATGAGGATCAGGCTGTTCGACGCCATCCGCCGACGCGTTCTCCTGCGAGTCAGTCTAGCAGACGTGGCGCCGCTGGGAATCTACGAAGTCGAGGATGAATCTCCCGGATACGGCAGCCCACCCGAAAGAGCCACCAGCATCCAGTAGCCAGGTGCCGGTCAAAGCTCCGACTGGGAACTGGCTACTGGAGGCTGGCTACTGGCAACCGGGTCGGGCTGGGGGCTGGTGGCTGGAAGCTATCTTCGCAGCTGCGTGCCGCAATTCCGGCAGAACCGATCGCTGGCCCCGGCGCGCGCGCCGCAGTTGTGACAGTACACGGTGGCGGCGCTGTCATCTCCGTCGGCAGGATCGTCTGCCGTCGGTGGGTGGCGCCGCCGCTCGCGCCTGGACGGGCGCATCGTCCGAATGTAGTAGACCGCTCCGCCGGCCATGAGCGCCAGGCCCAACGCCAACAGCGCCCACGGCAGGTACGTGACCAGGTCCGGGGTGCGGCCGCCGGCCGGTTGCGGCGTCCCGATGGGGGTCTGGGCCTGGACGAAGTCCGCGCTCAACTGGTCGGTGGTCCGCTGGTAGGTGACGCTGAGGCTCGGCTGGGCCGCCGCGTCGATGCTGCCGAGACTGGTTCGCTGATAGGTCAACCCGAATTCTCCCGCCGACTGACTCTGCGACGGCGGGTCCATCCGCAGACCGCTGGCGCCGACGGGTTGCTGCACCTCGTACTGGAACTCCGCCGCGCCCAGTCCGCCCGGCCAGGTGAACTGGAAGCTGCGCGTGTCCCCGGTCCGCGCCAATGGCAGGTAGAACTCGATCTGGACATCGAGGCTATCGCTGTGGACCACGACGAAAGGCCTACCGCCGATTTGCTGCCGAGTGTAGTCGGCGTCGACGAGGGTGCCGGCGTCGTTGCGCGTGGCCACGGCGTTCATGTCGGCGACGGAGTCCGGCACGGGGAGGTCCACGTCGATCGGCAGCGGGGTCGCCTCTGCCAGAGTCAGGCGGTAGATGACGAGCACTTCCGGTCGGTCGTATTCGGGCCAGAAGCTGACGGTCAACTGCGAAACGGATGGCTGCGTCTGCGCCCGCGCGCCGGCGGCGGGCAGGATGAGGCCCGTCATGGCCAGCAGGAGTGCGGGGAGGGCGAAGCGAAATCGCATGCCGCTAGGCTCGACGATAGTAGCGGATCAGCACGACGATGACGGCCGCGGCGATAACAGCCAGGAGCACGACACTCCAGGCGCGGCTCAACGGTCCCTCGGCCTGGGGGGCCGCCGTCGGCGATGATGTGGGCTCCAGAGAAAGGACGTAGGCGACCACGTTCTGGATGGTCACGTCGTCCAGCGGGCCGCCGTTGACCTGGCCCCAGGCGGGCATGCGCGTGCCGGCGATGCCCTTTGTGACGACATCATGAATGTAGACCGCCGGCTGCGTGCCGGGCCAGGACTTCGCCAGTGGTACGCCGAAGCGGCCCTGCCCTTGCTCGCCGTGGCACATGACGCAGTTCTGGTGGTACACGACGGCACCGAGCGAGGGATCACCGGTGATCTCCGGCAGGGGCTCGATTTCGGGCGGGACGTACGTCGGCAGAGGTGTGATCGGTTGCGTCCCGCCGAAGGCCGCCAGAACGTAGGCCGTCAGATCGGCGATGTCCTGGTCGCTCAGCGGGCCGCCCTGGGACTGCGCCCAGGCCGGCATCACCGTTCCGTCGATCCCGTGGGAGATCGTGTCGAAGACGGCGGCGCCGGGATCGATACCGGGAAAGTCCTCGAGGCTGGCGCCGACGCGGCCCTGCCCATCCACGCCATGGCAGACGGCGCAGTTGGCGGCGAACAACTCGCCGCCGCGCGTCGGATCGCCCCCTTGCGCCGAGGCAGCGCCCACGGCCACCAGCAGCCCCAGGGCGGCGACGGCCACCGCCCATCCCCATCGACCAGGCATGCGCAACCTCCTCACGGCCGCTCCGATTCTACCGGAACCTTTCCGGGAAACACGTGGGGCGAAGCGCACCTCGCGGATGGTGTAGGGGCACGCCACCCTTGCACCGCCCGCAAGGGCAGGTGTGGCGTGCCCTTCGACGCACTGCGAAGAGGCCCTCGGGCCGCTACTTCAACGTCAACATGTACGCGATCAGATCGGCGGCGTCCTGCGGGGTAACGCGATCGGCGAAATTGCCCGGCATGACGCCGCTGGTGAAGCCCGACACCACGTACACGTTCGGATCGACGATGGACTCGAGCAGGTACTGCTCGGCCGTCTTGGCCGCGCCGCCGTAAGACGGATCGGCGATGCGGGCGCCGGCCCGAGCGCCGATCCCAGGTGTCCCAGCTGCCGGCATCCAGGCCGGGCCGACGGTCGAAAGGATATGGCAGGCGGCGCAACCGAAGACGCCTTCCGCCAGCGACTTCCCGTTGTCGGCGTTGCCGGCCGGAAGCGCCTGGGTGATGTCCGTGCCGACGGTGGACCCCGGCGGCAGCGCCGGCGTCGCGGCAGCCTCCGCCAGAGCGCGGTCCTGCCAATTCATGATGAACGCCACCAGGGCATCGATCTGGTCGTCACGCAGCGGTCCTCCGAAGCGGCTGCTCCACGTCGGCATCCGGTTGGGGTAGTTCGTGCCGGCGCTGGGGACGGGCCGCCCCGAGGAGATCGTTGAGCGCACGTAGTCTTCCACCGTCCCGGGAAAGCTGACGGCCTGCAGGCGCGACCCGTTGAACAGATCGGCGGCGTTGAGCGCCGGCGCCAGCGGCGTCCCTTTGCCTTGCGGCCCATGACAGGTGCGGCATAGGGTCTCGAACTCGAGGGCGCCGGTCTCGATAGCCTGAGCCTGATAGGCGCGATCGGCGCCGGCCATGCGATTCGATTCGTTGAGGGCGATCCACCCAAGCACAACGGTCAACACCGCCAGGGAGAGGCCGCCGAGGGCGACTTGCCACTTCATCGCTCAGCCTCCCGCGCCGGGTGTCGACGTCGCCACCGCGGGCGTCCCCGCCGGGACGGTGGCCGATCCGACGGGGGCGGGCACCGTTGCAGCCGGCGTGCCGATCGGCCCGGCCGCGCCGGCCGTCGGGGCGGGGGCCGCCGGCTGGCTTCCAGCCTCTCCGTTGTGGCTGCGGTGCAGGTAGGCGGATTGGCTGAACTCGTAAGGAGTCCCGTCCGCCTGGTTCCACGTCACCCTCAAGGTGATCTTCTTCAGGTCCGTCTGCCAGTCTTCGACGATCATGTACGCGGCGACGCCTTGACGGTCGGGCGACTCCACGCCGGCCAAGTGATCGGCGAAGAGATGCAGCAAGCTGCGCAGCGTCGGCGTTGGAGCGCTGGCCCAGTCGCCGGCGTAGTAGGTGCCGAAGGTCAGCTCCTCCCAGTTGGCTTCGCGCAACGGCCCAGGGTGCGTCTGCGGCAGGAGCGCCGCGACCGCCTCCTGGTCGGGCGAGGAGGTCACCTTGTACCACGGCGATCCCATGAAGGACAAAACGGCCAGCCCGGCCACCGACACCGCCGCGGCCGACAGGCCGATGCGCCGGTCGCCGTAGCGCCGGCTCGGCCCGACCTCGAAGTACGGCAGCATCAGGAGCACGCCCGTCAGAGCCCCGGGGACCAGCAGGCCCCAGATGACTTTGTCGCCGATCTTCAGCATCCCCTGGAGCCACAGGAAGTACCACGGTGAGGTGATGTGCAGCGGTGTGATCAGCGGGTCGGCGTGAGCCTCCAGCACCGGAGCGTTATAGATGAAGGCACACACCAGCACCAGGAGCGCGGTGAGCCCGGAGACGTACCACAGCTCGCGCGTCAGGATCTGCGGCATGAAATAGACCCGCGATTCCATCGGCACACGCTTGGCCGTGTCGACGCCGACGTCTTCGGCTCCCGGCGGCAGGCTGTGGCCGTGCAAGATGACTTTGTAGTAATGGACGCCGAGGGCGACGATCCCCACCAGCGGCAGCCCGATGACGTGCAGCAGATAGAAGCGCAACAGGCCGTTGGCGCCGAACTCCGGAGCGCCACGCACGATCAGGTTGACCGTTCGTCCCACGACCTCCGGCGGGATCGCTTCCACCATCGACGCGCCGATGGTCACCGCCCACAGGCTCAGCTGGTCCCACGGCAACAGGTAGCCGGAGAAGGACAGGATCAGCGTGACGAACAGCAGCACGACGCCGGTGGCCCAGGTGAACTGGCGCGGCTTCTTGTAGGAACCGGTGATGAACGTTCGCAGCATGTGCAGAGCGACGATGGCCACCATGAGCTCGGCGCCCAGCTTGTGCAAGTCCCGCATCAGCGAGCCGAACGGCACGTTGCTCAGGATGTTGCGCATGTTCTCGTAGGCGACCAGCGGCGACGGCGTATAGAAGACCATCAGGAACACGCCGGTAATGATCTCGAAGGCGAAGAAGAATGTCGACAGCCAGCCCAGCCGGAACGTCGGGTACAGGCCGTCGACCATGTTGTGGTAGTAGGTCGGCTTCATGTGCAGCCAGAAGCCTTCGGCGTGAGGTTTGAGGCGCGGGTTCGGGCGGCCCGGCGGATCGTCGCGCAGCACGGCGCGGACGTCGGCCGGGCTGAGGCCGGCGGTGACGCGGGTGACGACGTCGTCGAACTTGGCGCGCAGAGTCGCCTTGACGCCCTTGGCCTTCACGTCGTCGAGGATGGGGATGTGGAGCCGGAAGATGCCGCGAAGGAAGTCCACGTTGTGCCTCCCGCCCTACCGGCCGCCGCCGGGACGGGTGTTCGGGGCGCCCGTGATGCGGCGCCCGGTGTCGACGCGCAGGGTGACGATCTCGGGGGTCAGGGGGATGGCCGTGCCCTCCAGGCTGCCGAGCGTCGGTTCGGAGCGGGCGACGACGTTGCCGCCGGCATCGAGCGCTTCCATGATGAAGGTATCCAGGTTGCGCCGGGCCGGTCCGTCGATGCGGGCGTCGGACTTCAGGTACTTCGACCCATGGCATGGGCACTCGAAACGGTCCTGAGTAGCCGCCCACTTGTACAGGCAACCGAGGTGGACGCAGACCATGTACAGCGCCTTGACCCCCTGCTGCAGCGGGTAGTTCGCCGGCTGACGCGGGTCGGCAATGGTCTTCGGCCCGATATTCACCAGCCAGAATCGCCCGTCGGGGTAGGCCTTCGGTCCGCTGTCCGCCGGCGGGACGTCGCCGACCGGAATGTTCACGATTCCGCCGAACTCCCCCTCGCGAAACCGCGGCAGGGCAAACCAAACGAGAGCGCCTCCGGAGCCGGCCATGAAGACGGCCATCGAGGCGCCCCACAGGTAGTACAGGAACTCGCGTCGACTCAAGGGAGGGGAGCTGGGCTCAGCCCCTGCCCGGGCGACCGCTTCGGTCATGCGCTGCATCCTCCAGAGAAACGAGCCTTGAATGAGCCTTTGGCGGAGTACAAAGCCTCGCGGGAACGCCCCCGTCCCCGGCGAGGCGGGCGATTCGTAACATATTTCCCAAGCAATGTCAAACGCAGCGCGGCGATCTGCGCGAAGTGAGTGGTCAACGTGCGGTTCCCAGTCACCAGTTGCCAGTCCCCAGTCCCATTCTGCTCGAAGGGTTGCATCGACCACTCACGCTATTGACTGGCAACTGGAGACTCGTTCCTGGAAACCCTTCGCCGACAACCGAACGGTATAATGCCCTCATGCCCGTCCCCGGTCTGCGTCCGCCCATCCTCGTCGACACGCAACCTCGCCTGGACGACTTGGCCTCCGCTCTGCGGCGAGAGCCGGCCGTGGCGGTCGACACGGAATCCAACAGCCTGCACGCGTACCCCGAACGCGTTTGCCTGATCCAGGTGTCCACCGATCGGGACGATTTCCTGATCGACCCCTTCGCCCTGGACAACCTGCAACCACTGGCCCCGCTCTTCGACGATCCCCGGATCGAAAAGGTCTTCCACGCCGCCGAATACGATCTGGCCTGTCTCCACCGCGACTTCGGCTTCGGCCTGTGCAACCTATTCGACACCCGCGTCGCCTGCCGTACCCTGGCCTACCCGCACACCGGTCTCGGCGACGTCCTGGCACATCATTTCGATGTTCGCATCGACAAGCGCCATCAGCGGGCCGACTGGGGGCGACGGCCGCTTCCGCCCGATCTGCTCGACTACGCCCGGCTGGACAGCCACTACCTGCTGCAGCTGCGCCGGATTCTGGGCGAGGAACTGGAGCGTGCCGGGCGCAGCGCCGAGGCGCATGAGGAGTGCGAGTGGACGATCCACCAGGCCCTGGCTGCGCCGCCGCCGGATGAGGGCTTCTGGCGCATTGGCCGCGCTCGCCGGCTGCCACCCGAGCGCGCCGCTATCTTGAGGGAGCTCTATCTGTGGCGGGAGGCCGAAGCCCGTCGCCTCAACCGGCCCCCCTTTAAGGTCCTCAGCGACGATACGCTCCTGTCCCTGGCCCAGGATTCGCCGCATGATCGTGCGGCCCTCGAGGAGGTGAGCGGCCTCCCCGAGAGGCCGCGCCAGCGCTACGGCGCCGCCCTGCTCGAGGCGATCGCCCGCGGCCGCAACGCGCCTCGCCCCGAGCGGCCGGTTTCCCGCCCGGTCGATGAGAGCAGCCTGGCCCGCTACCAGCGGCTGCGCCAATGGCGCAAGACTCTCGCCGAAGCGCGCCAGGTCGAGTCGGACGTCATCCTTCCGCGCGACGTCCTGTGGGATATCGCCCGTGAGGCCCCGTCGGATGCCGAAGCCCTCGCCCGGCTGATGCCGTCCCTGCCCTGGCGCCTGGATCGATACGGCCAGGCGATCCTGGAGATCCTGACGCGATCGCCCAATGGGAACCATCGGTGAAGATCGCCTTTCACGGCGCCGCCCAGACGGTCACCGGCTCCCGCCATCTGCTCCAGGTCAACGATCACCAGCTCCTTCTCGACTGCGGATTCTTCCAGGGACGGCGCAAGGACACCTGGGAGCGCAACCTGCGTTTCACCTTCGAACCGCCGGCGGTCGAGGGCGTCGTCCTGTCGCACGCCCACATGGACCATTGCGGCAATCTGCCGAATCTCGTGCGCCAGGGTTTCGCCGGAACGATTCACGCCACCCGGGCGACCTCCGACCTGACCGACTTCATGCTCCTCGATTCGGCCCACATCCAGGAAGCCGACGCCGAGTTCGTCAACCGCCGCGGCGACACGCGCGGCGGCGATCCGGTCGTGCCGCTGTACACGGTCCCCGACGCCCAGCAAACCATCCAGCGGCTCCAGGGCCACGCCTACGACGAGCCGTTCGAACCCGTCCCCGGCGCACGTGTCCGCCTGGTCGAGGCCGGGCACATTCTCGGTTCGGCCGGCATCGTCGTCGACCTGGAGGAGAAGGGCCGCACTGTCCGCTTGATGTTCTCGGGCGACATTGGCCGGCGCGACATGCCGCTGCTGCGCGACCCGGTGCTCCCCGACGATATCGACGTCCTCGTCATGGAATGCACCTACGGGGACAAGCCGCACGATCCGCCGGACAAAGCCTACGCAGCGCTGCGGGGCGTCATCCAGCGGACCGCCGACCGTGGCGGCAAGGTCATCATCCCGTCGTTCGCCGTCGGCCGCACCCAGTTGATGGTCTACTTCCTGCATCAGATGATCGAGCGAGGCGAGCTGCCGCGCCTTCCCGTTTACGTCGACAGCCCTCTGGCGATCAACATCACCTCTGTCTTCCGCGCCCACCCGGAGGACTTCGACGACGAGACCCGCGCCTTCATACGCGCCGACCAGCATCACACCGCCCTCGGCTTCGACCTGCTCACGTACACGCGCAGCGTCGAGGCGAGCAAAGCCATCAACAGCCAGCACGGCCCCCTGATCATCATCTCCGCCTCCGGCATGGCCGAGACGGGGCGCATCCTCCATCACCTGCGCAACAACATCGGCGATCCACGCAACACCATCCTGATCACCTCCTGGATGGCGCCCGAGACCCTCGGCCGGCGGCTGGCCGAAGGAGAGAAGACCGTCCGCATCTTCGGGGAGCCGCACGAAGTCCGCGCCGAAGTAGTGGCGATCGACGGGCTGTCGGCGCATGCCGGCCAGGACTTCCTGGTGGAATATGCTCGGGCCGTGCGAGGCCGCGTCGGCCGCATCTTCCTCGTCCACGGGGAACCCGAGCCGGCGGCTGCCCTGACGGAGAAGCTGCACGAGGCCGGGCTGCCCGAGATCCACTATCCCCGCCACGGGGAAGCCGCCGATCTCTAGGGCCGGCGCGCCGGGTCGGCGCTGTGTGCCCTTTCCGGATACACTAGGGTCCTCCTCCCGGCAGCGGGCTCGCAAAGGCACTCCATGAATCGCGACTTCACCTCCCAACCCCACGCCTCCCCACTGGCCCTGGCTCGCGCCCTGCGCCGCGGCACTGCGGGAGCGGGAACGCCTTCTGACCACCTGCCGTCTCCGCTTCACTGGCTTCTGCGCCTGATCATGGGGACCTATCGCGTCCTGATGATCCATCGCCTACATTGGATCGACCGACAACACTGGAGCGAAGGGCCCCACATCCTCGTCTCCAACCACGGCCGGGTGACGGACGGCTTCATCTTCCTCTCCCTGCGCGACAAGCTCCACAGCATGATCCAGGCCGAATCCTTCACGCTGCCCTTTATCGGCAAGGTCTTCCAACACTCCGGGCAGATCCCCATCGCTCCGGGTCACGGTGTGGAGGCTCTGGAACGCGCTCGGGTGTACCTTTCGCAGGGCGAATCCGTGCTGATCTATCCCGAGGGCAAGCTGAATCACGGGGCCGGCATGCTGCGCGGCAAGGTCGGCGCGGCGCGCCTGGCGTTCGACAGCCGGGTCCCCGTACTGCCGATCGGTGTGTACGTGCCGGAACGGTGGAGCCGCAAGATTCGCGGACACTTCTACGGGCGTCCAACGATCGGCTACTGGCAAATGGGAGGCACGTGCTACATCGCCGTCGGCGACCCCTGGCTCCCCTTCCCAGCGGAGAAGCTGCACGTCGAACCCCACGAGCTGCGGACCGTCACGGACGAGATGATGGAGCGGATCTCTTACCAGGAATCCCGGGCGCGCTGCGCCGCGGCCTGATGCGCATCGCCTTCCTGTGCCAGTCCTACCCGCCGATGGTCAGCGGCGTGGCCATGGCGGTCAGTCATATGGCGCAAGGCCTGGCCGATCGAGGCCACTCCGTTCTGGTCCTCACCGCCAGCGATCGACAGGAACCCTATACCACGGAGGACGGTGGCCTGAGGGTCGACCGTCTGGCCTCCATCCCCAACCCGGCGCGCGTCGGCCAGCGTTGGGTGTTCTGGTCGCGCGGCGACATCGCCCGCCGGTTGGACGACTTTCATCCCGAGATCCTCCACCTGCACGACCCGTTCCTGGCCGGGTTCTCGATTCCCTCGCTGGCGCGGGAGAAGAGACTTCCGCTGGCGATCACTCTGCATGCCCTGCCCTGGTACGTTTCCTCCCAGGCGCCGGACCTGCCAGGCCTGCGCCAGGGGATCGAAGTCGCCCTGTGGGCCTTCGCGCAGGAAGTCCTGGCCCAGTGCGACGCGGTCGTTGCCCCCAGCCGCGCCATCGCCGACCTGGCCCTCGAACACGTCGGCCGCGCCGCCACCGTCATCAGCAACGGCGTCGACCTGCGCCGCTTCCATCCCGGCCAGGTCTCCGACGAGGAGCGCCGCCGACTGCAGGTCGCCTACGGCCTGAACTCCGATCTGCCCATCCTGCTCTACGTCGGTCGGGTGGACACGGAAAAACGCGTCGACAATGTCGTGCGGGCCGCGGCCGCGGTGATTGCCCGTCATCCGGCTCAGCTGTTGATCGTCGGCGACGGCAAGCAACTGCGCAGCGTCCGGCGTCTGAGCCGGGAACTCGGTCTCGGCGATCGAGCGCACTTCCTCGGCTTCGTCTCGCCCGAGGTCGACCTTCCGGCCCTGTACCGCATCGCCGACCTGTTCGTCATCGCCTCCGAGATCGAGGCGGAAGGCCTGGTCGTGCTGGAAGCGGCCGCCTGCGGCGTGCCCATCGTGGCTGTCCGGGCGACCTGCATGCCCGAGACCGTCGAAGCACCCGGGGCCGGCCTGCTGGCTGAGCCGGGTGACATCGAAGGCATGGCCCGGGCGATGCGGCGCGTGCTCACCGACACGGCTCTGCGGAAGCGCCTGGGTGCGGCCGCCCGTACCATGGCCGAGGCCCACTCGCTGGAAATCACACTGTCAGCCCATGAGAAGGTGTATGAAGAGCTGCTGAGGGTAAGAGCGAGTGATCCGTGGCCGGTGGTCGGGGGCCGGTGAGTACCAATCGAATCCGGTTTCGGTGAGACCAGAGGCTCGCCACCGGCCACTCGCCGCTGACCACCGGATTCCGACTACTTCCCTTGCGTTGGTATAATCCTCGGTGGAGAGGTGCCAGAGTGGTTGAATGGGGCGGTCTCGAAAACCGTTGTGGCCCGTTGGGCCACCGTGGGTTCGAATCCCACCCTCTCCGCTGAAGCTACACCCGCACAACCGGCCGACATATGAACCGCCCGCTGATCCGCGGGCGGTTCTTTCCATCCGACCAACGTTCGCAATCCCTCCGATGGCGGAGGGTGAGCGGCCGAGTCAGCCGGCCGAGGTCGCAATGGACCCCAGCTTCTCCAACTCGTCCAGGTCCGCCCGCAGCACATCGAAGCCGCCCTGCCAGAAACCCGGGTCGCGGATGTCGAGCCCGGCCGCGGTCAGGATCCGCTCGGGCGAATCGGATCCGCCGGCTTCCAACAGGCGCACGTAGCGCGGCTTGAAAGCCTCGCCTTCCTGGCGGTACTGATGATAGAGCGCCAGGACCAGCAGTTGGCCGAAGGCGTACGCGTACACGTAGAACGGCGTGTGAAAGAAATGGGGGATCGCCACCCACTCCACACGGAATTCATCGCTCACATCCAGCGAGTCGCCGAACTGTTCCCGAAGATTCTTCTGGTAGGCCTCGGACAATTCGTCGACCGTCGCCCCGGCGTGCGTTCGCTCGTGCGCTTCGCGCTCGAACAGGGCGAAGTAGGCCTGCCTCTGAATCGTGGCGTAGCTATCGTCCATGCGCGACACCAGCAGATCGCGCCGAACCTCAGGATCCTTCTCGGCTTGAATCAGCCGGTCCACCAGGAGCATTTCACCGAAGGTGGAAGCGGTCTCGGCCAGCGGCAGGGTGGCGTGCTGGGTCAGGATGGTGTGCCCGGAGGCGAGCTGCGAGTGGATGGCGTGCCCCAACTCGTGCGCCAGGGTGGCCACATGGCGCGGCTGGCCCTCGTAGGATTGCAGCACCCACGGCGTCAGCTTGGGCGTGATGGTGGCGCAGAAGGCACCGCTGCGCTTTCCCTTGCGGATCTCGCCGTCGTAATGGCGTTCCCGCAGGACCCGCTCCGCCATGTCGGCCATCCGAGGATCGAAAGCGGCGAAGCTGTCCAGCACCATGCGGACAGCTTCGCCGAAGGGGATGGTCGGCTGGGAGGCCAGCAGCGGGGCGTAGATATCGTAGCGACGCAGGCGGTCGACACCCAGCCAGCGGGCCTTCAGCCGGAAGTAGCGACGGTAGATCTCGCCGTTCGACCGGCACGTCTCGAGCAGCGTGTCGACGATCTCGTCGGGTATGTCATTGGAGAGATTGCGCACGGCCATGGGGTTGGCAAACTTGCGCAGTCCGATGTTCTCGCTGTGCCAATCGCGCGCCAGGTTCTGGTAGATCTGGCCGAGCAGGACTTCGTCCCGTCCGAAGACCCTCAGCAACTCCTGGTAGGCGGCAGCCCGCAGATCGGGATTCGGGCTGTGGACAAACGGATCCAGCTCCCCCCGCGTCACCTCCCGCTCCACCCCGTCCACCTTGACCCGGAACGTGTAGCGGTTCGTGAGGGTGTCGTACAGGGTCACCAGCGCATGAGCGCCGGTGACGTCCTTCAGGTTGATGATCCGCTCTTCGGGCTCACTCAACGTGTAGGGCGTCTGCAGCCTCAGCGCCTCGAGCCAGTAGCGCACGTCGCCGGCGATGCCCATCAGGCGCTCGGCCGCCTCGGCCGGCAGAGCCTTCCACCACAGGCGGAAGAACAGCATGCGGTTGTCGATCTCCGCCGCCCACTGGTAGGCATCGGCGGTTCGCGCCTGGGCCTGCTGGTCCTGGGTATCTTCGGCGAATTTCAATGAAACGAAACCGGTCAGCCGCTCGACGTCGGCCACGATCTCCGCATAGGCCTCCACCAGGTCGCGGAAGACCTCGGCGTCCACCGTCTCACTCAGGCGATCCCGGCTGCGTTCGAAGTCGCTGACGCGCGTCTCGACGTGGGCGCGGGTGTCCGCCATCTTCGGATCTTCGAAACTCTGGAACAGATCGCTCAGGTCCCAGCGCCCGGGCTGGTACGCCGGCATGGTCATGCCGCCTCCGTCACAGGTTGAACTTGATGTGGACGATGTCGCCGTCGGCCACCAGGTAGTCTTTGCCCTCGGCGCGCAGCTTGCCGACGGCGCGCGCTTCCGTCAGGCCGCCCAGTGCGATCAGTTCTTGATGCGGGATGACTTCGGCGCGAATGAAGCCGCGCGCCAGGTCGGTGTGAATCGTATCGGCCGCCTCGAGCGCGGTGGCGCCGCGCGGCAGGGTCCAGGCCCGTACTTCATCCTCGCCCACGGTGAAAAAGGAGTGCAGGCCGAGCAGATCGTAGGAGGCCCTCAGCACCGCCTGCCGTCCCGGTTCGGCGATGCCGTATTCGCGCAGGAACTCCGCCGCTTCGTCGGGCGGCATCTGGGCGATTTCCATCTCCAGCTTCCCCTGCAGCCCGAGAACCTGAACCTTGGGGCCGACGGCGGGGAGCGGCGGCATCGCCGCACCCTCCGCCAGGTTGACGACGATCAGCATGGGACGGCGCGTCAACAGCCCGAAGCCCGAGAGCAGGCGGTCTTCCTCGGCGGTCAGGGACAGACCGCGCAGGGGCTGGGAGGCGTTGAGGGTTTGTTGCAGCCGCTCAAACAAGGCCGCTTCGCGGTCGATGATCGCCCGGTCGCGCATGACCTTCTGCCGCTCCTCCACCAGCTTGTCCAAACGCCGCTCGACCGCCAGCATGTCGTTCAACAGGAACTCGGATTCCATCGCCGCCATGTCGCGTCCCGGATCGACCGAGCCCGCCGGGTGCGGGATCGCCGGGTCGTCGAAGGCCCTGACCACGTGGACGAATCCTTCCATCTGCGACAGGTGATTGAGCAGCGGTCCGGGCAGGCCCTCCCGGCCCACGGCAGCCCGCAGCCCGCCGATATCGGCGTAGGTGACCTTGGCGTGGATCGTCTTGCGCGGGTGGAAGAGCGCGCTGAGCGCCTCGACGCGCTCGTCGGGCACGTCGGCAACGGCGGTGTGCACGTCCACGCGGCCGGGCGCGTGGACCTCGCCCGTCGGCAGGCGGCCGCCGGTGAGAGCGTTGAAGATGGTCGTCTTTCCGGACGAGGGAAGCCCGATGATGCCCAGTCGCATGAGGCCTAGGGGTGTCCCAGGGTGTTGTCTTGACCGACCCTGGTCGGTGGTCTATACTCAGCGCGCGGCCGAAGTGGCGGAACTGGCATACGCGCGCGACTCAAAATCGCGTTCCTTCGGGATTGTGGGTTCGAGTCCCACCTTCGGCACCTGGCGATTATAACCGCGGGACGACCCAACCCGTTTTCCTTGTGAAAACGGGTTTGGCTTCGAGCTATGACACAACTGCTGCGCAACCTCCGCTTCTGGATCGGACTGGCCCTCGGCCTGGCGGGCGGCCTGTTGTACGGTTGGGTGCTGCACCCCGCCGCTGCTCCCACCGCCGCCCCCGCCGCGTTGCGCCAGGACTATCGGACGGATTACGTTCTCATGGTCGCCGAGGCCTATCAGGCTGAGGCAGACATCGACCTGGCGGTCCAGCGTCTCGCCCAACTCGGCCCGGCCAGCCCCGCCGCCATCGTGGACGAGGCCGTCGCCTACGCCAACCGCCAGGGTTTCGCCGCCAGCGATATGGAGCTCCTGAGCCGACTGGCGCGCGACTTGAACGCCGCGCCCGCGCCGGCCACCGCCAGTCCATGAGCCGCGGCCTGGTGCCATTGCTGATCGGGCTGGCCCTCGGGGTGATCGGGGGGCTGACCTACGCGTGGGCCATCGATCCGGTCGAACTCGTCGGCGGCGCACCGGCGGCGATGAGCGCGGACGCCCAGGCCGACTATCTGACGCTGATCGCTTCGGCCTACGCGGCAACGGACGATCTGCCGCGCGCTCAGGCACGCCTGGCCCTGTTCTCCGACCCGAACGCCGCCGAGACGCTCGGGGCACTCGCTCAGGCGCGCCTGGCGTCGGGCCGGCCGGTCTCCGAAGCGCAGGCGCTGGCGCGCCTTGCCGGCGACCTCGGCGTTCGGCCGTCGCCTCCGCCCTCTCCGGCCACCACCGCCTCCCCCGCCCGACCGACGGTGTCCCCCACCATCACGCGCACACCGACCTTGCGCCCGTCGCCGACCGTCAGCCGCACACCGGGGGCGCCCTTCCAGATCGAACGCCAGGAGCTCGAGTGCGACCCGGATCAGACGGCCCCTCGAATTCGCGTGCGCGTCCTCGATGCCGCCGGACAGGGCGTTCCCGGCGTCGAGGTTCTCGTCTTGTGGGACACCGGAGAGGATCGTTTCTACACCGGCCTCAAACCGGAGCTCGGCTCGGGTTACGGGGACTTCGCCATGACGGAGGGGGTCGTGTACACCGTGCGCCTGGCTGAGTCCGGCGCGCTGGTGACGGGATTGCAGGTCCAGACCTGCACCAGCGATTCGGGGGAAAGCTATCCGGGGTCCTGGGCGCTGGACTTCGTGCAGCCCTAGCTCAAGCCTCCAGCTTCCAGTTCCCAGTGCCGGCGACTGACGGCTGGAAGCTGGTGGCTGGCAGCGGGCGGCTGTCGACTGGCTACTCGGCCGCTTCTTCTCGCTCTGCGCCGAGGTCGACCTTCTCCTCCATCGTGATCTGACCGCGCAGGAAGGCACCTTCTTCGGTGGAGAAGGCCGCCGTCACGACGTCCCCCCAGACGCGCCCCGTTTGCGTGATTTCGAGCCGCTGAGCCGTGATGTCGCCGCGGACGGATCCAGCGACAACGACCGTGGCGGCGCGCAGGCGCTTGCACGTCACTCGGCCTTGTTCCCCGACGACGACCAGACCTCGCAAGTCGATCTCGCCGTCGAAGGCTCCCTCGATCCGCACCCCGCCAGCGCCGCTCAGCGCGCCGGTCAGGGCCAGCCCGGGGCCCAACACCGAATCGACCCGGTCGCCGCCTTCAGCCGCCTGAGCCTCTTCTTTGCGTCGAAACATCACGCCTCCCGCTTTGCGCCGCGGCCGGCCGGATTCCAATCGCGCGCCGCCGGCAGCCGGCCGACGCCGTGCGCTTCCTGCACCGCTCGCACCACGGCGCGCATCACGGCTTCGGCGGCATAGGCGCCGACGATGTTGATGTCGAGGCGCCGTCGTCCCGTCGAGAGGGCGAACAGGGTATCCCCATCGAGCAGGGTGTGGGCCGGACGAACGGTGCGGGCGATCCCGTCGTGGGCTGCTTGCGCTACCCAGTTGGCCTGCTCCTTCGTCAGACGCGCGTCGGTCGCCACCACACCGATGACGGTGTTGGCCCGGCTGGCCAGCCTCAGGATCGTCTGCCCGCCACGGCTGCCCATCCACGCCTGGGTGTCGACGAACCGGCCACGACCTCCCAGCCGCAAAGGGCCGAGGCGCGCCGGCCGCGCGCCTGCCAGGATTCGCCCATCGTCGGGATCGATCACGTCTCCAAAGGAGTTGACGGCCACCAGGGCGCCGATGGTCGTGCCCTGCACCCGGAAACTGGCCGTCCCAACGCCGGCCTTCATCGCGCCCGCCATGCCGAAGATCTTGCCGACCGTGGCGCCCATCCCGACCCCCACATTCCCCTGGGCCGGGGCGCTCGTCGAAGCTCGGCGGCAGGCCTCGTAACCCATGGCGGCATCGGGGCGGACGTCGGCGCGCCCCAAGCCGAGATCGAACAGGATCGCCGCCGGGACGATCGGGACGCGCGCCAGGCGCGTGTCGAATCCGACCCCCCGCTCCTCCAGCCAGCGGACGACGCCGCCCGCCGCCTCCAACCCAAAGGCCGATCCGCCGGCCAGCAGTACGGCGTGAGCTTCTTGGACGAGGTGCATCGGGCGCAGCAGGTCGGTCTCGCGCGTTCCGGGCGCTCCGCCGCGCACGTCCACCCCGCCGACGGCGCCTTGCTCACACAGCACGACCGTGCATCCGGTCAGGGCCTCTACGTCGCCGGCATGCCCGACGGCGATCCCGGGGACGTCGGTGATGGCGTCTCGCCGCGGCATCAGCGTATCCCGCTGTCGTAACGAATATCGACCCGCACCCAGACTCCCTCCGCGACGGCCACTTCGATCGGTTCGGCCCACGGCAGTCCACTCTCGCCGGGTTGAGGGACGAGGCGATACGACCCCGCTGCAAGCGGAATGCGGTAGGCGCCGTCCGCGGACGATTCGGTCCGCCCCACCTCGCGCCCCCTCCCGTCTTCGACCACCAGCAGTGCCTGGTAAGGTGAATCGGGGCAGTCGGTGCCCACCTGGACCACCGGGCACATGGGCCCGATGAAGACATGCCCCTCGACGCCCGAGTCGCCGGTGGGCGAGGGGTTGCCCGAGGCGCAGGCGGCCAGCAGGACCGCCAGCAGGCTGATGCGGATTCCGGCGCCGCATCGGCGCGGCGACATGTTCAGGCCTTGTACCCGAAGCGCCGCAACAGCGATTGGCGCGCCTGAACGTCGTCCTCGGTCTCGACTCCCTTGGGGCGGATACCGTCGATCACGCCGACCACGCCTCGTCCGAGATCGGTTTCCGCCAGGACGACCTCGACCGGATTGGCCGTGGCGCAGAAGATCTGGCAGACCTCGGGCACGTTCTTGACGGCGTTGAGCACGTTGATCGGATAAGCGTTGCGCAGGAAGATCACGAACACATGGCCGGCGCCCATCCGCAAGGCCTGGGTCTTGGCGTGATCGACCAGCGCTGCGTCGGTCCCGCTGGCCCGCACCAAGGCCGGTTCGGAGGCCTCGCAGAAGGCCAGGCCAAACTGAATGCCCGGTACGGCGCCGACGAGAGCCTCGTGCAGGTCCTCGACCGTCTTGATGAAGTGCGCCTGCCCCAGGATGACGTTGACCTCCTGGGGTATCTCGAGGGCGACGCTGACCAGTTCCATCGTTTCGCCTTCGGGGCCCGAACGTCTAGCGCAGCGACTGGATAAAGGCGTCGATGTCGAGGGCCGGCAGGGTTGTGATCTTGATGCTGCCGCGCGAAGCCAACTCGGCCGAGACGCGCGCCACGGTCAGGTTGTCAGCCGCCTCGACGACATTGACGAAGTCGTATGGTCCCAGCGTGGCGTACTGAGCCGTCACCCGAACCCCCAGCTTCTCCAGCTCGGCGTTGACTTCCTTGATGCGACGCGGATTCTTCTTGATCGTGCGTGCTCCTTCGTCGGTCAGGCTGCTGAGAAGGACATACGTCGGCATCGGTCCCTCCGGCTTGCGGGACGGCTTCCCGCCTTCGGCTGTTGTTCATTGTAGCGCGCCTGCGGCCGGTTTCCAGTTCCCAGTCGCCGGTTCCCAGTCCGTGCACGACACGCTTTGACTGGCGACTGGAAACCGGGAACTGGTAACCGCCCTCAATCACTTTGTCCTGGCGAGGATCTCCTCAAACTCGCGCACACTCCCCGGGCTGTGGCCGGCGAAGTGGTTGTTGAAGTAGCCGTACACATCCAGGCCGGCGTCGAGGAAGGAACGCACCCGTTCAGCCCAGCGTGTCAGCTCCGGCGTGCGATCGATCTGCAATCGGTCGAACCGGTCGACGTCGCTGCGCCGGCCCAGCCAGCGGATGACGGTGAAACCGGTCGTCGTCCAGTCCATGCGCGGCATGTAGTACAGATCCTGCAGAACGAGGGCGACGCCGTGCTCCGCCAGCAGTTCGGTCAGGTCGCGCGTCAGCCAGCCGCGGTTCCGCACTTCGACGGCGTAGCGCGGGCCGGGCGGCAATCGGCGCAGGAACGCTTCCAACCGCGGCCGCAGGTCGGGCGTAAAGTCGTAGGCGAACTGCAGCGTCAAGACGGCCAGCTTCTCGCCCAGAGCTTGCATCGTCTCGACGAACAGCCGGGCCTCGTCGTCCGCTCCGTCCAGTTTGCGGTCATGGGTGATCGATCGAGGGAACTTGGCGCAGAAGCGGAAGCCCATTGGTGTACGGGCGGCCCAACCCTCAACGGCGGTTGGGCGCGGCGGCCCGTAGAAGGTCGAGTCGATTTCGACGGTCGAGAAGCGGCGGGCGTAGGCTTCCAGGTAATCGCTCGAATCCGTCCCGGGCGGATAGAACGGTCCGACCCAATCGTCGAAGGCGAAACCTTGGGTGCCCAAGCGAAGGGTTCCTCGTCGTTGAGCCGATCCGCCTGGCCCGTTGGCTTCCATCATGGGTTACCAGTTGCCAGTTCCCAGTTGCCAGTCAAGAACCTCCTAGAGTCCCGACCCGTGGACCTACAGACGCTTGATACTGGAAGCTGGAAACTGGGAACTGGCAACTCGTCAGGCGGCCGGCCGCTGTCGTCCGAGGATCAGCTCCACGCGATCCAGAACGGCTTCGGCAACCTCGGCCTTGCTCATCAGGGGCAGCTCTTGCACGCTCTCGGCCCGATCGACGAAGGTCACGCGGTTGGTGTCGACGGCAAAGCCGGCGTCCGGGGCGGTAATGTCGTTGGCCACGATCAAGTCGAGCCCTTTGGCCTTGACCTTCTGGCGCGCCTGCCCGACCAGATCGCGGCTTTCGGCAGCGAAACCGACGACGACGCGCGGGCCCCCGCTGCGCTTGCGGCGTTCGGCGACCGTCGCCAGGATGTCCGCGGTGGGTTCGAGGTGGATGTCGATGGCGCCTGCCCCGCGCTTGATCTTGTCCTCATTCGCGTGCGAGGGACGGAAGTCGGCGACGGCGGCGGCCATCAGCAGGATGTCGGTGGTCTCGAGTCGGCTTTGGATTTCCGCCAGCATCTGATCGACCGTCTCGACGTCGATCCGCTCCGCGCCCACCGGGGTCGCCAGCGCCGACGGACCACTGATGAGCGTGACGTCGGCGCCGCGGTCGAGAGCGGCCTGGGCCAGGGCGAATCCTTGTTTCCCGGAGGAACGGTTGGCGATCACGCGTACCGGATCGATCGCCTCCAGCGTCCCGCCGGCGGTGACGAGCACTCGCCGCCCGGAGAGGCTTCGGCCGCGGCCGAGGGCTCGTCGGATATGTCCGACGATCTCGGCCGGTTCGACCATGCGGCCCGGCCCGACCAATCCCGAGGCCATGCGCCCTTCGGCAGGACCGATGACGATGGCGCCGCGCTGGCGCAGCGTCTCCAGATTGGCCTGCGTGGCCGGGTGGCCGAACATCCCGGCATCCATCGCCGGCGCCAGGATCAGCGGAGAGCGCGAGGCGAGCAGCGCCAACCCGAGCAAGTCGTCGGCCATCCCTGTGGCCAACCTGGCCAGGGTGCGGGCTGTCGCCGGCGCCACAACGATGAGTTCGGCATCGCGCCCGAGCGACACGTGCAGGACGTGGGCGTCCTGGCCCCACAGGTCGTCGTCATCGTAGGCGCGGCGGCCCGTCAGCGAGGTGAAGGTCAGCGGGCTGACGAAGCGGCGTGCGGCGGAGGTCAGAACCACGTCGACCAACGCTCCCGCCTGCGTCAAACGCGAAGCCAAGTCGGCGGCTTTGTAGGCCGCGATCGAACCGGTGACTCCCAGCAGGATGCGCCGGCCGTCCAGCGCGGGGATGTGAGATGACTTCAGGGGAGCGTCCACGCCCGCACCCGCCTTGTCTCAGCGGACAAGATAGATTGTACCGTCGACTTCCAGGCGGAGCCAACGACCGTTGGGGAGCTGCTCGAAGTCCCGCGGGTCCACGGCCGCGACCGGGAACGCCGTGCCGAACAGCTCTTCGCCGACGATGGCGGCCAGCGCGAAGAAGGTGTCGACTCCTGTGGTGAGGATGGCGGCCGGCGCCGTGCCGGCGCGCAGGGCTTCGAGCAAGACGGCCGTCGTCGTGCTCGAACCGCGAGCGTAAGGAAGACCCAGGATTCGTCCCGCCGCCCGCATGCCGACCAGGGGGTGGCGCCGGTCGATGATCTCGCCGGTGCGATGGTCGTAGCCGCCCCAGAACGAGAGTGGTTCGCGGGAGACGAGGGCTTCGCCCTCCGCCACGCCGCGGACGAGGGGTTTCGCCCGAGTCAGGATCTCCACGGTCGCCTCACGCGGATCAGGGCGATACCGTCCACAGGTCGATCCTCCACGCGCCGCCAGTGGCGATGAACCGGCCGTCGGCGGAGAACGCCAGCGCATCGACCGAGACAGGCTCCGCCGCGACGGGCACGGCGACGGCCAGCAGCGGCCTGCCGCCCGAGGCGTCGTAGGCTCGTAAGGTCCCATCGCGCGAGACGGCGACCACCAGCGATCCATCGGGCGAGAAGGCCACACCTTCCACAATCGTTGGGAAGTCGGCCAGCTTGCGGATGAGCCTCCCGGTGGAAAGGTTCCACATCCACACCGCACCGACGGCGCACTCATTGTTCGCCGATGTCTGGCACAACCCCGTCGCCACGGTGGAACCATCGGGCGAGATGGCAAGGCTGGAGACCTGTCCCGAGTGATACAGAGTGGAAAGTCCGTCGCCGTCGCTGGTTCGCCAGACTCGCACGTTGCGCGACGTGCCTCCCCCCACGACCCTCGTCCCGTCCGGCGAGAAGGCGATGGCGGGGATGTTCCAGAACTCCGCCAACGTCAGGAGGGGCTGCCAGGTATCGACCTGGTACATCCAGATGGCGGCGTTCGGCCACTCCTTGACACCGCCGACGGCAAAGATCTGGCTGTCGGGCGAGAAGGCGACGCTGGTGACCTCATTGGGGAAGTCCAGCGACCGCACCAGAGATCCGGCGCGCCAGTCCCACACTTTGGCGGTGTGATCTCTGGCGGCCGAGGCGAGAAAGCGACCGTCGGGTGAAAAGGCCAATCCCCAGACGATCGATTCATGGCCCTGGAGGGTGCCAAGCGGTTGGCCAGTGGCCGCTTCGTACAACTGGATCGTGCCGGCCTGATCCCCGACGGCCGCCGCCAGGGTCGTCCCATCCGGAGAAAAGGCCAAGCTGCGGACGAGCTCGCCATGGGCGAAACTCAAGCTGGGTGCGAGCCGCTCGATCGAGCTGGCCTGAATGACCGCCGGGAGCGGGGTCGGCGAAGGAGGCAGCGGGGTCGGCGTCGGCGGCGCGCTGGCCGAAGTGGGCGGAACTGGGGAGGCCGTCACGGTGGGCGCCGCCGTCGCGGTCGGGGGCGCGCCGGTGACCGAACACGCCAACACCGCCAAACACAAGGCGAGCCCGAAGGCGAGCCGCTTCCACGAGCGACGGTGCGATTCGGCGCCTTGATGGGAGATCTGTCGACGCGGCGGACGATCGCTCATTCAGGCGCTCCATGGTTCTTCGAGGATGGTGGCGCGGCCCTGCACCGCCGACTCCACACAGTCGGCCAGGCCGCCGAAGGCGACCTCGACACCCAGCATCCCCGGGGCGTAGTAGGCGTACTTGCCGGAGTTGGTCATCAGCCGATGGACGGAAGGCGGCAACATGGGCGATGCCAGGATGCATGTGTCAACCGTCAGCCGCCCACCGAAGGCTTCGAACGGATCGAGCAAGCCGGCCTTGCGTGCCAGGTGAGCCACAGCGCGACTCGTCGTCACCAGGAACTCGACATCGCGATGCCGGCGGCGTCCCTGCAGAAGGGGCGCCAGCGCGCGGAACTCGTCCAGCGAGAAATGAGGACTTCCGAGCACCACCAGGTCCAGCGGACCACTCCCCGCAGTGCTCAACTCCCGTCGGGCGGCGCGCAGCCGGTCGGGCGAGATGTCGATTGCCGTCGGCACGGCCCGGCCGGCAAAGGCTGCGGCGCGCGTGGGCGCCTCCGGTGTCACCCCGATCCAGTGGAACATCCCGACGTTCCCGGAGGAGGCCGCCGTGGCCCCGAAGGCCTTCAGCTGATCGGCGGTCGGTCGAACCCCCAACCCGTCCAACACAGGGACACGGTCGCCCGCTTCGGCGCCGACAACAAAGCCCAGGACCGGGTAGAACGCATCCTCCTGCGTCCACCGCAGCGGAATTGTCCGGAGGTTGTAGAGCACGTCTCCCGCGCGGTTGGCGTCCAGGTGCAGGCCGAAGGCCGGCACGCGCCCCGCCACGGCAGCGCAGATGTCCAACAGGTCGGGATAGCGCTCGGTGCGCGCACCAAGGACCGAGTTGGCGTAGACGATCGCGTTCGATTCCCCCCAGGCGATCTGTTCACCGAAGTGCGGCGCCTCCTCCGATTGATACGGCGCGCACGTCCACGTCGGGCGGCAACCCATGCGTTCGTAGGCGACCATCTGGCGGCGGGCGTTCTCGGCCCACTCTGCAGGAACGGCCCACTCGCGCCAGCCGTGCTCGTCGACGCCGCTGACGTTGAGGGTCGTCGGCACGGCGACCTGCGCCCCTAGCTCAGCCAGCCGCTCGGCGAACTCCAGCGTGGCCTGCCCCAGATAGATGGCGCTGTCGATGTGCGCCCGTGTGATCGGCAGGAAAGACCCGGCCTCGAACAACTCCGCCATGCGCACGAGAATCCGCATGGCCAGCTGGGTCGCCGGGCCGGCGCGGCCGTCGAGCAGCGACTGTTCGTGGTCGGTGAGGGTCAGAGTCATACTGGGCGATTGTACATTGCCCCGGCATGAGGCTCCCCACCTCCGCTGTCCGCCGTCAGCCTCGAACCATCACAACCTGAGCGAAGTCGCCTGGTCCGAAGGCCGAGGCGCCGAAGCCGAAGGGCCAGGCGGCCGTTGCCTTTTTGCGGGCCCGCCGCGGCTGCCAACGTCGACGTTCCTCTGTGTCCTCTTTCCAGGCCTTATACTTCAGCAATCCCGTGCTCCGAGAGAATCGATGTCCACAACCGTTGACTCGTTCATTGCCGAAACCACGCACCAGGCCGCCCCCCTCGAAAAGGCCTACACGCTGGCCGAGTGGGAGGCGGCGACGCGCGGCACACCGGAGGCCATCCAGGCCCATCAGGCTGCCCAGACAGCGTTCATGCGCTTCTGGGCCGACCCGCATCGATTCCGCACAGCCAAGGAATTGCGCGAGTCCGCGGCGGGCCAGGATACGGAGGCGGCGCGCCAGCTGACCCTGATCTACCTGACGGCCGCTACCTGGCAACAGGACGAAGCGACGCTGGAGGAGATCGCCCAGGTCGAAGCGGAGGTGCGCGAGCGCTACACCAACTTCCGCGGCGAAGTGGATGGCGCCTCGCTCAACGACAACCAGATCGACGAAATCCTGGCCAAGACGACCGACGCCGAGGAGGCACGCGGCACCTGGGAAGCCAGCAAGCAGGTCGGCGGCGAGGTTGCCGTCCGTATCCGCCGCCTGGCCCAGCTGCGCAACCGCTCAGCTCGCGACAACGGCTTCCGCGACCATTTCCAGCGTGCGCTTCAGGTCAGCGAAATCGACGAGAGACAACTGCTCGACCTGTTCGAAGATCTCGAGCGGCAGTCGCGGGCCGCCTTCGGCGACGTCAAAGCCGCTATCGACGAATCCCGCAGCCGACGCTTCGGCGTGCCCGTGGGAGAGCTGCAACCCTGGCACTACACCGACCGCTTCTTCCAGAAGCCCGACCCGCTCGGGGAGGTGGATCTGGATGCGCTGTTCGCCGGCCGCGACCCGGTGGCGCTGGCGACGACGACCTACGACGGCCTAGGCATGGACGTGCGCCCGGTCCTGGCTCGCTCGGACCTGTACCCCCGGCCGGGCAAGAACCAGCACGCCTTCTGCACCCATATCGACCGCCAGGGGGACATCCGGACTCTCAACAACCTCGAATCGAACGAGCGCTGGACGGAAACCCTGCACCATGAACTCGGCCACGCCGTCTACGAACAGTACCTGGATCCGTCGCTGCCCTGGCTGCTGCGCACGCCGTCCCACATCCTCACCACTGAAGCCATCGCCGTCCTCATGGGCGGCGTCTCGCGGGAGCAGGAGTGGCTGACCAAGGTGCTCGGCGTGCCGCCGGGACAGGCCTCGGCGGTGGCGGCCGCCGCCCGCGAGCGCGATCGCGCTTCGGCCCTGGTGTTCACACGCTGGTGCCTGGTCATGACTCACTTCGAGCGGGCGTTGTACGGCAACCCCGAGGCCGACCTCGACACCTTGTGGTGGGATCTGGTCGAGCGCTTCCAGCAGATCCGCCGGCCCGACGGCCGCCACGCCCCGGACTGGGCGGCCAAGATCCACGTCGCGCTGTTCCCCGTCTACTATCACAACTACGAACTGGGGAGTCTGGTGCGCGCCCAGCTGCGCGCCTGCCTGCAGCGCCAGGTGGGCGGCCTCGTCGGCCGGCGTGAGGCCGGCGCCTGGCTGATCGAGCATGTGTTCCGCCCCGGCGCCCGCCTCGATTGGGCCCAACACATCGCCGCGGCAACGGGCGAACCCCTGTCGCCGCGCTACTTTGTCGAAATGATGGGGTAAAGAGAGCCCTCAGTCGTCAGTCAAGACCCAACAAGACGGAAACGGAGACCTGATGACTGACGACTGACGACTCACTGGTTCAGTTCCCAGATGATCCTCAGCCCATCCAGCGTCAGCCAGGGCGCGACGATCTCGATCGCGGCCGTCTCTCCTGCGATCAGGTCCACCAGGCCCCCTGTCCCGATGACCTTCGTCGCCGGGCCGAGTTCCTTGCGGAAGCGGGCGACCATCCCCTCCACCAGCCCGGCGTAGCCGAAGACCATCCCCGACTGAATGGCGTGTACCGTGTTGCGCCCGATGGCGGCCGGCGGACGCTGCAGGTCGACGGGCGGCAGCTTGGCTGTGCGTTGGAAGAGGGCCTCGGCGGCGATTCCGATCCCCGGGGAAATCGCCCCTCCCAGATAGTCGCCTTCCGCCGTGATGGCATTGAACGTCGTCGCCGTGCCGAAGTCGACGACGCACGCCGGGCCCCCATAGAGCTTCAACACCGCGGCGGCATCGGCTACCCGGTCGGCCCCGACGGCTTTCGGGTCTTCATAGCGTATGCGAACCCCGGTCTTGACTCCGGCGTCCACAACCAGGGGATGCAGATTCAGGTACTTCTCGCACGCCTTGAGGAAGGTTCCCGTCAGCGGCGGTACAACCGAGGCCATGACGACTCCGCTCAGCTCCGTAGGGTCGCTGCGGGCATGTTCGAGCAGGCCGAGCATTTGCAGGCCGTACTCATCCGGCATGCGTTCGTGAACCGTCGAGAGACGCCAGGCCGTCCGCATCGCCTCGCCCTCGTACAACCCCAGGGTGATGTTGGTGTTGCCGATGTCGATCGTCAGGAGCATGGGAGACCTCTTGGGGAAGCAATCAGCCGTCGGCGGTCGACGGGACCATTCCGACGGTAGGCGCAGGCTTTAGCCTGCGATCCTCGTTTCACCGATCACCACATTGTCGATCAGGCGCGTCTTCCCGATGAACACGGCCATCGACAGCAGGGCCCGCGTCACGGGTCCGTCCAGTTCGGTCAGTGTGTCCGGATCGGCGACCGAAACGTACTGCGGTTTCGCACGCGGTTCCTGATCGAGGATCTCTTGCAGGATCTCGCGCAGCCGCTGCGCGTCGCGCTCGCCGGCGGCAAACGCTGATTCGGCGGCCTTCAAGGCGCGATAGAGAACGGGAGCGGCGCGGCGATCCTCAACGGATAGATAGGTGTTCCGGCTCGACATCGCCAACCCATCGGGCTCCCGCACCGTCGGGCATACGACGACCTCGAGATCGAAATCGAGGTCGGCTGACATGCGGCGGATCACGGCCGCTTGCTGGGCGTCCTTCTGCCCGAAGTACGCCCGTTGCGGGGCGACGGCATGGAAGAGCTTGGCGACGATGGTGGCGACGCCGCGGAAATGGCCCGGTCGGCGTTCGCCCTCGAGTCCCTGGCTGACCTCCTCCACCGTGACCCAGGTCTGGAACCCCGGCGGATACATCGTCTCAGGTTCAGGGTTCCACACCAGGTCGACGCCCTCTCCCTCCAGCAGGGCCAGGTCGCGGTCCAGGTTACGTGGATAAGCAGCCAGATCCTCCTGCGGTCCAAACTGGGTCGGGTTGACGAAGATGCTGACGGCGACGGAACGATTCTCGCTCCTGGCGCGCCGCACCAGCGAGAGATGCCCTTGGTGCAGGTATCCCATCGTCGGCACGAAGCCGACCGGTTCGGGCAAGCGCCTGCGTTCGGCGCGCAGCCGGCCGAACTCATGCACCACGATCATGGGGCCCTCCGGCGGCGCCAACGGCGGCCCGCACCAGCCGCCACAGGGTGCGGTTTACCGGCGTCGCAACGCCGCGCCGGTCGCCGTCATCCGCCACAGCGCCGTTGATGGCGTCGATCTCCGTCGGAGCCTTGCGCTCGATGTCCTGCAGCATCGATGATCGATTGGCCGCCGTGCGCTCGGCGACCTGCTCCGCCTGGGCAACCGGGTCGATGTACGGCAGGCGAATGCCGGCGGCGCGCGCCACCGACGCCGTTTCGGTCGCGGCCGCGCCCATGAGCGTCCTCGCCTCCGGCAACTCGAGCAGGCGACCGTTGGGCACGCGCAGCAGGGCGGTCAGCGGGTTGATGGCGGCGTTGACGGCGAGTTTCCCCCACAACAGACTCTCGACATCGTCCGAGACTTCCACCGTGAAACCCGCCTGCTGGAGCAGCGCCACAGCCGGGAGAAGACGCGGATGGCGCGCCACGTGCGTTGGCCCGGCGCCTCCGGCCCGGACGCGGCCTGGGCCGAGCAGCGTCGCCCCGGTCGTAGTGACGCCGAGGGTCGCCCGGTCCCTACCCAGAGCCGCCTCGAGCACTTCCAGGTTGCCCAGGCCATTCTGCAGCGTGAGGGCCAGCCCGTCTGGCGCCAGGCAGGCGGACAACATCCTGGCGGCGCGCGGCGTCTGCCAGGACTTGACCAGCACGAAGGCGAACCGCGCGCCGCGACATTCGGCCGGACTGGAGGTGGCGCGCACGCGTTGGATCTGCTCCATGCCGCCGGCCTCGAGGCGAACCCCGTGCTGGCTGAGCGCCGTCAGCCCTTCTGGCCAGGTCCCCAGCATGGTCACGTTCACCAACGGAGCCAGCCGGGCGCCAAAGAGACACGCCATGGCGCCGGTCCCGACGATGAGGGCCTGGTCAAGCCCGGAAGTGGTGCGATCGGTCATGGGCAATGAGCCGGAGCCTTGCGGTTCTACTTCGCCGCGTCAGCCTTCGACCGATCCACCTTCCGCGGCATGGCCGGCTGGTTCCCCACACCTGCGGCCCCGAGAAACGCTTCCCAGGCTTCGTTCGTCATGTCGACGGTGTGTTCGGGGCCGGGAAAGGCCCGGGCTTCGACATCAGCCTTGTATGCGGTGAAGGCCGAGGCCATCACGGCGTGCAACTGGGCGTAGCGCTTGACGAAGCGCGGCGTGAAGCGGTCGAACAGGCCCAGCAGGTCGTGAGTCACGAGAACTTGTCCGTCGCAGCCGAGGCCGGCGCCGATGCCGATCGTGGGGATCTCCAGCCGACGCGAGACGTGGTCTGCCAGCCGTCCCGGAATCGATTCGAGAACCAGCGCGAAGCAGCCGGCGTCCTGCAGGATGAGGGCATCCTCCAACAGGCGAACGGCGGCCGAGGCGTCGCGCGCTTGGGGCCGGAATCCGCCCAGCTGGTGGACCGACTGGGGCGTCAGGCCGAGGTGGCCCATGACCGGGATCCCCGCACCGACGATCGCCTCGACGGCCTGGCGCCGCTCCCGTCCGCCCTCCAGCTTGACGGCGTCCATGCCGCCTTCCTTCAAGAAACGGCCGGCGTTGCGCACCGCTTCTTCGGTGGAAACCTGATAGGAAAGGAACGGCATGTCCCCGATCAGCAGGGGTATGGCGGCGCCGCGGGACACGGCGCGGCAGTGGTGCAGCATCTCGTCCATGGTGACCGGCAGTGTGGTCTCATAACCGAGCACGACCATGCCGAGCGAATCGCCCACCAGGATCGTATCCAGCCCGGCGCGGTCGACCGCCTGGGCCGTGGCGAAGTCGTAGGCCGTCAGCATGGTGATCGGTTCCCCACGCGCCTTCTTCTGGCGCAGGGCGAGGGTGGTGACCTTCTTGCGAGGAGCGGCGGGGGTTGTGGACATGGCTATCTCCTCCTGATGAGTGAGATGCCTCGAGCCGGGAGCCTTCCCGGAAACAGACCCGCCCATGCCGGGCGGGATTCCGTACCGAGGTGGCCGTCTCGGTCGTGGCCCGATCCAAGCGGCCGCGACATTATACAGCAGGTCCAAACAGCCGGTTCCCAGTAGCCAGTTCCCAGTTCCCAGTCCTCGGCCAGCGGTGTTCAGTAGGCTGGCGGTCGCGTTGTTCTTGATTGATGACTGACGACTGACAACTGATAACTCACGGTCCCCAGGCCATACCCCGGATGCGCTCCCCCTCGACCAACACCTGCAATGGGCTTTCGTCGGCCCTCGCCAGGACGACTTGCGCGTTGCCCTCCCCGCAGCCTTGCAGGATGAGCGCCAGCGATCCGTCGTCCGACCAGAGGACGTCACACACATGGAACTCCTCCGGGCGGACCGGGGTGATGTTCGAGCCGTCCGAGTTGCTGCGCACCATCGTCAACGGGATGCCGACGTCGGGATCGAAGTGGATGTAGCCGTCGAAGAAGAGCAGCTCGCCGGACGGCAGCTGCAGCGGCCAACCGACGTAGTGACGCTTGTTGTCCTCCCCGGCCCCTGCCAGGATGACAGACTCCTGCCCCGTCTCGGCGTCGTAGCGCCAAAGCCCTGGCTCGACGGTCGTGTAGTCCGGGTTCGCCACCAGCACCGAACCGCCGTCCAGAGTCCAGCTGACCTGACAGCACACAGGCCCGTTGGATCGCAACCGCGTGTACGGCTGCTCCGCCTCCAGGTCCATCACGGCCAGCGTGCTTCCCTCGAAGTAGCCCATCACGATCAGGAGCTTGCTCGCATCGGGAGACCAGGGCCCGGGCGAGTAGAGCTCCTTGGCGAACACCGACGGCTCGCCCAACAGGTTGCCCAGGTTGAACAGCGCATGGTCGTCCAGGCCCGTGGCCACATCGTAGAGATGCAGGCCGTCGAGGGCATAGGCCAGCGTTTGCCCATCGGGCGAGAAGACGGGGCTGCTGACCGCTGTGGTGAAGCCGGGGTCGTCCACGCGCCTGTCCACGTCGCTCTCGTCCGCGATCCGTAGACGATTCCCGCCGTCGGCATCCGTCAGGAAGAGCTGGTTGTTGGTGACAATCGCCAGGCTGCCGTCCGCGGGAGAAACGGCAAATTCCTGAATCCCGGACTCTTCATGGGTGACCTGGGCGCTTTCGCCATCGGCGTCCAGGCGCCGCACTTGGGCCGCCTCATCCTTGCCCTCCAGGT
This sequence comes from Anaerolineales bacterium, assembly GCA_035455265.1. Lineage (GTDB taxonomy): Bacteria > Chloroflexota > Anaerolineae > Anaerolineales > E44-bin32 > MGOM01. The sequence goes on from DATIFK010000216.1 coordinate 36,958, forward strand.
AGTAGACGGAATGAGGCAGCGGTGACGGAGTGCAGGCCGCCAACAGGCCGGACAACGCGAGGACGGCTGTGATGTTGCGCATGATGCCGGCTGCCTCCAGCGAGTCGTCAGTTTTCAGTCTTCAGTTTTCAGTTTTCAGTTTTCGGTTTTCAGTTTCAGGCTTCAGTCTTCGCTTGTCGATGACAGAGGTATGTCAAAAGACGGCTGATAACTGATGACTGATCACTGATGACTGATCTCTGATATCTCCCCGCTACCGGAGGCCCCGCTCGCTCCTGAGCGCCCACCCGCCGAGCAGCAAGGCCGCGCCCACCAGGACCACCGCCAGAGCAGAAGTGTCCCTCAGCCCGGCGACCTGGGCCGCGGCGGGCGCGGTCGACGGATCTCCGTGCCAGGCGGTCCCTGCGGAGGCCGCTGTACGCGAGGCCCACAGCGCTCCCAATACGGCGATGCCGGTGATCTGGCCGACGAGTCGGGTAAGGGCCAACAAGCCCGAGGCGACTCCCAGCCGCTCGCGCGGCGCCGTCCCCATGATCGCGCTGTTGTTGGGAGACTGGAATAGTCCCATGCCGACGCCGATGGGCGTGAAGCGGGCCAGGTAGCCCAGGGCACTCGTTCGCAGGTCAAGGCCCGTCAGCGCCACGTATCCGGCCAGCAGCACGGCCAGTCCGGCGACGGAGATGGACCGCGTTCCCACGCGGTCCGAAAGGATCCCCGAAATCGGCGCCGTGACCCCCAGCCCGGCCGGCACAGCCGCCATCAGCAGGCCAACCTGGTGCGGCGGATAGCCGAGGACGCCTTCAAGATAGAAAGGCATGAGCAGCAGCAAACCCGAGAGAGCGACGAACGCCAGAGAACCTGTCGCCAGGTTGATGCTGAACAGGCCTTCACGGAACAATCCGAGGTCCACCATCGGATGGGCCGAGCGCTTCTCGGCCCGAATGAACAGGAAGAGGAACGTTGCCGAGGCGGCCATCAGGCCCAGAATGCGAGGGTCGAGGAAGCCCATGCGCGGCCCCTCGGTCAGCGCCAACAGGAGGGCGAGCAGACAGAGGAACATCGAGGCCGCGCCCGGGAGGTCGAAGCGCCCGGCCCGCACCGGCCGCGCCGAAGGGACGTAGCGGCCGACCAAAACCAGGCCGATGATCCCGACCGGAAGGTTAACGAGGAAGATCCAGTGCCAGGACAACGCGTCCAGCAGGAAGCCGCCGAGGGCCGGCCCGACGACAATGCCGATCGAGACCACCGTGCCGCTCAGCCCGAGGGCCTTGCCTCTCTCCGACGCCGGGAAGGCCTCGGTCAGGATGGCGGTGCCCAGCGCCAGCACCATCGAGGCACCGACCGCCTGCAGGATGCGAAAGCCGATCAAGGAGCCTATCGTCGTCGACAGGCTGCACAACACGGAGCCGATGGTGAACACCGCGAAGCCGGTTTGGTAGACCGGCTTCTTTCCCAACATGTCGCCCAGGCGTCCCATACCGAGGAGCAACGTCGCCACGGCCAACAGGTACGCCAGGACAACCCACTCCACCACGGCGAAGGCTGTGCGGAATTCGAGGGTCAACGTCGGAAGCGCGACGTTGACGATGCTGCCGTCGAGCGTCGCAAGGAACACCCCGGTTCCGACGGCCAACATCACGGTCCACTTGTTCGAGGCCGGCGCAGCCATGGGCTCAAGGATAGCATGCGCTCGGCCGCCGGTTGGCTACAATGGATGGATGCACACTTCGACTCCCGTGACGGCGGCACTGGATGAACTGGGGGTCAAGTACCGGCTTCACCTTCATGCCGGGCCGGTGCGTTCCCTTGAGCAGGCGGCCCGCGAGCGCGGCCTGGAGCCGGAACAGATCGTTCGTTCGCTGCTTTTTCGCCTGGAGGGCGGCGAGTTCGTCCTGGTGCTCATGCCCGGGCCCGGCCAGGCGTCCTGGCCGAAGCTGCGCCGACACCTCGGAGTCACGCGCCTCACCGTGGCGACGGCCGATGAAGTCGAGGGCGTTACGGGATATCCGCCCGGCGCCGTATCGCCCTACGGCCTCGTCCGGTCCTTGCGGCTGCTGGCCGATCGTCGCCTGACGGATCTCACGACGGTCTCCATCGGCGCCGGCATTCGCAATGCAGGCATCCTGCTCGAGGCGCAGGACCTGTTGCGGACCCTCCAGCCGGAGATGGGGGATTTCAGCGAGGGGTAGGTCAGGCCGCGCGTTTCCCCTGGCCGGCCGGTTCGTCTCCGTCGAAGAAGTCGACCAGATCCTCGACGACCATCCGCAGATCGCGCAAGCTGGACTCCAGCTCCCCGTCGAAATCGAAGGCGTGCCCCTGCCCCTCGACGACACGCAGGCGGAACGCTCTCTGCGACTGGAGACGTTCGAGGGCGCCAGATTCGTAGAAACGATCGAGGGTGCCGATGGCGAGATAGGCCGGCCCCGTGCCGGCGACGAACGCGGCGTCGAACATCGGGGTGCCTAGCAAGGGCGTGAGGTATGCCGAGCGCGCCGAAGCCAGGCTCTGTTCGTCCCGCATGAGCCACGCCAGCACGCTCGCACCGAGAGACTTCCCCACCAGGCCAAGGCGCGCATACGCCCTCTCCGCCATGCCCGCGCGGGCGAGGGCCTTCGCTTCGGCCAGGCATTCGGCCAACGTCTCGGCCGAGAGATCGGCCATGGTCGTCTGGAAGCCGTATGTCAGACCAAGGGCGTCCCAACCACGATCCTGCAGCAGGCGCTTCGTGTAGTAAAGGAGCGGGCCGTCGCAGCCGTAGCTCTGACCGGGCAGGCAAATCAGCAAGCCGCGCGGAGCCGCCTCCTGGCAATGGAACGTGTTGACGATGAGGCGGCCGCTGCTCGTCTGGGCCGATAGGTGACGCAGAGTGACAGGCATGTCAGAGGCCGCGGACGATGGCGCAGCCGTACGTCGGCGTCGTCGCCGGGTCCGGGGCTTCCCCTCGAATCACAGCCTGCAACGCTTCCGCCAGGTAGCGGTGCTGCGGCTCGGGATCGCGAAATCGAGCGTCGTCAGGCGCCCCCTGGTAACGCAGGATCCCATCTTGGTCGATGACGAACACGTGGGGCGTGGCGGCGGCGCCATAGGAGTCGGCCACCCGGCGGTCGGCGTCCAGGAGCACCAGCGGCAATCGGCGCTCGGCGGCCACACGCCGTATGAGCTCGATATCCTCGTCGGCGTTGACCGCCACCGACCACAGGTCCGCGCCGGCAGCCCGGGCGGCCTCCACTACCCGTTCGTCCGTGCGTTGCGTCCATGGGCACATGGCCGACCAGATGTGCAATACGGTCACACGGCCGCGTTGGGAGACCAATCGGTGCCGGCGGTCGTCGATACCGGGGAGCTCGAAATCCGGGGCGCGCGCTCCGATGGGGATCACGGCGTCCAGGCGGGGGCATAGCCGCCGACGGCCAACTGGCCCGAACCGGATCCGTCCGCCGATCGCCACCAGATTTCCGCCGGGCGGGTCATGTCCATCTGATCGAACAGCATGTAGACCAGGTACTGCCCGTCGGGGCTCCACGCCAGGGCCGAGTGATTCAAGGTGGGCTCGTCCGTAAGCGGCTCCGGATCCAGCCCATCCGACCGCATGCGCCAGATCTGTCGCCCGAGAGTCCAACGCGGGCGGTCGAGATACTTGCGCGAAAACGTCAGCCACAGACCGTCCGGCGAGTAGGCCGCCCCAGCGTCCTCGACGAGGTATCCCTCCTCACCCGAGAGGTCGAGGATCGCGCCCGAGCCGACGTTGAGTCGGTACAGGTGGCTGTAGAAGACCGGCGGCCCCTCGCTGCCGTCGGTTGGCGACGCAGCGACGAAGACCAGTTCCGGAAAGACGAAGCTCTCCCCATCCGGCGACCAGACGCCGCGATCGCCCAAGGCATTGGGAACAAAGCTGTCGGGCGACTGCTCCGGCGAACCCGGATGGTTCAGGAAGGCGTACGCCCGCAGGTCTTGGTCGTAATAGGCCAGGGCATTGGCCGGCGACCAGGACGGCCTCGTGGTGGAGTGGTCGGCAGGCGCCACGGCGAAGGCCGTGGCGTTCGAGCCAACGGAGTAGAGCCGCACCGCCACCGAATCCTCTGCGGCCGAAGCGGTGTCCGAGCCGTGGTCCTCCTGCTCGAAGGCCAACCACTGACCGTCGGGAGACAATGTTGCCTGGCGGCAGATAGAACCAGCCGGGCAGGCGTAAAGCACCTCGTCGGCCCCGCTGGAGAGGTCCCGGCGTCTCAACTCGCTGTCTCCGCCGGTTGTCTGCGCGGAGTAGACCAGGGCTGCGCCGTCGGCGGTCACCTGGAAGTCGAGCACACCGGCGGTGGTCGTCAGCCGGACCGGATCGGAATCGTCCAGGGCGCGCACGTAGATGTCCGCCGGGCCGTCAGCCGGCCACAGGTAGGCCACGCGCGGCACCCCGATCTCAAAGGACCACGCCGCACCGCCCAGCAGCGGCAAGCCCTGCGCCGACCGGGCACCGGCCAGGCGAACGCTGACGTGGCCGCCGACGGGCCAGGCTTCGCTCGGCTCGAAGACCAGCGTCGTTCCGTCCCAACGCAGGGTTCCGGCAGGTCGGGGATCGATCGCCAATCCCGACTCGACCGAGGCGCGGTCCATCGGCCGGCTGAACGTGATGCGCAAGGGGGCTTTGCTTGAGACGCTCTCGGAGGAGTCGGCCGGCGCAATGGCGACCAGTCTCGGCGCGGAGAGCGCCGCGGCGAGCAACAAGCCGCCTCCAAGGCCGAGGGCCGCCAGCAGCAGAACCGGTCGACGCCGCGGGCGAAGCTGCATGGAGAGGGCATTATACCCAGTGGTCAATGTTCGGTGGTCAGTGGTTAGTGGTCAGTGGCAGGTGGTCAGAACTGGACGAGGGCCATATACTCCCGGCACGACACCCTTTCGGACCGCGCACCGCCCGAGGCGGCGAGATGGCCGGGATGGTGTGGTCGCTGACGCCTGGAGAGCGCCCTCTCATGATCAGCCTGCGAAGATCCATTCCGCCCTTGACAGCGGCGGCCGTCGTTCTGGCGGCCTGCGCCGGAGTCAACACGGATCAGGCTGAGTACGTCCTGACCAGATACCTCGCTTCGCTGCACGACGGCTACTACGATGACGCCGCCATTCTGTACGGGGGCCCGTACGATGCATTGCAGGATGACAACCCGGACGTCGACCCGACCGACTCCGCTGCCCTTCTTGGCCGTTGGTGCGAGCAGAACGGAGGGGTCTGTTTGCCCATTCAGACCGTGGTCAGCCGCGAGGCCGCCGGCGGGGAAACCTATTCCTTCGTCGTCCAGCTGGCCAACGACGACGGATCAACCTTCGAGATCGGACCTTGCTGCGGCGCGGAGGACACCGGCCAGCGGACCCGAGAGTTCACCTTCACGGTGAAATCGATCGGCGGCCGGTTCTACGTGATGGAATTGCCGCCGTACGTGCCGTGACCATTGCCTCTTCGGCAGCTCGCCCTCACCCCACCCTCTCCCTCCGGGAGAGGGAGCCCGAGTCCCCTCTCCCGGAGGGAGAGGGTCAGGGTGAGGGCGAGCTTGACAAGCGAGGACGCGCTGTCAGCCGCGGGCGAGCTGATCCTTCAGACTCTCGATCGCCGGGATCGGCGTCGGATCGAGGCCGTAGGCCATCGCCAGGTAGAAGGCGGCATAGTCCCCGTAGTGCAAACACGTCCATTGCTGAGCCAGGCGGTTGTCCCCCACCCCGTCAACGGCATCGGTGTTGAACCCTTCGACCATGAAGATGTGCCGCGTGGCGTCGAGGCGGCGCACCAGGCGCGGATCGTCCAGAGGAGCCCGCAGGCAAACGACCATGATCCTCTGGGCCACGCCGGCCGGCTGCACCACACCGGACACCACGTTGTGATTCGCCTCCGGCAACTCTTCGAAACTCCCCCCGGCTTTGGCCAGTTCGTTCATCTGCGTGCGCCAGCGCCGAGCCACCGGCGCCGTCAGGCCGGCACCGAAGAGCAACGGCCAGCGGTCCATAAACTGACCGCCCATGCGCTTGGCTGGGTTGTGCACTGCCGGCACCGCCGCCCCGAAGGCCTGCTGCTGACTGCGCATGGCGGCGACGGCTTCTTCGATCTCTTTGGACGGGTCGGGCACCAGCCCGCATCGCCACAACAAGGCCAGGGTCAACCCAAAAGAGAATCCCACGGCCGCTCTGGGCGGCCCCGCATGCTCGAAGGTCCATAGAACGGCCCCCGCCCCACGGGCCCGCTTCGCCAGCTCGCCGCCGGTGGTGATCGCCGCAATCTGTGTTCCGTTGGCGCGCGCCGCCTCGAAGGCCGTCAGGGTTTCCTCCGTGTTGCCCGAATGCGAGCAGGCGACGACGAGCGTCTCCGGGCCGCGCGCCCAGGGCGGCAGGTCGTATCCCCTCCAGACGTGCAGCGCGGCTCGCGCTGACGGCTGAGCGTAGTGTGCCACCAGGTCGGCCCCGATGGCCGAGCCTCCCATGCCGCACAGAATCACCTGACGGAGGTCCTTCCACGCCGGCAAGGGAAGGTCTGCCCCAAGACGCCAGGCGTTTTCGAGCTGCCCTGGCAGTGCCTCGATCTTGGCCAGCATCCCGTCCTTGTCCAGCGCGGAGATCCTCCCCACATCGTCCAGGTTCATTCGCCCTCCACCGCCAATCGATAGACCTCCCGCCGGATCCAGCCGGAGGCCTCGGCCACGGCGCGCGCCGCGCTCGTCGGGCTCTCTCCGAGTCGCCGGCGCCGGCGCAGCTCTTTCCGCACGCCCGCCTCGTCCCACGCCGCCGCGGCCGCCCCGCCGACCACCAAGGTGAACTCGCCGCGCGGAGGCTTGTCGGCGAAGTAGGCCTGCAGCGAGGAGAGGGATCCGCGTCGAATCTCCTCGTGGAGTTTCGTCAGCTCGCGGCAGGCCGCCGCCGGCCTCTCGCCGCCCAGAGCGCGCACCAGGTCGGCCAGCGCCGACCGCAACCGATGGGGCGCTTCGAACAACACCAGCGTACGCGGTTCGGAGGCGATCCCCTTCAGCAGCTTGCGCCTCTCGGCCGCATGGCGCGGCAGGTACCCGAGATAAAGGAAGGCGTCGCTCGGCAGGCCCGAGGCGACCAGCGCCGCCACCGGCGCCGATGCCCCGGGGATGGGCCGGACGGTGTGGCCGGCGTCGAGGGCGGCGCGCACCAGCTCGTATCCAGGATCGGAGAGCCCGGGCGTTCCGGCGTCCGAGACCAGGGCCACATCCTCCGTCTCGAGGGCGCGCAGGATGCGCCCCAGCCGGGCGCGTTTGTTGTGCTCGTGGTAGCTGATCTGAGGGGTCTCGATGCCGTAGTGCTGCAGGAGCCGACCGGTGTGCCGCGTGTCCTCGCTGGCAATGTGGCCGACCTCCTTCAAGAGGCGCAGGGCCCGCAGCGTGATGTCCTCCAGGTTGCCGATCGGAGTCGCCACCAGGTAGAGCGTGCCCACGGCGGTATTGTAGCAGGCGTCGAAATGAAGACCTCCGGCGCGCCGGCGCCGGAGGTCGAAGGTGCGTGGTGGGAGAGTCGGATCAGGCTTTGTCGCTGGCGACGGCCCTCACGGCGACGGCCTGCGGTCCCTTGGGGGTGTCCTCCACGGTGTAGGTCACCTGCTGCCCCTCTTCGAGGTTCCGGTAACCTTCGCCCTCGATCCCGCTGAAATGGACGAAGATTTCCTTCCCCCCGTCATCGGGAGCGATGAAGCCGTAGCCTTTGACGCGGCTAAACCACTTCACCGTCCCTTGCATGCGGTTCGACTCCATATTCGCCTCCCAACTGGCGCGCACTTGAGGCGACCCCCATGAGGGCCCATGGGCCCTCACCCGGCCGGAAATCCCTCCTGCCTAGCGGGGATCTGCGACCCAGTGCTCCCGAAGTGGCGCCGACTCTAGCACAGGAGACAAGGGGCGGCAATACCAGTCGTCAGTCATTAGTCGTCAGTCATCCGTCAAGAGCAAGGACCTGCCGAGCCCCACAGGCGCCGTGTGCTTTCTTGTGCTGCCTTTCACTGACAACTGAGAACTGATGACGGACGACTCCAGACTCTCCGTTTGACTCGCCGCTTGCGCCTGTGTTAGACTGCCGATCCACTCATCAGGAGAGGCGGAGGGACCGGCCCTGCGATGCCTCGGCAACCCCCGTCGGCGCTGCCGGCGGAAGGTGCCAACTCCGGCAGAACGCGCGGTTCGAGGCGCGGTCTGGAAGATGAGGGACGAGATGCCGCGAACCGCCTCTTCGTCCCGAAGGGGCGTTTTCGTCCCGTGGCCGCGAATGGAGCGGATGGCCCGTGCAGCCTGCCGATGACTGAGCGTTCGGAAACCTGGCGGACCTGGCTCGCCTCGGGAGAACCGCTGCTCGCCGACGGTGCCATGGGCACGTTGCTGCACGCGCGCGGTGTGCCCATCGACGCTTGCTTCGACGAGCTCAACCTGACGCGTCCAGACTTGGTGGCCGAGATCCACCGGGAATACATCGAGGCCGGAGCGCGCCTGATCGAGACGAACACCTTCGGCGCCAACCCGTTCAAGTTGGCGGCTCACGGCCTGGAAACAAAGCTGGAAGAGGTCAACGCCGCGGCCGTGCGCCTGGCTCGCCGCGCCGCGGAGACGCCCAAGGATCCCGTCCTGGTGGCGGGAAGCGTCGGGCCGCTTGGCGTGCGGCTGGCACCCTTCGGGCGCATCCAGCCGGAGCAGGCGGCGGCCGCCTTCCGGCGGCAGATCGCCGCCCTGGTCGACTCCGGCGTCGACCTGCTGCTGTTCGAGACCCACACCGACGTCCGCGAGTTGTCGCTGGCGATCGAGACCGCCCGCACGATCAGCGACCTGCCTATCGTGGCCTCGATGACCTACACCCGCGACGACAGGACCCTGTTGGGCGACAGTCCGTCTCAAGTGTGCGGGGCTTTGCTGCGCGCCGGCGCCGACGTGATCGGCGCCAACTGCTCCGGCGGACCGGCGCAGCTCCTTCGGATCCTGTACGCCATGCGACAGTCCGCGCCGACGGCGCGATTCAGCATCATGCCGAATGCCGGCTGGCCCGAGCGCGTCGCCGGGCGCATCCTGTACACGGCCACTCCCGAGTACTTCGCCGAACACGCCCGCGCCTTCCGCCAGGCCGGCGCATCGATGATTGGGGGCTGCTGCGGGACGACGCCGTCCCACATCGCCGCCATGCGCCAGGCGCTGGAACTGCCCTCGAATGGCGCCGAGGCGACCTTCGTGGAGATTCTCCCCGTGCCGGCCCCCGCGCCGCGCTCGCCCGATCAGCCCACACACTTGGCCCGCCTTCTGTCCACCGGGCGCTTCGTCACCTCCGTCGAACTCGATCCTCCCCGCGGCTTCTCGACGCACAAGCTCCTGGCCGCCGCCCACCTGCTGGCCGAGGCGGGCGTCGATGTGATCAACGTGGCCGACAGCCCGATGGCCCGCATGCGCATGAGCCCCTGGGCCGTGTGCCACCTGATCCAGAGCGAGACGGCGCTCGAGACCGTCCTGCACTTCCCGACGCGCGGCCGAAACCTGCTTCGCATCCAGGGCGACCTGCTGGCCGCCCACGCGCTGGGCGTCCGCAACGTCTTCGTCGTCATGGGCGATCCGACGGCCGTCGGGGACTATCCCGAGGCGATGGACGACTACGACGTGCCGCCCTCCGGGTTGATCCAGCTGATCAAGCATCACTTCAACGCCGGAGTGGATCAGGCCGGCGCCGACATCGGTGGTGCGACCTCGTTCGTCGTCGGGTGCGCCGTCAACCTGTGTGCACCGGACATCGAGCGCGAGGCGCGGGTGCTGCACCGCAAAGTCAGGGCCGGCGCCGATTTCATCCTCAGCCAGCCGGTCTACGACGCCGAGGTGGTCCGCTCCTTCCGGCGACTCTACGCCGGCGCGTTCGGCCCCTTGACCACACCGCTGCTTGTCGGCCTGTTGCCCCTTCACAACGCCCGCCACGCCTCATTCCTCCACAACGAAGTGCCCGGGATCAAGATCCCGCGGCCGGTGCGCGAGCGGATCGCCTACGCCGGCTCGGACGCGCCGGCCGAAGGCGTGCGCCTGGCGGGCGAACTGCTCGAGGAGCTGGCCGATCAGGTGCAGGGGATCTACCTCATGCCGGCCTTCCAGCGATTCGATCTGGCCGCCGAAGTTGTCGATCGGGCCCGGCAACTGGCAACGGCCTGAGGTCAGTTGTCAGTCGTCAGTCATCAGTGTGGTGACGGGGCGATGACCAACCCACAATGATCGGGGGCCAGGTGCGACGACAGTCTCGTGAATCGAGGAGGTGACGCAATGGCAGAGATCAGCGAACTGGCGCTGCGAGAATGCATCCCCTGCAAGGGCGGTGTGCCACCCTTGAAAGGGGCGGAGCTGCAGAAGTTGCACTCCATGCTCGGCGGCGACTGGCGGGTGGTGGACGAGCATCATCTGGAGAAGGAATTCCGGTTCAAGAACTTCCGCCAGGCCCTCGATTTCACCAATCGCATCGGCGAATTGGCCGAGCAGGTCAACCATCATCCGGACCTGTGTCTGGGCTGGGGCCGGACGCAGGTCACCTTGTGGACGCACAAGATTGGCGGGCTGAGCGAATCCGATTTCGTCTTCGCCGCCAAGGTGGATGCGCTGCAAGCCAACGGTGAGCGCCGGGATTAGCGCGACGCCCAGGTTGAGAATCCCTCCACAGTAGGGGCGAAGCACCCTGGCACCACCCGCCAGGGCAGGTGTGCTTCGCCCTCACGAAATCCTCGGAGGCAGCCGTCCGCGAACTGTGGCGCTTATGGCGTCTTGACATCGCCATTCCTTGTGCTACTATCGGTCCTCTGGAAAAGGCGGTAGGTCATGATCGTTCGGCTGACCTTGGGAATGGAGATGCGCCAGCTGCCGACGCCGGCAGGGTGAGGCCCGCCGGCATTGGGCCGCCGCGCCCCGGCAGCGTCTTCCGCCAGCCTCGTGCTGGCGGTTTCGTTTCAAGTCATCAGTTCTCAGTCGTCAGGGATCAGTCAATTCCATTGCTGGCGACGGTTATCTGATGACCGACAACGGACGACCGATGACTGACGACTGGAGGCTTTCCGATGCCCGACACCATCCTCGTCGCCGTGGCCTGGCCGTATGCCAACGCCGACATCCACACCGGTAATCTCGCCGGCGCCTACCTGCCGGCCGACATCTTCGCGCGCTACCATCGGCTGGCCGGGAACCGCGTCTTGATGGTCTCGGGGACGGATTCTCACGGCACGCCGATCACCGTCCGCGCCGACGCCGAACACACCACGCCCCAGGCCCTCTACGAACGCCTCCACCGGCGATTCCTTGACCTGTTCCTTCGGGCCGGTCTGAGCTACGACCTGTTCACCAGCACGCACACCGAGAACCATTTCCGGGTCTCCCAGGATCTCTTCTTGGCCCTGCAGGCCAACGGTTACCTCTACCGGCAATCCGAGGACCAGTGGTACTCGCCCGACGAGAACCGCTACCTGCCGGACCGCTACGTCGAGGGGGAGTGCTACATCTGTCACTACCCCAACGCCCGCGGCGACCAGTGCGACAACTGCGGCAGCCTGCTCGACTCAACCCGTCTCATCCATCCGCGCGCCCGAACCGGCGGCGGGCGACTCGAGCTGCGCCCGACCGAGCACTTCTATCTCGACCTGGCCAAACTCGCCCCGGCCCTCGAGCGCTACCTCGCCGACGACAAAGAGCACTGGCGCGCCAACGTCCTTCGCCCCTCCCTCCAGACCGTCCGCAGCGGTGAGCTTCACGGGCGGGCGATCACTCGCGATCTGGACTGGGGTATCCCCGTGCCGGTCGACGGTTGGCAGGGCAAGTGTCTGTATGTGTGGTTCGAAGCCGTCATCGGCTACCTGTCAGCCTCCGTCGAATGGGCAGCCCAGCACGGCTCGCCGGAAGAATGGAAGGACTGGTGGTACGAGCCATCCGCCCGGACCTACTATTTCATCGGCAAGGACAACATCCCGTTCCACGCCATCATCTGGCCGGCCCAGTTGATTGGCGCCGAGAGGCTGTACGAATCCGATCCGTCGCGCCGCCTCAATCTGCCCTACGACGTGCCCGCCAACGAGTTCCTCAATCTGGAGGGCCAGAAGATCTCCGGCAGCCGCAACTGGGCCGTGTGGGGGCTGGATTTCCTGTCGCGCTACGATCCCGACCCGCTGCGCTACTACCTCACGGCGGTCTCGCCCGAGACGCGCGACACCGAGTGGGAATGGGCCGATTTTGTCCGCCGCAACAACGATGAGCTCGTCGCCACCTGGGGCAACCTGGTCAACCGCGTGCTTTCGTTCGCGTACCGCCACTGGGAGGGGATCGTCCCCGAGCCGGGCGAACTCGGCGCCCTCGACCAGGCCCTCCTGGCCGAAGTCGAGGCTGGTTTCGCTTCGGTGGCAAAGCTGCTCGAAGCCGTTCGCCTGCGCGATGCTCTCCAAGAAGGTATGGCTTTGGCCAAGGCCGTCAATGTCTACCTGGATCGAGCTCCGTGGTTCTCCGTCATCAAGACCGATCGGGCGGCCGCTGCCCGCACCGTCTACACCGCGCTGCGGGCCATCGATTCGCTCAAGATCTTGCTCGCTCCGTTCCTGCCCTTCACGGCCGAGCGCCTCCACGGATTCCTGGGCTATGAGGGACGCCTCTTTGGCGAGCAACGTCTCGTGAAGATCTCCGACTCATTGGGCGAACATGACGCCCTGATCTATGACCCATCCCACGCGACCGGCAACTGGGCGCCCAGTGCGTTGGCGGCGGGCCAACCGTTGCGAGAACCGGTTGCGCTCTATCGCAAGCTGGACGATTCAGTTGCGGAGGAGGAGAGGGCGCGCTTGGGACAAGGCGGAGGGTGAGGGGGCGTAGGCAAGAACCGGGACCCATCCAAGGCAGAGGTGACCTCCCCCTTCCAGGGAAGAGGGTAGGGTGAGGGTCAACCTTCTTCCAAACAGTAGGCGCAGGCTAAAGCCTGCGCCTACCGCGCATCACGAACGCACGGGAAACAACTCACTCGCCCTTGTAGCTTGGCGTCCGTTTCTCCAGAAACGCCTTCACGCCTTCGCGATGGTCCTCGGTCCGACCCGCAATCTCCTGCAGATGTGCCTCGTACTCCAGCGCCGCCGGCAGCGACGACAGCATGGCATGGAAGAAGGCGCGCTTCGTCAGACCCAGCGCTCGCGTCGGGCCGGCCGCCAGAGAGTCTGCCAGCTCGGCCGCGGCCGACGCCAACTGGTCGTCGGGCACGACGCGGTTGACCAGACCGTAGTCAAGGGCTTGCTCAGCGCTCAGGGGCGAGTTGGTGAAGGCCATCTCGTTGGCGCGCGCCAGCCCCATGAGCAAGGGCAGCATGAGCGACGTGCCCGAGTCGGCGGTGAGGCCGATCCCGGTGAACGCGAAGACAAACCTGGCGCTGGCGGCGGCGATGCGCACATCGGTTGCCAGGGCCACCCCAAGACCGGCACCGGCCGCGGCGCCATTGATCGCCCCGATCACCGGCTTGTCGAGACTGCGCATGCGCACGATCAGACGGTTGTAGGTCCGCTCGAGGTGGTGACGGAACGACACGTAACCGTTCTTCACGTCCAGGGCGGTCACGTCCTGACCGGCGCTGAAGACGCGTCCGGCCCCCGTCAGCACGATGCAGCGCACGCTGGCGTCGCTCTCGGCCCGCTTGAACGCTTCCACCAACGCGTCCACGAGCGGCAAATCGAAGGCGTTCGCCTTCGGGCGGTCCAGCGTAAGCGTCAGGACTCCCCCGCGCTGCGCGGTGTGCAGCGTTTCAGCTTCCGCCATGATGGCCTCCAACGAATGGGTCGGGTCTGCTAGAGCGCACCGGGCGCTGGCGCGCCCGGCAGGGGTGTGTTACGTGGTGAGGTCGAAGCCGGTTTCGTCCGGCTCATCGTCGTCGTCATCCGCCTCGAAGTCCACTTCGATCTCGACATCGTCGGCGTCCATGCGCACCCACAGCGTCAGGACGTGGCCCTCGTCCGCATTCGTCCAGCGCGCCGCCACGACCGGGGCCTGCTGAGTCAGGCCGTCGTCGCCCCGATACTCCAGCTGCACCGCTTGTCCGTCGCGCCAGGCGCGGTAGCAGCGTTCGACCAGCGCCGGTCCGTTTCCGGTTCGCAGGCGGCACAACGCCACCTGCGGCGCGGTGGGGCCTTCGACCAGCCCAAGCAGCCACGTATCGCCGACGATCTCGAACGTCGGGGGCGGGCCTTCGATGATCGTGATCTTCTCGACTTCGCGCACGGCGGCTATCCTACCACACTTCGTCGGGGGGCCAACCGGCCGCGTTCGACGTAGGCGTGGAGCATGTCCGCCAGCGTCTCCTCCAACGGGCGCGGAGCGAGCCCGAGAACCCGGCGCGCCTGCGATGTGTTGTAGCCCTGCCAGTGGCGCACCGCCCGTAAGTGGTTGCCGATCAGCGCCAGCCACGGGAGCCGGTCGCTCCACCACGCCAGCGCGTCGATGAGCGGCATCGGCACGCGCAGCCGCGGGGGCGACACTCCCGCCAGGTCGGCCAGCATCTCCATGACCTGGCGCAGCGGCCGATTGTCTCCGCCGAGGATGTACCTCTGGCCGGGTTGCCCTCGTTGGACGGCGGCCAGGTGCGCCTGGGCGACATCGCGCACGTCGATCAGGTTGACGATCGTCTCGATCCAGACCCACCCCCGACCGCGGGCCGCCATCAGGACGATGCCACCCAGGGTGGGGGTGACATCGCCGGGGCCGACGACGGCCGTCGGATTGAGAATGACGGCCGGCAGTCCGGCGGCGCAGGCTCGCAGGATCTCGCTTTCCATCGCGAACTTGCCTTCATAGTAGGCCGACGATGCAACCGACCCGGGAACGTAGAGATCACGCTCATCCGCATCACGATTCTCGCCCGGCGGCGGATGCCCGATGGTCGTCAGGGTCGAGGTGTAGATCAGGCGCTTGACTCCGGCCCGCCGGGCAGCCTCGACGACGTTGCGCGTCTGGAGGATGCCCAAGGCGATGTGTTGTCCCACGCGACCGGAACGCTCGGGGTAGTAGGCGGCGGCGTGAAACACGACCTCCGCCCCTTCGAACGCCCCCTTGACGGTTTCGGGGAGCATCAGGTCGCCTTCGCGCCAATCGATGGGAAGACCCTGCGTGGCTCCGACGGCGCCGGGACGGCGGCGCAGC
>DATIFK010000217.1:0-2080 GCA_035455265.1 Anaerolineales bacterium
GTGCAGGAAGGGCGTGTTTGTGACAAGGCTCGAAAAAGAACCGAAAAAGTTTAGACCGGAGTTCCGGGGCCATTTTCGTCGTAAGCCGTTTGACCACAAGGGAAAACCCTCGTTCTCGACCCGGAAATGTAGCCACTAAAATCTCGGGAATCCTCTTGACAGGCTCGCTGCTCCCCCGAAAATGGTCGTATGCCAGCACGAAACGGCGCCGTCCATGTGGCTACGACCAAGCGGGTCTACAAGGGAAAGACCTACGTCACTCATTTGCTCCGGCGATCCATCCGCAAGGGCAAAACCGTCACTCATGAGACGCTCGGCAACCTCTCCCATCTCCCCGACCACCTCATCGACCTCATCAAACGCTCGCTCAAGGGCGAGGTCTTCGTCCCGGCGTCCGAGGCCTTCCGCGTCACCCGCTCGCTCCCGCACGGTCACGTCGAGGTCGTCCTGAAGATGATCCACAAGCTCGGCCTCGACGAACTGGTCGCCTCCGAGCCGTCGCGGCGGCGCGACCTGATCATCGCCATGATCGCCGAACGCCTCCTCTTCCCCAGCTCCAAGCTGGCCAACACCCGGCACTGGCACGACACCACATTGGCCGAGGAACTGGGTGTCGCCGACGCCGATGAGGATCAACTCTACGACGCCATGGACTGGCTGCTGGAGCGGCAGGAGACGATCGAGAAGAAGCTCGCCCGAAGGCACCTCAGGGACGGGGCCTTGGTCCTCTACGACGTCACCAGCAGTTACTACGAGGGGAAGACCTGCCCGCTGGCCCGCTTCGGCCACGACCGCGACGGCAAGACCGGCTGCCCCATCATCGTCTACGGCGCGTTGACCGACGCCGACGGACGGCCGGTCGCCGTGCAAGTCTATCCCGGCAACACCGGCGATCCCAAGACCGTCCCCGATCAGGTCGAGGCGCTCACGAAGCGGTTCGGGCTGTCGCGGGTGGTGCTGGTCGGCGACCGCGGCATGCTCACGCAAACTCAAATTGATGTGCTCAAGAAACACCCGTGTTTGGGCTGGATCTCGGCGTTGCGTTGTAGTGCGATCCGCCGTCTATTGGCCGACGGCCGCCTGATCCGGAAGGACCTGGAGGCCGAACGCCTGGCGGAGATCACCTCGCCGGAATTCCCCGGCGAGCGGCTGGTGGCTTGCTACAACCCGCAACTGGCCGAGCAGCGACGACAGAAGCGCCAGGACCTGCTCGCGGCCACGCAGGCCGAACTGGAGACACTGGCCGCGCGGGTGGCGCGGCCGGGGGGCCGACCCGAGGCGGCGGCCGAGATCGGCGTGAGGGCGGGCAAAATCATCAACCATTACAAGATGGCCAAACATTTTACCCTGACGCTCCGCGACGGACATCTGGGGTGGGCCCGCAAGCAGCAAGCGATCGCTCAAGAAGAACTCCTGGACGGGATCTATGTGATCCGGACCAGCGAGCCGGCCGCGCGGCTGACGGCCGCCGACGGGGTGCGGTCGTACAAGCGGCTGGCGTTGGTGGAGCAGGCGTTCCGGTGCCTCAAGGGGATCGACCTCCTGGTGCGCCCGATCTACCACCGCACGGCCGACCGTGTGCGGGCGCACGTCCTGCTGTGCCTGCTGGCCTACTACGTCGAGTGGCACCTGCGCCAGGCGTGGGAGCCGCTGTTGTTCGAGGACGAGGAACTGACCGTGGACCGGCGCAATCGCGACCCGGTGGCGCCGGCCCAAGCCTCGGAGTCGGCGCGTCAAAAGAAGAAGACACACGTGACGACGGGCGGCCTTCCGGTCCAGAGTTTTCGCACGCTGATGGCTCATCTGGGGACGCGCTGCCGTAACACGTGCATCGTGTCCGCCGACCTCGAGCGAACACCATTCCGCCAAGTGACGGAGGCCGACGCGCTGCAGGCGGAGGCGCTGCGGTTGATCGCGGTGTAGCCAGAAACGGGAATCGGGATTTGACGTAAGTCGTTTATCACTATAGATATTTCCATTTTTCCCTGCTGGAACTTCGGGCTAAAGCAGGCAGTTGGAGTTGGAGGGTCGGTTTCATACTTATAATTTGACACTCCCCACGCCTCGATTCGGCTCCCGC
>DATIFK010000218.1:0-2094 GCA_035455265.1 Anaerolineales bacterium
CGTAGATCCCGTAAGAGCGTCTAACATTACCCCTCGGAAGGGACTTTCTCAAAATCGCCTTCTGCCCGGGGTAGTCCGTGGACACTTCCCGTCGGAACGTGTGCAATCGTGGGCCTCTTGCCCTGATTGACCTCGACGGAGCGAGTCCCCAGGTCCACGATCCCACAACGCATCGCGAGTGGTCGTCGCGAATCGCGTTCGGCTCTGGTTTTTCTTGAATCCTCCGCCGATCTCCGCCTCGAAGATCCCCGATCCTCGTGCAAGAATTCCCTGGAAACAGCCGGTTTCCGGGTCCTGTGCGAGGTCATCTTCGAGGGACTGCCCGATGCGCGGCGCCTTCGATCCCCAGCTCCGGTTCGGCTCCACACCCGTCCTCGACGTCCGGCTCCACACCGCCTGCCGCGACGAGATCATCCCCCTGCTCGCCGCCCTTCAGCACATCTACGGCCGACCCGAGCTGCGCGATGACCTGCTCGAGGCCGTCGCCCAGGACGTCAACGGGACGTGTCGGGCTGACCGCGGTCGCCCCGGCTTGACCTACTGGCAGGTCCTCGTCCTGGCCGCAGTGAGGCTGGGCTGCAACCTCGACTACGACAAGCTCCAGAACCTGGCCGAGGAGCATCGCTCCCTGCGGCAGATCATGGGCCTCGGCGGCTGGGAGGAGGACGAGACGTTCGACTGGCGTCGCCTCCGGGACAACATCTGCTTGCTGTCACCCGAGACGATTGAGCGGGTCAACCACTTGATCGTGGCCGAGGGGCATCGGCTCGTGCCCGAGGCGGCCGAGGCCGTCCGCGGGGACAGCTTCGTCGTCGCCACCGACATCCACTACCCCACTGATTCCGGCCTGATCGGCGACGGCCTCCGCCAGATCGTGCCGCAGGCGGTACGCCTGGCGGACCTCCTCGGCGTCGGCGGCTGGCGGCAACACAAGCACCTCCTCCGCGCCCTCCGGCGGCAACTGCGAGTCATCAACAAGATCGCTGCGGGCAAGGGCCGCGACTTCCAGAAGCGGCTTCGGGACGGCTACCGGGTGCTGTTGGACCTGGCCGATCGCATCCTGGCCCGGGCGCTGGAACTGCTCGATCCCGGCCTGATCGTCATCAGTCCCGGAGAGGATGCGGCCCGGGTGAATGCCCTGCGGACCGAACTGACCGACTCTCTGGACCTGACGATCCGGGTCTGCGACCTGGCCCGGCGGCGTGTGCTCCAGGGCGAGACGATCGAACACGGCGAGAAGCTCTTCAGCCTGTTCGAGCCGCAGACGCAGTTGATCGTGCGGGGCAAGGTCCGCCAGCCGGTCGAGTTCGGCCATCGCGTCCTGGTCATCGAGGACGGAGCGGGCTTCGTCTGCCACTACGCGGTCCTACCCCACGGGGCCGAGGATCGCGATGTCTTGGTCGGGGAGATGAAGCAACTCCAACAGCGGCTGAAGGGCCGCATCCGGCGGGCGTCGTTCGACCGCGGCTTCCATTCCCCCGAAAACCACCGCGAGTTGGCCCAACTGGTGGCACAGCCCGGCCTGCCGATGACGGGACGTCATCAGGCGGAGTGTCAGGAGCGGGAGGCGACGGTCGAGTTCCGCCGGGCGCGGCGGCGACACGCCGGGGTCGAGTCGGCGGTCGGGGCGTTGCAGGCGGGCAACGGCCTGGAGCGATGCCGGGACCGGACGTTCGGCGGGTACTGCCGGTACGTGGGGCTGGGCATCCTGGGCCGCAATCTCCAGGTCCTGGGCAAGCTGGTGATCGCGTGTCAGGACGAGACGTGCGTGGCGGGTCAATCGCGGCGTGGCCGAGAGGCCGCTTGAGGCGGTCGGTAACTCGGCGAGAGCGGCACGGGCCAGGGCGTGGCCGTCGTGGTGCGAGGAGGGTGCGTCTCGGGACCGGTCCCTCTGGGGGGTAGAGTGATGGAAGCGGGCGTCAAATCGGAAGGAACGCGAGTAGAGGCAATCAGAGATCGATCATGAAGCTCATGCCTTACATGTGATCCGAAAAAATGGCCATTTTTCCGACGGCCACTCGCGAGAGAAGCTCTGGGACAGAGCGGCCTTTTTAACCCCCCACGGCCAGGGCAGGCCGTGGGGCCGGGCGGGCA
>DATIFK010000219.1:0-6952 GCA_035455265.1 Anaerolineales bacterium
GTCGTGCTGGCTTTGATCGCCAATGCCTTGTGGGGGTTGGGCCGGCGCGCCGTTCGAGGTCTGCTGGCCGCCGCTATCGGCGCGGGCGTCCTGGTCCTTTCGCTGGCGGGCGGCAACGAAATCGCGCTGCTGTTCGCCGGAGGGCTCGTCGCCCTGCTGGCCGACAGCCTCAGGCGACGGGTCGCCCCTCCCCCGGGCGCCGCCGTGCCGGCGGCCCTCCTCGGTGCCGGCTCCGGATTCGCCGCGGCCCTTCCCAGCCTGGGCGTCCTCTTCCTCACGTGTCTCAAGATCGGGGCCGTCATGTATGGGAGCGGCTACGTCTTACTGGCCTTCCTGCGCGCCGACTTCGTCACCCGGCTGGGCTGGCTCACCGATCGTCAGTTGCTGGACGCCATCGCCGTCGGGCAGGTCACACCCGGACCATTGTTCACCAGCGCCACGTTCATCGGCTATCTCGTGGCTGGTTGGCGCGGGGCCCTGGCGGGCACGTTGGGGATCTTCCTGCCTTCCTTTGTGTTCGTCTTGATCAGCCGGCCTTTTCTGCCGAAGCTGCGGCAGTCGCCGGCGCTGGCCTCCTTGCTCGACGGGGTCAACATTGCCGCCCTGGGACTGATGGCGGCCGTCGGTCTGCAGCTGGCGCGCGCCTCGATCGTCGACCTCCCGACGGCGGCGATCGGGTTGGCGGCGGCGGCGCTGCTGGCCTGGGGACGATTGAATGCAACCTGGATCGTGTTGGGAGGCGGCGCCTTTGGGCTGGCCCTGCGTGCCCTCGGCTAGGCGCTTCCGGAAGAGTGGCCGGCGTGGTTCCTCGGACGTCCTGAGCGGAGGCCGCAAACCGAGTCTGGCGAAGAAACTGCGCCGCTGCGGCCGAAGGGCTCAGGGCGAGGGGGAGTCTCTCGTGCGGCCTCTCGAGCACCGCCCTCGTGCTGTCGGAGGCGGGGAGATCGCTGCATGAACGGGATATCTAGGGAATGACGTTCGAGTCCGAACGCTCCTTGCCGCGTAACGTCTGGGTCCTGACGGCGGTGTCGTTCCTGACGGACGTGTCGTCCGAGATGATCGTCCATCTGCTGCCGATCTTCCTGGCCAGTGTCCTCGGCGTCGGGACGGCGCTCATCGGCCTGATCGAGGGCGTCGCCGACACGACCACCAGTCTCTTGAAGGTCGCCTCCGGCTGGCTGTCCGATCGGATTCGCCGGCGCAAGGCGTTGGCTGTGGCCGGGTATGGCCTGTCGACGCTAGCCAAGCCGTTTCTGTACTTCGCTTCCTCGTGGGCCTGGGTGCTGGGGGTGAGGGTCGCCGAACGACTGGGCAAGGGAATCCGCACCGCGCCACGCGATGCGCTGATCGCCGGCAGCGTCGATCCGGCGCGGCGCGGCTGGGCCTTCGGATGGCATCGCGCCGGGGACACCGGCGGGGCGGTCGTGGGGATCGGCCTGGCGATCGCCCTTCTGACATCGGGCAGTGGTGGCGGTGGGGACCTTGGGCGACAGGCGTTTCAGCGCGTCGTCTTGGTGAGTCTGATCCCGGCGGTGATGGCGGTCATCCTTCTGGCCGTGGCGGCGCACGAGATCGCGCCGCCGGCGGCCGATGGGACCTCGCGCCGTGGGCTGCGGCCGGGGCTTGCGCGGGGGTTCCGCTACTACCTGGCGGTCGTCGTTGTATTCACCCTGGGCAACTCCTCGGATGCCTTCCTGATCCTGAGGGCGCGTTCGGTCGGGCTCTCGGTAATCGGGGTCCTCGGCATGATGCTGATGTTCAACCTGGTCTACGCGTTGCTGGCCGGCCCGGCGGGAGCCCTGTCGGACCGGATCGGCCGGCGCCGATTGCTGACGGCCGGGTGGGGCGTGTATGCTCTGGTCTACCTGGGATTCGCGTGGATGAACGCCGTGTGGCACGCCTGGGTGCTGATGGCCGTCTACGGGGTGTACTATGCGCTGACCGAAGGGGTCGGGCGAGCTTTCGTGGCTGATCTGGTTCGAGCCGAAGCACACGGCACGGCCTTTGGCGCGTATCATGCCGCCATCGGGTTGGCGGCGCTGCCTGCCAGCTTGATGGCGGGGATCCTGTGGCAGGGCGTGGGCGCCTGGCCGGGGTTCGGCCCAGCCGCGCCGTTCTTCGTCGGGGGAGTCCTTGCTCTGGCGGCGATCCTTCTGCTGACGCGCGTGCCGCAACCGTCCGCGGGAGCCTCGCTCGGGAGGTGATCCATGCAAGCCAGCCTGACGCCTCGCGTCCGCTCCCCCGTTCGGCGGGAGGGCGCCGAGCGGTATCTTCTGCTCACGCTGCTGGCCTTTGCCGGTTCCGTCGGGGTGACGCGATTCTTCCTCGAGATGACGGGCTTCCCCCAGATCGGAGGCGGTGGCCTGCATATCGCGCACGTGTTGTGGGGCGGGCTGATCCTGTTTGTGGCGGCGCTACTTCCCTTGGTGTGGTCCAACCGCTGGGTCTACGTCGCCGATGCGCTGCTGGCGGGCGTGGGCGTAGGGCTGTTCATCGATGAGGTGGGTAAGTTCATCACCGCATCGAACGACTACTTCTTCCCCGCCGCGGCGCCTATCATCTACGCCTTCTTTCTGTTGACCGCTCTGATCTACCTGCGCCTGCGCCGGCGAACGCGCCGCCAGGCGCGTGTCGAGCTGTACTGGGCCCTCGACGCGCTGCAGGAATGGCTCGACCACGACCTCGACCGCAAGGAGAGAGCCGCCCTGCGCAGCGAGCTGTCGTGGATCGCCGGGCAGGAGGGCGACCCGGACGGAAGCCGGCTGGGCCGAGTCCTGCTCGACTTCCTCGACACCGAGGCGCGCGGCGCGCCGGCGCCGCGACGAAACCGGTGGGTGCGGCGCCTGGTCGGCCTGTGGCTGAGGTTCCGCGATTGGCTGAGCGAGCCACGGCTGCGGGCGATGTTGGCAGCTGGAATGTTCGCTCTGGCGCTGGTGGCCCTCAAGAATCCGGGGGAGGTATTGCTACAGAACCGGTTCCCTGGGTTTTCCACCTGGCTGGCGGCGCTGACGGCCGGCCGCCATGTCGAGGTCGGCGGCACTTGGTCGCTCATGCTGGCGCGGGTCACTTTGGAAACGCTGGCCGGCGTTCTCCTGCTGGTCAGCGTGGCGCTGTTGCTGGCGCGCCGCTCGCGGCCGGCCGTGGTCGCGGGCATGGCGGCCCTCCTGCTTCTCTTGACGGCGGCCAACCTGCTCGTCTTCTACTACGAACAGTTCTCGACCATGGCGACCGCGGCGTTTCAGTTGTTGGCCCTGCTGGGGCTGTTGCACTACCGGAAGGAGTTCATCGACTGACGGGCTTCCGGTCGCGGATATGGAACAGGCGCAGGCAGATGCCTGCGCCTGTTGCGTGCCCCAAGGGGCGAAGAGGTGCGGCCTACTTCGCAGCGGCCGTCGCCAGAGCGTCGGCGTTGGCGTCGATGCGAACGTAGAACAGATTCGTCTTGCCCGACTGTGAGTCGGCGGCGATCACGATGAACAGCGCCGACGACTGCGGATCGCCTTCCCTCCCGAAGATGCACATCGCTCCGATATCCTGAGTTTGAGCGTCGCCGGTCGTGCAACCAGGCTGGTCCCCGCTCTTCGTGACCCAGCCCTCGCCCTCCATGCGATCGACGGTGTAGAAAGCCATCACATCCTGGGCCGAGTCGCTCGTATCGAAGGCAATGAATTCCAGATTGCCTGCCTTGTCGCCGGCCTCGGCCATGATCGCCTTGGAGGCCGCCTCAACCGCCAGGCGAATGAAGAGCGGCATCTCCAGGTCGGTCTTCTGCGCGCCCGGGTAGGACGGCACATCCGACCACAAGTTCGCCACCGTGCCGGCTTCTCCGCCAACCACGCTGCTCAGCGGGTTGCAGGCCAGAGCCACCAACAGGGCCGTGCACAACAAAACGATCGATGTCTTGCGCTTGATCACGTCTCCTCCTTGATCGGCTTGGACCGCGGCCGGGGATGAACGGGCCTTTGGCGCCACTCTCGGCGACTGCAATCCCACGCGAGCCTCGGACCGGGCGCAATCCTACCCGAGTTTACCGCCTTGGTGAATGCCAATGCCAGGCAAGACGAGGACCTGCCCCCTCCCGCGACTGGAAGTTGGGGCAATTGCGCATCGCCTCACTAATCTGGTTTGGCTCCTGGACCAGTTGACTCTCAACGAAAACGCGGCCTACAATGTTGTCCAGTGGTCTGACCAGCATACCGGAGGCGGAGTGGAAATCGGTCAAGTCCCGCACAAGACGCTCCTGTCAGAGGTGGCCGGTCGGCTGGCGGCCTTCTTGCTCGATGGTGGCGTCGCGCAGGGAGAGCCGATCCCCTCCGAGCGGGCGCTGATTGGCCAACTCGGAGTGAGCCGGGCGACGCTGCGCGAGGCCCTACGCCACCTGGCTGACCGCGGTCTGCTGGAAGCCAGGCCTGGCGTCGGCTGGTTCGTCCAGGCGCCCGACGCGCGGCATCTCTCCGAGCTGCATGAGCTGGCCAGCC
This sequence comes from Anaerolineales bacterium, assembly GCA_035455265.1. Taxonomy (GTDB): domain Bacteria; phylum Chloroflexota; class Anaerolineae; order Anaerolineales; family E44-bin32; genus MGOM01. The sequence goes on from DATIFK010000219.1 coordinate 4,479, forward strand.
CCTACCGGCAAGCGCACGCGTTGCCCGCCGCGGAGGGGACGGCCGAAGCTCCCGCCGGGCCGCGTCGACTGGGTTATCTCGGTGGAGACAAACCTCTCCGTGTGCCGAACCTGCAGACCGACCGTCTCGGCACGTTCGAACTGATCTCGTGGTGGGAACGCGAAAAGGTCCAATCGGCCAAGGTCCTGGTCGTTGGGGCCGGCGCGCTGGGCAACGAGGTCGTCAAGAACCTGGCGCTGATGGGCCTCGGCCATCTGTATCTGATCGATTTCGATACCGTCGAGGCCGCCAATCTCAGCCGCTCCGTCTTCTTCCGCGAGGAGGACGCCGGACGCCCCAAAGCCGAAGTCGTGGCGGCGCGGGCCAAGGCCCTCAACCCCGACATCCATGTGCAATACATGCACGGCGACGTCACCACGCAACTGGGGCTGGGAGTCATCCGGCGCATGGATGTCGTCATCGGCTGCCTCGACAACCGTGAGGCGCGGTTGGCGGTCAACCGCTACTGCTACTGGATGGGCAAACCGTGGGTGGATGGCGCCATCCAGGAATGGCTCGGACTGGCGCGCGTGTTCGTGCCGGGCCAGGGGGCCTGCTACGAGTGCACCCTGACGGAGCAGGCCCGCCGCGAGCTGTCCCTGCGCTACTCGTGTCCCTTGCTGGCGCGCACCGACATCCTGCTCGGCAAGGTCCCAACGACGCCGACGAGCGCCTCGCTGATCGGGGCGATCGAAGCCCAGGAGGCCCTCAAGCTGATCCACGGGCTTCCGGTCGAGGCCGGCAAGGTCATCCATTTCAACGGCAGCACCAACGACATGTACACCAGCGCCTATCTGCCGCGCGACGACTGCGAGAGCCACTGGACCTACGGTGAGGTGGTCGAGTTGCCGCTGCGCGCCGGCCAGGCCACGCTCGACGAGATGTTGCGGCTGGCGCAGGCCGATCTGGGCGGGGAGGCGGTGCTCGATCTCGACCAGGAGTTGGTCGTGGCGCTCGAGTGCCGCACCTGCCACACCGTCGATCGCGTGCTGCGGCCGCTCTCGGAGGTCAGCCTGCGCGCCGCCGAATGCCCGAGCTGCGGTCAGGTGCGCGAGGCCCACCTGACCCACCGCATCACCGGCGAGGAGGACTTCCTCGATCGGACGCTGGCCTCCGTGGGTGTCCCTCCCCTGCACATCCTGAGGGCCCACAATGGCTTCGAGTACCGCTTCTACGAGCTGACCGGCGACCTGGCGGAAGCGCTGCACTTCGGACACTTCGAAGGCGGGCGGCGCAGCGGAGCGCGGCGGATCCGCCTGGGTGCGGAAGCGCGGCATCCGGACGAGGCGCGGTCGGCGCGCCCCCAGCGAGTGGTCTTCAAGGACTGAGATGGACCGGAGCCCCGCCCTCGGCGCCGAAGGCTCCTCCGCCGTGCCGCCGCGTCGGCCCCGGCTGCCGCGCTGGCTCGGCATCGTCTTCCCGGCGCTGGTGGCGGTCGGCGCCGGCTTCGCCGCCGTCTACTCCGTCGACCGCTCGACGCTGCCCCTGGCGCTGGTGATGGCGACGCCCATCGGCCTCGGCCTGGCCGCCGGCGCCGTCACTCGCTGGAGCATGCGCGATCGCCCGATGCTCGTACGCTGGACGGTCGCTGTGGCAGCGGTGACCGTTGGTCTGTTGACGGTTGGGTTGCTGACCGGCGGAGCTGCCGGCATCTTGCCCTGGAGCGGAGGCGGCGGGGTCCAGTGGATCGAGGTCGCCGAGCTCGTTGCGGCGGGAGCGATGGCCGCGCTGGTTCTTGTCGCCTGGCGCCGACCGGCGCCGATCGGAACGCCCGCGGCACCTTCTCGGCCCCACGTCGAGCCACGTCCGTCTCCTGTGGCGGTTTCGCCCGACCTGCCGGATGGGCTTCGGCCGTCGCCGCCTCTCGGCTCCTGGTGGACTCGGACCTGGGGCGCGCTGCGCGGCCGTTTCCAGCCCGAGCCGGGCCCGCGATTGGTGGGCGTGGCGAGCGTGCGGCCTTCCCGCAAGCGGCGAAAGCGCAGCGACATCCGCCTGACGGGCGCCGAGGAAGATCGCTGCCCGTACTGCCTGACGCCCGTGATCGACGGCGATCCGCGCGGCGTCGTCATCTGTCCCGTCTGCCACACGCCGCACCACGCCGACTGCTGGGCGGTCACCGGCGCCTGCCAGGTGCCGCACGCCTACGCATCCCCAACACGAGCCGAGAGGTCCAGCCATGAGTGATCGCGTTTCGCATCCCGGAGGGGATCGCGCTTCGTCGCGCAGCACCCCGGAGGGGCATCCCGCAGGGGACATCCCCGTGACGATCGTGCTGCCCAGCGGAGGCGCGCGCAACGCCGAGGTGCCCGTGGATGTGCCGGTGCGCGAGTTGTTGGCCGAGCTGACGTCGTTGCTGAAGCTGCCAACGACCGGCCCCGACGGGCGCCCGATGGGCTACCGCCTGGACAGCAAGGCGCTCGGTCGCGAGCTGCTCG
>DATIFK010000220.1:0-17701 GCA_035455265.1 Anaerolineales bacterium
GGTCCGAGATCGCCGTAGATGATATCCGCACCCGTGCCGCCGAAGACGAGGTTCGCCGCAGCGTCACCGCCGCCGGAGACGTCGAGGCCCGCGTAGATCGTGTCGTTTCCCGCATCCCCGTACACCGTATCGGAACCGGCGCCGCTCCGGATCACGTCGGTACCGGCATCGCCGTGGATGAAGTCGCCCCCCGGCCCGGTCGTGATCGTATCGGTGTCGTCGCCGCCATACACAAAGTTGTTTCCGCCGGCGACGGTGATTACGTCGTCACCCGCTTCGCCGTAGATGGTTGAATCCCCGGTCCCGATCGTGATGTGATCGTTTTCGGTGCCGCCGTGAATCAGCTCGTTACCGTCACCGGCGGTGATCGTGTCGTTCCCCGCATCGCCATAAATCGTGTTGTTGCCATCCCAGCCGGTGATCGTGTCGTTCCCCGCATCGCCGTGAATCGTGTTGTTGCCGTCTCCGGCGGTGATGATGTCATCGCCGCCCTGGCCGTGGATCTCATCGGCCCCGTTGCCCGCGGTGATGCTGTCGCCACCCTCGGGGCCGGTGCTCGCTCCGTTGTCATCGCCGTAGATCAGATTGTTCCCCGTGCCCGCGTCGATCGTATCCGCCCCGCCACCACCGTAGATCTTGTCCGGGCCGTCATCCCCGAGAATATGATCATCGCCCCCCTCACCGTACACCTCATCCGCTCCTACCCCGGCATAGATGGTGTCATTCGCCCCCCCACCGTGGATGAGGTCCGCCTCCCCCTCGCCGTAAATCGTGTCGACTCCGTCCGTGCCCGCCGGCGCCTCGTCGTCGCCGTAGATGGTGTCCGCGCCGCTCCCGCCGCGCATGCTGTCGGCCCCCGCCTGGCCCTTGATGAGGTCGTTTCCTCCACCGCCATAGATGCGGTCGTCCCCGTCGCCGCCCGTGATGGTATCCGCCTCGCCGCCCGTCGTCGGCTGGAGCCCCGTGCTGGGATTGCCCCAGCCGCTACCGGTGGCGATCCAGCCGTCGCCGAACATGATGTCGTTGCCAACACCGCCCGCGAGGGAGTCGAAGCCGCTCTCGCCGAAGAGCTTGTCTGGTCCTGCGTCTCCAAAGAGCTGATCGTCACCCGAGCCGCCGAACAGCGAGTCGTCACCGGCTCCGCCACGCAGGGTATCTGCGCCGCCATTTCTGGAGGTCATGGTGCCGCTGACGCCCTTGCTCCAGTCCACGGACCAGTTGCCCAGGCCGCTGGTCAGGGCAACGGTGCCGGCATCGCCGATGAGGATATCACCGCCGTCACCCGCGTCTGCGTCGTCGTCATCGCCCCAGAGCTGGTCGTTCCCGCCGCCGCCGAAGAGGATGTCGGCGCCACCACCACCGTACAACTGGTCCGGGCTGTCGTTGGACGCCAGCGTCGCCTCGGCAAACGTGTCACCTAGCTTCCCGCCGTCACCGAACATGATGTCCTTGCCGCCGACGCCATGGATGGTATCGGCTCCAAGACCGCCGTAGATGACATCATTGCCGGCGCCGCCCGTGATCGAATCGTCCCCCGCATCCCCCCGGATCACCGCATTGCCGGTGGTGGCGGCATCCAGGGTGATGACGTCGTCACCAGCGCCCCCCTTGATATCTATCGGCGACAGGATGCCGGTCAGGGTGATGTTATCGACTCCCTCGCCCCCCTCGACCACCACCTTGTTGACATGCTCGTAGGTCTGGGTGCCGCCGCCGATGGTCGAGGTCACCTGCACGGTCTCGTCGCCGGCCGAGCCACCCGTGTGCTGGACGGTGAATGTCTCTGGCAGGTCGCTCAGGTCGCCGTTCAGCCGACTCATGGAATAGGGGCCCATGTTCAGCCGCAACTCGTTGCTGGCGCTCAGCGTGGCCAGCTTGGGCACCCGATCGAAGTCGATGCCGAAGTCGACGAGGGTGATCTTGGGCGTGATCTCCCATTCCTCTTCGAACTGCCAGAAGAACAGGTCGATCTTGAGGAAGGCAAAGAGCTCGGCGTAGACCTGTCCAGAAATGTCGAAGATCGCCAGTGGTGCGGAGGCGGGATTGCCATTGATCACCGCCTCGTCGTAGATGTTGCCGATCAGCTCGTCGAGTCTGACTCTCCCGTCATTGTCATTGTCGTGGAGGTTGAAATCGACCTCGACGCCGATGCCGCCGCCGACTCCCGCTTCGACCATCACGAGATTGACCTCGGCCGCCGCCGAGATGCCGCCGTAGAACTTCAGCTCGGGCACGTCATTGCCTGACTGGTCCTGGTCGATGAGGTAGAAGCCGTCTATCAGCAGCTCCGGATGGGTGGCCTTGGAGTCGATGAACTCCCGGATGCCGCGGGTGTCGTAGCCGAAGCCGAGGTCAATAGTAAGGCCTATCTCTCCGCTGATGACCGCGCACAGAGGACCAAAAATGGGAAAGCTCTGGCTGTACTCGAAGGCGAAATCGAGCACCGGCATCCGGTACTCGACGAGGGCGAGGTCGCTCTGCTTGCCCAGCAGCAGGTAGAAGACCTGCGACGGGTTATCGAAAAGGGGGAAGCTGAAGCCGCGCTCCCCGTTGCCCCCCTTGCCGTCGAACATGCTGGTCAGGGCGCCCTTGGCGGCATTGTTCGCCGCATTGCCGCCCGTGGGAGCATTGCGGACCTTATCCTTCAGGTTGCCGATGCCTCCAACCACCTTGCCGATGAGGTCGTCTGCCTTGTCCGCGAGCTTGAAGTTGGAATCCCAGAGACTGACGCTGCTGTAACCGGAGTCGGCCTTGTCGTAGATCTTGAAGATGTTGTTGTCCGGGGACAGGAGCGGGATCTCCAGGGCGTCCGTCGCGCCCGGATCGGGGATGGAGTTGACCAGATCGATGATGTCGGCGATGGCGTAGATGAGTCCCGCATCGACGTGGCCGAAGGCCGCCGCGATGTCGAGGAGGGTGATGGGCGTGCCCGCCAGGTCTGAGATCACCGGGATCGGGGTGGTGATTACATCGATGATCGGCTGGAACGGTTCGGTGACCTCCTTCACCTTGTCCACGATCGGGCCGAGCACGTCGCTCACGAAGCTGCCGACGTCGAGCCGCAGATTGCCGAACTCCACCAACTGCAGCCCGTTCTCAATGGCGTTTCCGAGGCCGGAGAAGTCGACGTAGTCGAGCGCCGCCGTGCCTGGGTTGCCATCCAGGCGCCAGTCGAGGATGAAGTCCGCCTTGATCTTCGGCATGCCCGAAGCGACACCGCCGCCGACCACGCCGGGATTCAACCCCAGGGAGAGACTCAGCTCGATGGCCGCGGCTGCCTTGATTTGGGCAGTGATGTCGAGGTTGCCGATCTCGGCAAAGCCCAGGTGATTATCGCTCGTCCCGTTGGTGAGGTCGATGGCGAAGTCGGCGGTGATACCGGTGCCCGTAATCCCGGTGCCGGTGAAGGCGGCGTCGTTGGCCGTGTAGATACTCTGGTTGTTCTGCGCGGTGAGCTGCAGGAAGGCCAGCTTGCCGGTCAGGCTGGCACCTGGGGAGAAGCTGACGTCCAGGCCCACCTCCAGGTCTTTCCAGTTCGTGTTGCCGGGGTTGGTCGGGTCGCCGATGACGAGGTAGAAGCCTTCATCGTAGTCAAACCCGATACCAAGGTGGAGAGCCCAGTCGAGATCGACATTCAGGGTGCCATCCATGTCGAGGCCCAGACCCGGCAGGCCGATGTCGAAGCCGATGTTCGGGCCGAGGTCATAGGTATCGGCCAGGGTGAAGTCCCACTCGATCTTGGCCTCGTGGAGGGTCGGGATGTGGCCCAGCTCCGGGTCATTCGTCTTGTCCAGGTAATGGTCGAGGTTGGTGATCAGCCGGACGTAGTCCTGCTGCGCGGTGCCAGTGTGGCCTTGCAGCTTTTGCAGGATATTGAGGCCCGAACCGCCCCCCGGCCCGAGCAGGTCGAACAGGAGGCCGGAGATCACATTGTGGGCCGGGTCGGCGAAGTCCTGGGCGGCATTCTTCGCCGCCTCGATGGCTTGCCGGAAGGGGGCAACGAATTCGTTGCGCAGCCCTTCGATGAACTTGCCGCCCTGGGCCAACTGGTCGCCGATGAGCGGGATCGAGGTACCGAACACCGTGCCGCTCATCAGATCCTGCAGGCCGCTGAGGAAGGTGTCGAGCCCCTCCGCCGAGAGGAGCAGGTTGTCGAACAGGCCGATGTCGGCCAGGCTGGGCAATTGAAGATCGACGTCGATGTCATCCAGCCCGAAACCGTCGAGGGAAGTCCCCGGCGAGATGCTGATGCTGCCGACGCTGACCGAGCTGAAGGTCACCGGCAAATTGGCGGCGACGCTGCCGCTCAGGGTGGGGTTCAAGCTCGCCAGAAAGTCCGCCAGCGCCACTTTCCCGCTGCCGGTGACCGAGACGCCGAAGCTCCCGCTGAGGGAGGCCGTTCCGTTCTCGATGGCCACGGACAGCGGTCCAAGCCCGGCCAGGAAGTTCAAGTTGGTACCGGTGATGCCGAGCGTGCCCGAGAAAGCCGTGTCTGTGTACACGTAAGTATCAGGCAAGGCTGCCGACCCTGCGACAAGCGTTGACAGGTCAATGCCGAAATCCAGCTTCATGTTGAGGCCGCCGGTAAAATCCAGCCCGGCCGAGCCGGAAAGATTGAACCCGGGCATGTTCAGCAGGTCTTCCGGGATGCTGAGGCTGAGGCCCTTGCGGATCGAGTCGCTGAAGTCCAGCGTGAAGCGAAGGATCTTGTTGCCCACCCCGTCCAGGCTGAGCCCAGCCGGCACGCCGAGCGCCTCGGTCAGCTTCTGGGCCAGCGTCTGCAGGCTGCCCGCCGGATTGGCCTGCATCGCTTGGAGCGCCGAATTGAACTTGTCCACGTTGGACAGGAGGTCACTGACGCTCTTGTCGATGAGCGGGATCTTGGTGCTGAGGACGCCGGACGACTCGAAGTCGGCCAGGTTGCCGATGATGGCGCTCAAGACCGAGAGTATCTGACTGAAGCTCAGATCGTCAAAATTGAGCAGCGAGTTGAGATTGGTGTCGTACGTGATGTCGATGTCCGGCGGGGTCGCCGGCGAGCCGAACGGGTTGCCGAGATCGTTGACGGTGAACTTCACCCAGCCCGTCGGGTTGAATCCCGGAATGCCTGTCGTGGCCGAGAGGTCGAACTGCAAGGTCTTGTCAACCGCGGCCGGACCCAGCGTGATGGCCGGCACGGCCAGGAGTGCTGTGGGATCGGAGGTGAGGGCGTTCGCCAGTTCGCCCACCGTGATCTTGCCGTCGTCGCCCGGGCCGGAGGTCGTGGGATCCTTGAGGGACGCGCCAATTCCCGCCTTGAAATTGCCACTCCCCACGAGGTTGACCCCGACAAAGCCGAAGGTCGCCGTGGCCGTGATCGTTCCCGCACCGGTGCCAAAAGTCAGATCGGCATGGACCATCGGCGGGTCCGCAATACCGGGCTCCTTGATGAAGAGCCGGTCGGCGAGGGCGATCCCGGCGAGCGCCGGCCCGGTGATCTTCCCGTCCGGCTTGTCTGCCGCTCCCGCGGTGTCAGCCGCGATCAAGCCGAGTTTGCTCCCGGCTGCCGAGGCATTGATCGCCTCGACGCGGAATATCGCCGGATTGGGGTTCGGCTGGGTGCCGCTGAACGCGACGAACGTGTCATCCGTCAAGAGAAGGCCCGTCTGCTGGTCATTGATCCTGACCGTCACCTTGCTGGCCGTGTCGCGTTCGATCGCGACCTTCACCTCATCAATGGTCGTGCACGGCGTGCCCGTGCCGTCCTCGCCGGTCTTCAGCGCCACCGTGTAACTGCTCCCGTCGCTCAGCGTGATGACGAGGTCATCCTTGTTGCTGCCGGCCGTGACGAGCCCCAGCTTGTCGGCGCCGGCCCCCGCAGTGATGGTGAACGTCTTCGCATCCTTCGACCGAAAGACCAGGGCGTTCCCCTGGGTATCGACCTCGATATTGTCCTTCACCGTGCTCGCGCCGACTTTCGACTTTACGTCGTTCAGCAGGTCGAGGACGGTCCGGTTCTCGGCCGTAGCGGCGGCAGTCACGGTAATGGTTGCACTCGGGCCGCCGGCCACGGCAATGGTGAACAAAGCGTCACTCGTCAGCCGGCCGATGATTATCGGGACGTCTTTGACCCCGGTCACGGCATACCGGCCGCTGGCCGGGACCGCCGCCACATTGGACTGGAAGCCCAGCTCGCGCACCGCCAAGCCGGTGGAGTCTGCCGTGAGGGTGAAGTCGGTGACCGAGCTGCCTGCCTTGGTGCGGATGATGATGCGGGAGCCGCTCCGGGCCGCCTCGAAGCGGTCGGTCAGGCTCTCGGTGCCGCCCCCCGTTTTCTTGGCGGCGGTGAGAGCCGCTGTGAGGTCGGCGACGAGGTCGTCCACGCTGACGTTCGCATCGGTGCTGCTCTTGGTCACGGTGACCGTGTACTCCGATCCGCCGAAGGCGAGCTTGAACGGCGCATCGCCGGACAGCCTGCCATAGAGGGCAAAGGCGCCGAGGTCAGCACCCGTGTAGGCCGGCTTGTCGGAAACCTGCACGGGCTCGAGCAGGTCCGAGAGGAGGGTGCTGTCGGACAAGGTTCCCCCGGCGCCAAGGCTGACCCCGAAGGTCAGGTCGATGCCGGCATGCGGCACCAGCGAGATCTTGCCGGTGGACTGGAACCCGCCGAAGGGCCCCAGCGGCAGGTTGAAATTCACAGGGAACTGCAGGGTCGGCAGGTCGGCAGCAAGCTGGAGCCTGTAGGTCAGGTCATCGGTCAGGTGGTTGAAGTTGGGCAGGATGAGCGTGCGATCGAGGTTGAGCAAGGTCACCAGCCTGCTGGCGAATTCCTGGGCGTTCCGGAACGTGGGCGAGCCGCCGGCGTTCAGGAGCTTCGGCACATCGTTGCCGACCTCGGTATTGTCCGCGGTGGCGCTCGTGGTGACACTGACGTTGTAATTCTCGGGTGCGCCTCCCCGGGTGAGGGAAATGGCCAGGGTGCCAGCAGCGGTGAGGAGGGTCGGCGTCCCGGTCAACTTCAGCGTGTGGCCGCTCAGCGTGGCGCTGCCGTTGAGCCCGACCGCCGGCAGCCCGGACGCGGAGAAAGCCGTGATGCTGTCGTCGATCGCCACGAGGCTGACGTGGGTGCCGTCCCCCTGCGCGAGGAGCTTCGTGCCCAGCCCGGCCTTGGTCAGGGCGCTGTTCAGGTCGGTGACGAGGGCGGTGCCGTCGTCCTTGCCGTCGCCGCCGTCGTCGAACAGGAGGGCCTTCTCCACGGTCTTGACGAGGTCGAGGGCGTCGCTGAGCGAGCCGCCGGCGAACGGGATCTTGTACGCCGAGAAGAGGTTGGAGTTGGCGACATCGTCGAGGCTGCTGGCGAGCTTCTTCACCAGCGTCACCATGTTGGAGGCGCTGAGATTACTGAAGCTGAACAGGTCCGAGAAGTCGCCAGCCTGCGTGAAGGCGTTGAAGTTGAAGCTGGAGGGGACGAAGGGATCCGAGCTGGCTAGGGTCAGCTCTAGCCCAACTGGGTTGAAGGCCCCTCCCCCGTCGTTGAGACCCGCCAGGACCGAGACGTTTAGATCCGCCGAGAACGAGTGCTGGGGCATAGTGATGGTGACGCCCGAGATCGTAGGCGACTGGAGGGCGCTCAGGCTGAGCGTGATAGGGTCAAGTGCCAGCCCTGCGTCCAGCGTGACTGTACCGGCCACGTGGGCGCCGAGGAACCCGACCGCGAGATCGGCCTGCAGGTTGTTGCTGCCTCCGACCTGCACCCGGGCGGACATGTTGTTGACCGTCACCTGAAAATTGGGCGAGGGGACGAGGGTGAGACCGAGGTCCAGGTCGGCCGCCACATTCGTAGTGACGGCAAGCTGCGCCGAGGCGTCGAAGGCAATCGCCTTGAGATCGCGGGTTTCCTTTCCGAAATCGACGCCGAAGGTGCTGCTCCGGCTGAGACTAAAGGGGAACTTGATGTTCAGGCTCGGCGTCGTCGAAGCGATGCCAATCCAGGTGTTCGCGTTCTGCACGAGCTTGCCCGCAGTGCCACTGAAGGCCCCGAGTTGCATCCCCGCCGTCTTCACGGTCTGGCTGAGACGCAGGCCGAGCTTGCTGAAGGCCGCGTCGGCTGCGCTACAGCTTATGGTGAAATCCACCACGTTGGGATCCACGACCTTGAACAGCAGCCGGCCATCCGCGGTCTTGTCGGCCAGGATCTTGCCGGAGAGAGTCGTGTTGCTGGTGATCGCCGCATTGATCTGGCCGGTGACCTCGTCGATCGTAAGCGGATTGGCGTCACCCTTCGCGAAGGTCACCGACACGGCCTGGGGAGGCACGCCGTCCAGGCTGACGTTGAAGTGCGCGGCGTTGCCGTTGACGACGCTGGGGGCGAAGTCTCCGGCGATGGCACCGGCGTAGTGCTGCACGTTGTCGCCTATTGCCTTGAGCGTCGTCTCCAGGGCGTTCAGCGTGAGGGTCGGGCCGGCGATGGTGTTGTAGTACGCATGCAGCTTGGCCCGGATCTGATCGATGGCGTCGGCGAACTCGACGGCGTTGCCCACGCCCACGGCCGTATTGTCCCCCGCGAACAGGAACGGCAACTGGCTGGCGAACTGGTTGTAAGCCGCCACCCTCCGCACCCAGTCGGACAGGGCCTCCATGTCGTTCAGCAGGGGTGTGAGATAGGTCTTGTCAACCGTGACGTTCGCGTCGTCGATCTTCTCGACCGACCCGGTTTTCAGCGTCACCGCGCTGCCGTCGGCCCCGGTGAGGATGGTGTCAGGGCCGCTCGTGCTGGTGGTGAGATTCTGGGTGTACCCCCCGCTGGACGCATTGAAGTTGATCGTGTCGGTGCCGGCGCCGCCGTCCACGACGTACGTCGCAGTATTCTTCAGCGCTCTGACGACGACCGTGTCGCCGCCGCCGCCGGTGTTGACCGCGACGCTTCCACTGAACCCGGAGTCGCCGAACGAATTGATGGTAAGGACGTCGGTACCGTCGTCGAGATTGATGGTGAGCGTTGTAGGATTATTGAAAGACGTTGTTTCGATCGCCCCGATCGTGCTGCGCACTTGGATCTGCCCAGCAGTGGGTGAATCTTCCACGACCCAGTTGTCGTCGCCCGCGGTCCCACTGAAGACCACGTTGGTCGCCGTGCCGGTATTGACAGGCTCCAGGCCGGCATAGGTGATGACATCGCCGTCGCGATCAACAGTCCCGGAATCCGGGCCGCTCGGCGTGAAGACAATGGTGTCGTACGAGCCGTTGACCACCAGACTGTCGAAGCCGCCGGGGCCGCCGTCAATCTTCCCGCTGATGCTGCCGCTCTGGCCAAATACGAAAGTATCCTCGTTGTCCGGTCCACCGGCTAGGTTCTCGATGCCGGCGAACGTCACGCTGCCGGCCGTCCCCGTGTCCCGGCCATGGATGGTCCACGTGCGGTCCCCTCCGTGGATCTCCAGGGTGTCGCGATCGCCCGCGGCGGAGTCGGTGAAGGACACGGGCAGCGGGCCGCCGTAGTCGACGACGAGCCGGTCGTCCTGGGCCGACCCTGTGATGACCACCTCGCTGGTCTCGGCCAAGGGCTGGCTCGCCACCACCGACTCGGTGCCGTTGCCGCGCTCGACGACCTGGAGGACCGGGGCAGAGGGCTCCTCGGTCACACGGAGGAGCAGGTCGTGTGCCGCGCCAGCAGCCGCCGCGTAGCTCAGGGGGTGGGTGGCGAGGAGGAGCCGCGGCTCGAGTGATTCGAGGATGAGCTTGCGCCGCCGGGGAAGCAGCCGGGACCGGCGTGGTGGGAAGCCGTACAGCCGGGCGCGGCTGGCTTGCTTGGCTGCCTGCTTCGTGTAGAACAACTCCGCGATACTCATCGTCGTCCTCCAGCAGTGGTCGAAGCACTCCTGCAGACAATGGCGGCTGAGATAGCCGGACGCCGCCCCGGACGGAATGCGAGCGGCGTATGCACGCCGCGGTCAATTGGTGCGCCTGCCGCGCTACTCAACATAGAGGATTTCGGGAGGGCGAAGACCCGCTTACAACGAGATCCGACTGGCGAGTGGTAACGCACGGGAAGGCGAACCAACCCGTGTCCGCTTCGCCGTTCCGGTTACGTTCCAGACCTCGCCTGATCCCCGATAAGAGAAATGGCCGAGCGACGGAGCAGCATTCAGGACCAGCTCCCGGGGTTCGGCCATATCGAGCGGAATGGAAAGGAAGGGACTATCAGCGGACAGCGTGCTCCGCGCCCTGTGCTGCGCGATATCGAGGTCGGAGTCGAACGCCTCGGTCGCGATGAACGTCATGAGCCCTGCAGCCAGGCAGGCAGCAGCGATACCAAGACACTTGGTGATCAGGAACCTGTGCCCCTGAGCCTTCGCGACAGTGAATTGACAGGAAAAGTTCTCTGAAGGAGAGTTGAATAGCCGTCTAGGCGCGTAGCCCAGATCTTCGTCGACACCCATCGGACTACGCTTCCGCATGGCCACGCTCCGAGAAGATGGGCCGGAGCCACCTGTATCAGAATTCGCCTCGTCGGCTGGGTGGACAATGCGACCATACACCTAATCTTGACCTCGTCAACTGGAAAGGCCATTCTTGTCAGTAGAGTCCAACCATATTCAGGTTAATTCCGCTCGCCTATCGAGATCAGGCCGCTCAGGGTGATCGGGACCGGCCGGGGCGGCGCCCATCGCCCTGAGCGCCCGACTGCATCTTCGTGGCGTGTCTCCCATGAGTCGCGTGGCCATGATGTCCTGTTGACCGGAAAGGCGCCGCGGGCCTCCCGGTCAGCCGAGCTTTGCGTCGAGGGCGAGGTCGGCCTCCGGCAGGAGCATCCCGTCCTGCTTGCCTTCGTACGCGAAGTCGGTGGTCAGCCCCGCGAGTGGCGGTGTGTGCTCCGCGCCGTTCCACCCGTCCAGGCCGGAGGCGAACTCCGGGACCTGCGCCGTGAGCCGCCGCCCGTGCCAGGCTCCCAGCGGGTGCCGCGCCAGGAGGGCGCCCTGCGCCGAGCCGCTCCAATCGATCAGGCGCTTCGGCGCTGCCGCCCGGCGACCACTCCGGCCGTCTGGCGGCTGGGCGACCTGGGTGACTGGCGCCGCCTGGCTCCCGAGCGTCTCGGGCAGCGAGGCCTGGGGCAGCCGCCGGACGCCCGCCTCCAGCGTCGCCTCCATCAGCCCGCCCGGCGTGCCTGTGAGGTCCGGGAAGCCCAGGACGTGCCCCAGCTCGTGCAGGACCACGGTCAGGAGGTCCATGTGGCCCGGGCCCCCACCGCTGTCGGTCGCGAGGAGCTCCCCGCCGACGGGGACGAACTCCGTACTGTCCTCGGGGGTCGGGTCCACGAACCAGCCGAAGCCGGCCGCATCCACATCGAGCTGGACAGTGGTCGCACTCGCCTGGCCCAGCAGGCCGCCGGGCAGGTCGGTCACCTGGACCGTGACGTGGTCCAGCCGATCCAGCACTGCGTCCGCGATAACCAGGGTCTCGGCCCACTGGGCCACCGCCTGCGTGACGAGGGCAGTGAGGTCGGCCGTGGTGACTGGGGCACCCGGTCCGGAGCTGGTGGGGAGGGCCGCCGACCGGAGGGGGCTCCCACTGCCAATGACTTCCCAGCCCAGCACGTCCGTGCCGCTCAGGTCGCCCACGACGATCTGATCGAGGCCCCCGCGGCCGGTGAGGGACAGGTACTCGATGCCGGCCAGGTCGAGGCTGCCGGGCACCGGGGTCGTCTGGACGAGGCTGACCCGCGTGCCGTTCGCGCTCACGGTGATCCAGTCGGCGGCCCCCGTCCCCGTCACCTCCAGGGTATCGGTCCCCAGGCCGCCCTCGAGGATGTCGCGGCCCTCGCCGGAGCGCACCGGGAAGCGGTCGTCCCCGTCCCCGCCGAGCAGGAGATCGTTGCCGCTCCCCCCGGCGAGGCTATCGGCCCCGTCGCCGCCCTGGAGGGTGTCGTGGCCTGCCCCGCCCTGGAGGGTGTCGTTGCCGTCCCCCCCGGCCAGGACGTCATTGCCGGGGCCCCCCTGGAGGACATCGTTGCCGCTGCCCCCCGCCAGGGTGTCGGGCCCCGCGCCGCCCAGGAGGGTGTCATGGCCGGGGCCGCCCAGGAGGCTGGTAGGTATGCCTGCCCCCCCGGCCAAGGCGTCCACCCGGTCGTCCCCGCCCCCCGCGTCGATGGTCACGGCGAGGACGGCCGTCCCGCCGAGGTCGCCCACGCGGATGCTATCCGGCCCCCCGCGGGCGGTGAGGGTGAGCTGCTCGATGCCGGTGAAGTCCAGGAGCCCGGGGACCGGCGCGGTCTGCCTCAGGCTCACGTGGGTGCCGGAGGCATTGACGGTGATCCGGCCGGCGCCCACCATCCCGGTCAGGAGCAAGCTGTCGATCCCCAGGCCGCCTTCCAGCACGTCGCGGCCGTCCCCGCTCCGGATCCCGAACGTGTCGTCCCCGGCCCCGCCAGCCAGGAGATCATTGCCGCTGCCCCCCTCCAGGGTGTCGGCCCCCGCGCCGCCCCGGAGGGTGTCGTGGCCTGCCCCGCCGAGGAGGGTCAGGCACGCGGCCGGCCCGACCGCCGAGGCATCCACCAGGTCGTTCCCGCTCCCGGCGTCGACCAGGGTCGGGAGGCTCAGCCCGGCGAGCGTGATGGTGTCGTCCCCGCCGAGGCCGCGCACCTCCACCAGTTCCAGGCTGCTGACCTGCGCCGTCGAGATGACGCCGTTGACCGTGATGGTGAGGACCCCGTCGGCTTCCTCGAGCGTGATCGTATCGGCGTCCTCGGTCCCCCTGACGACTTCCGTGGCCAGGGGCTTGGTCACCATGATGGACACCATGGCAGGGGCGGAAGTCAGGGCGTTGCTCGGCGTGCCGTCGGGATCGCCCCGGTCGGTGACGCTGAACTGGAAGCTGTCGCTGCCGCTGTACTGGGCAGTCGGCGTGTACGTCCACACGCCGCCCGCCCCCTGGCTCAGGCTGCCGTGGGCGGGTCCCGTGATGAGGCCATACGTCAGGTTGGCCGCCGCCGTTTCCAGGTCGGAGCCGGTCAGGGTAATGACTACCGGGGTGTCCTCGGTCGCGTTCACCGTCTGAGAGTTCGCCGTGGGGGCATCGTTCACCGCGCTCGCCACCAGGTTGATGAAGCCGTGGTCCCAGGCGCCGTGGCTGTCGGTCACGCGGAAGACGAAGCTGTCGGCGCCGTGGTAGTCGGCGGCCGGCGTGTAGGTGAGCTGGTGCGTCTCCGGATCGATGGGGGACAGGGCGCCGTGACTCGGGCTGCTCACCAGGCTGTAGATCAACGGGTCGTTTTCTTCGTCAGTGCCGGCCAGGGTGATCACCAGACTGCTGTCTTCGGCCAGGGTAAGCAGGCGGTCAGTCGCCAGCGGAGCGTCGTTGGCGGCGATGTCCACGTGATGCGTGCCCGCGCCATGGGTGCCATCCTCGTCCGTCGGGGTGACCGCGATGTCGTAGCTCCCGTCCACGGCGGCATAGGTGTGGGTCAGGCTCCCCGGGTTGCCAGCCACGGTCTCACTGTGGCCGTCCCCCCAATCCACGAGGAGGTGACTGACGGTGTCCTGGCCCGGGTCGGTGACCGTATAGATCAGGGTGTAGGGCACACCGCCCTCGCCATCGGCAGCTCCGGTCAGGCTAAGCACCGGCGCCATGTTGGCGATGTGAATGGTAAAGCTTTCTTCATCGAAGAGGGCGGGGCTCCCATCGTCGGTGGCACGTACCGTAACCGTGACCTCGAGGTAACCATCTGCCGGGACCCAGGTAAGGAGGCCCGTTGACGCATCAATCGTTGCACCCGCTGGTCCAGAGGAAAGGCTGAAGGAAACGGTGTTGCCCTCGGCGTCGCTCGCCGACAGACCAACACTCAAGGTCGAACCCTCGTTCACGATCTGGCCATCCACTGGAGTAATAACGGGGGCATCATTGACATTAAGGACATTGAGGGTGACGGTCGCAATATTCGATGTAAGGGCGTTGGTAAGCGAGCCGTCCGGATCCCCGCGGTCGGAAGCGGTCCAGGTAAAAGTGTCGGCACCGAAGAAGTTCGTTTCCGGGACATAGATCCAGCCGCCCGCGGGGCCCTGGGCGAGCGTGCCGTGGGCAGGGCCGGTGATGAGGTTGAAGGTAAGGCTGCTCCGAACAGTTTCGTTATCGGTGGCGTCCAGGACGATGAGGCGCGTCGCTTCCTCGTTCATGGTGACGCTCTGGTCGACTGCCACGGGTGCCTGGTTGACCGGCGTCACGGTGATATTCCCAGCAGCTGTGTCGGTGCCGGCTTTGCCGTCGTCGACCATGAAGGTAAAGCTGTCAGGGCCGTTGTAACCTGCATTTGGCACATAAGTGACTTGATGGGTCACAGGATCAATTGCTGAAAGGGTGCCGTGAGCAGCCGTCACCGGGAGGCTGTAGGCAAGATCGTCTCCGTTCGCGTCGCTGGCGGAGAGGGTGATGACGATGCTTCCATCCTCTGCCAGGGACACCGCCTGGTCCGTGGCGACCGGCGCGACGTTGCTTGTACGGTCGATGGTGAAGGTACGAACATAGTCGCCGCCGGGCGTGCCATTGATGTCCCCGTCCAGGGCATTGCCCGCCGTGTCAAGGATAGCCCTGGTGCCGGAGAGGGTGAGACGGTACAGGCCTTCAGCCAGGACGCTCCCGAAGTCGAGGGTAAGGCTCGTCTCAGGGAAGGAGTAGAAGGGAGTCACGGAAATGACGGCGTCGTCACCTGTGTTGAAGACGCCGTCTGCTCCCGCGCGCCGCAGCTCGTAGTTCGCCGGACTCTGGGCAGATATCTCATTGAGGCTTTCACTGAAGCTCACCTGCACACCGGAGAAGGCCAGCGGTGTGGATCCCCCATCGGCCGGCAGCCGACTGACGTTCGTGACCGTTGGAAGTACGACGTCGTTCGAGTCACCCTGAAACTCATAGGCACCCATGTCATAGTAATTGAGATCGGATGGTGTCCACAGCAAGGAGCGGGCATTGGCCAGGTCTGGCCCATTGTCATACCCGGCCACCAACACATAGGTGTAGCCGTTGCCGGCCGATATACCCACCGTCGGTGTGAGTCCCTGATTTCCCTCGCCGTAGTCGAAGCGGAAGGCGCCGGTTGAAAAGAGAGTAACGGAGAAGTTCACATCGTTCGTGGTACCCTCGAGGGCCGCCTGCCACCGGAAGGAAATGTGATCTGCAGCGCTCGCGCTGTAGATGTCCTTTCCCGCAGGACTGGTGGTGAGGTTGTCCCACAGGGGTGCGATACGGACGTTGCGAAGCATCTCTGTCGTGCTGTTGCTGTCCCCGGAAGGGGTATCGGGTCCTGCGAAGTGGAGGAAACCGTTGCTCGACACTCTCACAGAACTATAGGCCGTGCCATAGAAGGAGAATGAGAAGGGCAGGGTCACGGTCCAGGAGCTGTTATTGGAGTGATTGTTCCGCGCGGCCCCCACCGGCAGGACGCTTGGCCCGTTGTCCGTCAACGTGTAGAGGTTCACGCCCGCGCCGTAGTTCGGCCTGGCGGGGTCATCGTGCCGGGCGTTCCCCTCCGAATCAGTCAATATGCTTGCGTGGGCACTGCCAGAATCAATGGCCGGAGAACCTGCGGCGAGCCCGAAGTTGTCGTCAAAACCGTTGCCCGTGGAGACGCCCTGCTCTCCCAGAATATTGTCCGCCCCTTCCATATCGAGAAATCTCGGATCTTCACCGAGAGAATGGGCGTCCTTGGCCGTTGCAGCTTGCCACTCCGCGACGCTTGAGCGAATCACGCCGTTCCAGAGACCAACGTAGGCGTTCGTAGCCGGGCCGCGATAGAGGAGGTTGTAGTCCGAGACCAGACCGCTCTGGCTGTTGTTGTCCACGTTCACCGCATACCCAGCGTCCACCCGGACGAGATTGTCGAGCATCTGCACGTTCGTCGCGCTGCTCGTCAAGCGCAGCGCGTTACCCACGTTCTGGTAGACGGTGTTATGATAGAGACCATCGCCGTTCAAGAGGGAATGCGCGCTCTCGATCTGGATGCCCTGGTTTGTATTCGCGTAGACCACGTTGTTGACGATACGGCCGTTGCCCGAATCGCGGATGCCGATGGAATTGCTGAAGACATGGTTGCCCGCCACCGTATTGTCTGTCCCATAGATACCCACGACGCTGTTCGCGTAGACCCAGTTGGCTTCTATGATTGAGGCACTTCCATAGATGCCCGTGGCGTTGTGATGGACTCGGTTGCCCGAAATCGTTGCCGAGGAGCCCCCGTAGATGCCCTGGTTCGGGTGGTTGTATACCTCATTGCCCGTAATCGTCACCGCCCCGGCGAAGTTCATACCGTAGTTCGTGTTATCGTGAACCCGGTTGCCGGCAAAGATGGAACCGGTGGCATAGTTTGCGGCCGTGCCATACATGTTGGCGTATACATCGTTTCCGTCCACGAGGCTATTGTATGATTGATCGAGGTTTATTCCAGTGCGTGTGTTGTTACGCACCACATTTCCTCGGAGGCGGGCTTCGTCATTCGTAAGACGCAGGTAGACGCCATCCTGGGTGTTGTTGCGAATCTCACTGAAGGCGAGGGTGAAGCGGTCACTGTTAGCCCCGTTCCCGCCGTAGACACCGTAGGAGCCGCCGGTGAGGGTGAGGTGATCCATGGTCACGTCACCCCCACCGGTGAGCTGAACCACGTACTGTCCGGTGTTCGTATTGCCGCGATTCAAGACAGCGGCATGACCAAATTCCACGGGACCGGAGATCGTGACACCCGAGTCGTCGAGTGCAAGCACTAGGTTCGTGTCCAGATCATACTCCCCGGAATCGATGTAGACGATGTCCCCTGGGTCGAGGTCGTAGCTGCGGAGCACGGCGCTGACGCTCGCCATGGGAGAATCGGGTGTCTTGCCAGAGTTCGCGTTGTCGCCGGCCGCTGTCGTGTATTCGTTGTCGGCGAAGGTTGGATCAACGGCAAGGTTCACGTAGTACCGGTGGCCCCCATTGGCAATGAGGAAGGGCTCATCGGAGGTGTCGGAGGTCGATATCGCGCCGGCATGAGCGGTGGCCCTGATGACGGCCGTGTTTCCGTAGGTGACGGGACCGGCCGTCCAGAGGTACTGGCCGTTCCCGAACCGGTCCATGGAGAGGCCGGAGGCGATGGGCAGCCAACTGGCACCGGTATCCAGGGAGAGTTCCAGGTCGACTGTCGCTCCGGGGGCGGCTTCCGGCACCACACGCAGAATCTCGATACCGCTGATCACCGCGGCAGTCGAGGTCTTGTTGATGAGGTCGAGACTGATGCCTGTCCCACCGGCGGCCGTCACATTGAACTCCCTGACCAGGGCCTTGTAGCTCGCGCCGGTTTCGCCGCGGATACTCACGTTGGTCGCCGCGATAACACCGTTCAATTCGATATCAAACATGCGGGAGGTAGCGGTAGCAGAACCTGATGGTTCGGCAAAGTGAAGGCGTACTACATAATTGCCGTTGGCCACGGGGAGAGCCCACCCCACCCTCCTGCCCACACCCGAGTATGCCTCAGTGTAACTCTGACACACAGACGCAGGCGCAGCTCCGGTGACACCGCTGAGATCAACCGTCTGAGTGAAGCTCTGGCTGTAGAAGTAATCCTCCGTCTGATACCCGTTCGCCTGCCAGGTGCCCAGGCTCCCGGCGTACACCGCGCTCGTGCTGCCCGTGTCGATCAGATGCACGGGTTCCCGGGGCAGGAGCCCGGCCGTGTGCCACGTGAGGGGGACCGGGCTGCCCGCCT
>DATIFK010000221.1:0-3512 GCA_035455265.1 Anaerolineales bacterium
TTCCGTCAGGCCGAAGTCGTGTTGGACGAAACGTTCCACACGCCGAGCACGGAACATGCCTACCTCGAGCCCGAGTGCTCGCTGGCGCGGCCGACCGCCGACGGACGGATCGAGGTCGTCGTGGGGTCGCAGATCCCCTACGCTGATCGCGATCAGATCGCCCGCTGCCTAGCCCTGCCGGTCGATCGCGTCCGCGTAATTGGGACGCTCATCGGAGGCGGCTTCGGCGGAAAAGAGGACATTGCCGGCCAGATTCACGCCGCGCTGCTCGCCCAGGCGACGGGACGGCCGGTCAAGATCCTGTACGACCGCCACGAGAGTATGCTGGTCCATCCGAAACGACACGCCACGCAGATTCGTGTGCGGATCGGCGCCCGCCGCGACGGGACGCTGACGGCGTGCGAGACGGAGCTCTACGGCGACACCGGCGCGTACGCCTCGCTCGGCGAGAAGGTCATGACCCGGGCGACCACCCATTCGACCGGGCCGTACGTCGTGCCGCACGTGAAGGCCGACTGCTACGCCATGTACACCAACAACCCGCCGGCCGGCGCCTTCCGCGGTTTCGGCGTCACGCAATCGGCGTTTGCGGTTGAATCGGCGATGGATATGCTGGCGGAACGTCTTGGTCTCGACCGCGTGGAGCTGCGCCGCAAGAACGCCTTGCGCGTGGACACGGTCACCAACACCGGCCAGCACCTGACCGAGAGCGTTGGCCTGGTCGAGTGCATCGACAAGGTCGAAGCGGAGATGCTCCTTCGGGCGGGGCCGCACCCGTTCCTCGCCCGGGAGGTCCCCGGCTTTCCGCAGCGCAAACGAGCGTGGGGCTTCGCCGCTTCCTTTAAGAACACCGGCCTGGGAGGCGGCGCACCCGACAAGGCCACCGCCGAGGTCGAGGTGTATGAAGACGGCACGGCTGAAGTGCGGACGTCGTCAGCCGAGATCGGGCAGGGGCTCGTCACCGTTCTACAGATGATCGCCGCCGAGGAGCTGCGCCTGGCGCCAGATCGGATCCACGTGCTCCTATCCGACACCGATCTGACGCCCGACGGCGGCCCAACAACCGCCTCCAGGCAGACTTTCGTCACCGGGAACGCCGTGAAGCATGCCGCCACCGTCGTGCGGCAGGCTATGGCGGCGACGCTCGCAGAGCGCTACGATATCCATCCGGACCAGATTCGCTTCGTCGAGGGCCTGGCGCATGTCAACGGCGACCGGGTCGCGTACGGGGACGTCGTCGGCTTGATGAAGGCGGAAGGTCGGGACCCGAGGGCTTCCTTCGAGTACTGGGCCCCGGCCACCCAGCCTCTGGGGAGCGGCGGCCCGATGCACTTCGCCTTTTCGTTCGCCGCTCAGGCGGCCGAGGTGGAGGTCGACAGCGAGACCGGAGAAGTGCGGGTGCTGACGGTCCTGGCCGCCAACGATGTCGGCCGGGTCATCAACCCGTTGGGGTTGATCGGCCAGGTGGAGGGCGGAGTCATGATGGGGCTCGGCAACGCCCTGACGGAGGAGTTCATCGTCGAGGATGGACGGGTCTTCACCGACCGCCTGGCCCGCTACCGTATGCCCAACATCACCCACACCCCCGAGATTGTGCCGATCATCGTCGAGCAGCCGACGGCCGACGGGCCCTACGGGGCCAAGGGCATCGGTGAGATCAGCAGCATCCCCACGACTCCCGCCATCACCAACGCCGTCTACAATGCGGTTGGAGTCCGCGTCCACCGCCTGCCGGTCGACCAGGATTGGCTGGCGCGGGAGATCGCGCTTCGTCGCGAAGCATCCTGGAAGGACACCCCGGAGGGGGAGTCCCGAAGGGGACCGCGACCCAATCGTCAGGCAACTCTCGAACCATAGGCTGAGGGCCCGGCCATGATCCTGCACAACGCCCGCATCGTCACCTGGGGTCAGCCGAACGAAATCCTCGAAGGCCAGGCGGTGCGCGTCCTCGACGGCCTGATCGAGGAAATCGCCCCCGAGCGCGACTTGCTCGCCCGCTTCCCTCAAGACGAACGCATCGACGGCCACGGTCAGATCCTCATGCCGGGCAACATCTGCGCCCACACGCACTTTTACGGCGCCTTTGCCCGCGGCATGGCCATCCCGGGCCGCGCCCCCAGAGATTTCCCGGACATCCTGCGCAAACTGTGGTGGCCGCTCGACAAGTCGCTGACGCCCGAGGACGTACGGACCTCCGCGCTGGTGTGCCTGGTGGACGCCGTTCGTCATGGCACGACGACTCTGATCGATCACCACGCCTCCCCCAACGCCATTGACGGCTCGCTCGACGTCATCGCCGAGGCGGTCGATGCCAGCGGGTTGCGGGCCGTCTTGTGCTACGAAGTGACCGACCGCGACGGTTCGGCCAAAGCGGAAGCCGGGATGGCCGAGAACGTTCGCTTCCTGCAGCGCTGTGAACGCGAGACGGTCGCCGGCGGCCGTGTGGCGGCGACCTTCGGCCTGCACGCCGGGCTGACCCTTTCGGACGCGACGCTCGAGGCGTGCCGGGGAGCCGCGCCCGATGGGGCTGGGTTCCACATCCACGTCGCCGAGCACGAGTCCGACGAGTACGACAGCCTGGCCCGCTCCGGCCAGCGCGTCGTCGATCGACTGCACGCGCACGGCATTCTCGGCCGGCGGACCATCGCCGCCCATGCCGTGCACATCGATGCGCAAGAGGCCGAGCTGTTGAAGGAGAGCGGCACCTGGGTCAGCCACCAGCCGCGCTCCAACATGAACAACGGGGTGGGCGCGGCCGACGTCGAGTCGATGCAGCGTCTCGGCATCCGCGTCTGCTTGGGCAACGACGGTTTCAACAACTCCATGTGGGAAGAATGGAAAGCGGCCTATCTGGTGCACAAGGTCTGGCGCCGCGACCCACGGCGCCTGTCGGGGGACCGGCTGGTCGAAATGGCGGTGACCCAGAACGCTGCGTTGGCATCGATGTTCTTCCCGACGGCGTCGATCGGCGTCATCCGCCCGGGAGCCCGGGCCGACCTGATTCTGGTGGACTACGCCCCGACCACGCCGATGACCCCGGGCAACTTGCCATGGCACATCGTCTTCGGCTTCCACGAGTCGATGGTGACGATGACGATGGTCGCCGGCCGTGTGCTGATGGAGAATCGTAGGCTGCTGACCCTGGACGTTGAGGCGATCACGGCCCGCTCGCGCGAGCTGGCGGCCCGGGTGTGGAAGCGGTATGCCACCTTCGTCCCGGCCGACGGCGACGCCTAGGAGGTCAGAAAGGCCATGAGCGAACGTATCATCCTGACGCTTGCCGTCCTGGGCGGCACGGGCAAGGAAGGCAGCGGGTTGGCTTACCGGTGGGCTCGTGCGGGGTACCTGGTCATCATTGGGTCGCGCAGCGCGGAGCGCGCTCAGAAGGCCGCCGCCGAATTGAACGCCAGGATCGGAGGCGAAACCGTGCGCGGGCTCGAGAACACAGAGGCGGCGGCACAATGTGACATCGCCGTCTTGACCGTCCCCTATGAGGCGCACCGGGCGACCCT
>DATIFK010000222.1:0-30941 GCA_035455265.1 Anaerolineales bacterium
TCGCGGCCCTGCACGACCGATACCATCCCGACGTCTACCGTTACATCCTGTACCGGCTGGGCGACCTCGAGACGGCCGAAGATCTGGCGTCGGTTGTGTTCGTTCGCTTGCTGGAGGCGGTGCGCGCCGGACGCGGGCCGCGCCACAGCTTGCGCGGCTGGCTTCTCGGCACCGCCCACCATGTGGTGATGGACCATTTCCGTCGCTTCTACGCCGGGAAGGAAACGCAGCTGGGCGACAACCTTCCGTCTGGAAGCGATGATCCGGCTCGAACGTTCGAAACGGTGGAACAACGTCGGGCGGTCCAATCCGCTCTGAGCCGTCTCACCGACGAACAACAGCACGTCCTGGCGTTGCGCTTTGGAGGAGGTTTCTCCCTGGAGGAGACCGCCGGATTGATGGGCAAGAACGCCAATGCCATCAAGGCGCTGCAATTCCGCGCCCTGGCCGCCTTGCGCCGCGCGTTGGGCCGTTTCGCGCCAGAGGAGCGGGGCTCCCGGTTCGAACGGGGAGAGAAGCTGCTGTGAAGATGCGGCGCGAAGACCTCCTCGAACTCTGCCTGCAGTACCTGAGCCGCGGTGTCTCGATCGACGAGGTCCTGGCGTCGCACCCCGAGGCCGCCGAGCTCCGGCCTTTGCTGGAGGCGGCTCAAGCGGCAGCCTCGCTGGCCTCGTCCGGCGTGCCGCGGGTGGCCCTGGTGCGCAGCCGCACCCGGATGCTGCAGCGGGCCGCCTCGCTCCGATCGGCCCGACCCCGGCGCGTCGGCTCGGCCTGGCTCCGACCGGCCCTGGCCGCCGTCCTCGCCGCCATCGCCATTTCGTTCACCGGCGTCGGGATCGCAGCCGCCCAGTCCCTGCCGGGGGATTCCCTCTACGCGGCCAAGACCGTCGTCGAAGACGTCATGCTTCGCCTGGCCTCCTCCCCCGCCGAGCGCCTCCGCCTCGAGCAGTCTTACGAAGCCCGCCGCGTCTCGGAAATCCGGCGACTGCTGGCCCTCGGCCGAGTCGTCCCGGTGGATTTCATTGGCCTGGTGCAGGACGCGACCGCCGACTCGATCCAGGTCTCCGACATCGCTGTCCGCCTCAGCCCCGCCACGCTCCTGGAAGGCGATCTGCTGGTGGGCACCGAGGTCGAAGTGCGCGGCACAACGCAAACGGACGGGGTCGTTCTGGCCGACGAGGTCCGGCTGAAGGCGTTCGACCTGTACGGGGTCATCGACACCATCGAGCCGGCCGCATGGGTCATCGCCGGCCGCGTTTTGGAAGTCACACCCGATTCGGTGATCGAACCTGGCCTGGCCGTGGGCGACCCCGTTGTGGCGCGCGTGCTCGTCGCCGAGGACGGGAGATTGTCCCTGGAGCGGGTTGCCCGCTTCGCCCCACCCACCGCGGAGCCTTCCCCCACCCCGACGCTGCCCGTACCAACGACGACACCAACGCCTCGGGCAACGGCGACGCCCGAGCCGACCGAGACGCTTGCGCCCACCGACGACTCTGAAGAGGACTCGCCCGAGGTCACTCAGGACGCCGAGGCGACCGACGATCACGAGGACGGCGGCGAGGAAGGGCAGGACGTCAACTTCAGCGGCGTGGTCCAATCGATCGGCTCGAGCCAATGGATCATCGACGGCAGAGTCGTGCTCGTCGACGGGTCGACGGAGATCCGCGACGACCCCGAGGTCGGCGACACCGTCAAGGTCCAAGCCCGCCGTCGGGCCGACGGCAGCCTCCTCGCAGAGAAGATCGAGAAGGACGACTGAGCAGCGGCCGGCGGCCAGCCGCCAGCCTCCAGCCCTCAGCAACACCCAACCAGTCGCCCTGAGCGTCGGCCGCCCATCACCCACGGCCTCCGAAGGCCGGCCCTTGCGGCCGAAGCCGAAGGGCCAACCGAACCTTACGATGGGCACCCGCCACCCCCCACTGTTTGACCTCGTGACAGGCCCGCGATAGAATCGCGTCCATGCCGGTTTATGAATACGTCTGCCTGGACTGCAAGACCCGCTTCGATGCGTTGCGGCCGATGGCTCAGGCCGATGCCCCGATCCCTTGCGAAGCCTGCGGCGGCGACCACAGCGCCCGCACGCTTTCGGTGTTCTTCGCCACCAGCGCGGGTCGCAGCGTGGCGGGCGCATCGACCGGCTGCGGCCACTGTGCCGGCGGCCACTGCGCCTCCTGCGCCAACTAGCCAACCCCTCCCAGAATCGAAAGGGCCGGCCCAAGGGCCGGCCCTTCTGTTGTCGCCGCTGTAGGGGCGAAGCATGCTTCGCCCCTACACCCGCCCGCCTAGCGCAAGTACGTCAACAGACGTGCCTGCTCCGCCCAGGCCAGCACCGGGCCAGGGAGCAGACCGAGGACGATTGTCGCTACCGCCGTCAGTCCAATGACGGCCCCCAGCCATCCCTCGCGCCTCGTCTCAGGCTCGCCCGGCCGCATGTACATCACGACGACGACACGCAGGTAGTAGTAGGCCGAGACCAGCGATGTCACGACGCCGACGATCGCCAGCCATAGCAGACCTGGCGCGTCGATGACGGCGCGGAACAGATAGAACTTCGCCAGGAAGCCGACCGTCGGCGGAACGCCTGTCAGCGAGAGCATGAACACCGCCATGGCCAGCGCCACCCATGGGCGGCGCCGCGACAGGCCGGCGTAGTCGTCGATCGCCAGACCCCTCCCCTCGGCGGCCTCGACCACCATCACCACGCCCCAAGCGCCCAGGTTGGTCACGGCATAAGCCAACAGGTAGAAGACCGCGGATGAGGCTGCCGCCGGCGCCAGGTCCGGCCCGGCGGAGGCCGCCAGCGCCATCAGGATGTAGCCGGCGTGGGCGATGCTTGAGTAGGCCAGCATGCGTTTGATGTTCGATTGGGCGATCGCCGCCACGTTGCCCCACGCCATGGTGAAGGCGGAAATCCACATCGCCGCCGGCGCCCAGAACCCGGCCAGCTCGGGAAACCCCGACAGGAACACGCGCAGCAGGGCAGCGAAACCGGCCGCCTTGGCGCCGACCGACATGAACGCCGCCGCCGGCGACGGCGCCCCGTGGTAGACGTCGGGAGTCCACATGTGGAACGGCACCGCCGCCACTTTGAACCCCAGGCCGGCCAGAATCAGGGCGGCACCGACCAGCAGGAAACGCGGATTCGCGCCTCCGCCGCGCACAGATCCGAGAATCGCCTCGAGACGGGTGCTTCCCGTGGCACCGTAGGCCAGGGCGATTCCGTATACCAGCAGCGCCGAGGCGAAGGCTCCCAACAGGAAGTACTTCATGGCCGACTCTTCCGACTCGACACGCGGGCGGGCAAAACCGGCCAGGACGTAGAGGGGCAGCGACAGCAACTCGAGCGCCAGGAACACCACCACCAGGTCCCCGGCCAGGGCCATCAGCATCATGCCGGACAGGGAGAAGAGCAACAGCACGTAGTATTCGCCGCGCTCGATACCCATGCGGCGCAGATAGTCCACCGTCAACGGCACGACGACCAGGCCGATGATCAGGAACAACGCCTGCAGGAAGAGGGCGAAGGAGTCGGCAACGATCATCCCGCCGAATCCCGGGCCTGTTCCCAGCGCGGGAGCTTGAAGAAGAGTTGCCAGGGCTGCCACCAGCCCGGCGGCCGCGAGCAGGGCCGTCCACCCCTTGCGCCCACGCGGGATGAACAGGTCCACCACGACGAGAACGCAGGCCCAGCCGGCGACCAGTCCGGCAGGCAGAACCGTGGCCAGGTCGTGGGAGATCATCGGGTCACCGTACGGCGAGGGCGGCCGTCTGCAACGCCGCCACGACGCGGTCGACCGACGGGCTCATCAACGCGAAGAACGGCCGCGGATACAGCCCGATCCAGAAGATCAGGATGACGAGCGGCACAAGACAGAGGATCTCGCGGGCGGAGATGTCTTTCAGGCCGCGGTTTTCGTCCTTGGTCACGGGGCCCAGGAACATCTTTTGGAACATGTGGAGCATGTAGATCGCCGCCAGGATGACTCCCAGGGCCGCCAGGCCGGCGAACCACGGGCTCCCGATGGCCTCCGAGCCGAAGGCGCCAAGCAGGATGGTGAACTCGCCGACGAAGCCGTTGAGGCCCGGCAAGCCCATCGATGACAACGTGACGATCAACGTCAGGGCAGCGTAGATCGGCATCACCTTCCACAAGCCGCCGAACGCCTCCAGCTCGCGCGTGTGCCGCCGCTCGTAGATCATGCCGACGATCAAGAACAGGGCGCCGGTGCTGAGGCCGTGGTTGACCATCTGCAGGATCCCGCCCTGGATGCCCTGTGCGTTCAAGGCGAAGAGCCCCAGCATGACGAAGCCCAAATGGCTGACCGACGAGTAGGCGACCAGTTTCTTGACGTCGCGTTGCGCGTACGAGACCGCCGCGCCGTACAGGATTCCCACGACGGCGAAGCCCGCCACCCAAGGAGCCAGCTGCACCGCCGCCTGCGGAAACAGAGTCAGGTTGAAGCGCAGGAAACCATAGGTGCCCATCTTCAGCAGGACGCCCGCCAGGATCACCGAGCCCGCCGTGGGGGCTTCGACGTGCGCGTCGGGCAGCCACGAGTGCAGCGGCCACATCGGGACCTTGATGGCGAAGGCGGCGGCGAACGCCAGGAACAGCCAGAACTGGATGTTGGCGGGAATGTTCCCTTGAGCGATCAAGTCGGGCACGGAGAAGGTGCCGCCAGCCAGGCCCAGCCACAGGATCGCCAGAAGCATCAGGATCGAGCCGGCCATGGTGTACAGGAAGAACTTGATGGCGGCGTACATGCGCCGCTCCCCGCCCCAGATGCCGATCAGGAAGTACATCGGGACGAGGGTGAACTCCCAGAAGACGTAGAACAGGAACAGGTCGAGCGCCAGGAAGACCCCGATCATGCCCATTTCCAGCAGCAGGAAGAAGAGCATGAACTCCTTGACGCGCTCGGTGATCGCCGACCAAGTCGAGAGGATCGAGACGACCGTCAGCAGCGTGGTGAGCAGGACGAGCAACAGGCTGAGGCCATCGACCCCGAGGTGATACTCGATCGTCCATCCGGCCACGCGGAACCATGGAGCGCGCACCACCAGCTGCATCCCGGCTTCGCCAGCCTGAAACTGGGATAGAAGAACGAGCGACAGGATGAAGGTGACCAGCGACGTCGCCAGGGCGGTCCAGCGGATGGCCGTGGTGCGGTCCTTCGGCAGCAGCAGGATGACCAACGCGCCGACGAGGGGGAAGAAGGTCACGACGGTCAGGGTGGAAAGGAGGTCACTCATGGAGGACGCCTCAGGTCACCGGAAGATCACGTAGGTCAGGATGAGGACCAGGCCGACCAGAACCGACAGGGCGTAGTTGCGGACGTAGCCGGTCTGCAACCGGCGCAGCCCGGCGGCGGCGCGCTTCGTCCAGTTCGCCAGCCCTTCCGCCGCCCCGTCGATCACCGGCAGGTCGAAGCCCCAGGCCAGCCAGGATGTCAACCCGCGGAAGCCGCGCGCCAGCACGCCGTCGTGGAACGCGTCGTGCCACCAGCGTCCGTCGACGACGATCCCCAGAAAGTCCGCCAGCTGCACATAGCGACGGACGATCAGGAAGTCATAGATCTCGTCCACCCAGTACTTGTTCTCGAGAGCGACGAATACCGGGCCGAGCAACCGGCGCAGCGGGTCCGCCTGGCCCTCGGCCAGAGGCGTACGTCCGTACAGCAGCCAGGCCGCGGCGATGGCGACGAGCGCCAGGCCGACCGACACCAGGGCGACTGTGCCGATGAACTCGCCGGCATGCAGGTGTTCGAAGGTTTGGTCGAGCCAGTCGGTCAAAGCGTGCGCCCCGGGCAGCGGTGCAGGCAGATTCAGCAAGCCCCCCAGGGCCGCCAGGGCCGCCAGCGCTGCCAGCGGGCCGGTGATGATGGGAGGGTTCTCAGAGGCATGACCGGCGGCGGTCGAGCGCGGGGCTCCGAAGAAGACCATCAGGATCTGCCGCCCCATGTAGAACGCCGTCAGGAAGGCGGCGGCGGTCAACAAGACGTACAGCGCCGGCTGCGTGAGACTGGCGTCGGCCAGGATCTCATCCTTCGAGAAGAATCCCGCCAGGGGCGGAATGCCCGCCAAGGCCAGAGCCCCCACCAGGTAGACCACGAAGGTGGTCGGCATGCGTTCGCGCAGGCCACCCATGTTGCGCATGTCTTGGGGATCGAACGGCGGACCATGGGTGCCGTGGCCCCCGCCTGCGTGAGACAGGTGTCCGTGCTCGACGCCCAGGATGACCGAACCGGCCGAGAGGAACAACAGCGCCTTGAAGAACGCGTGCGTCAACAGATGGAACAGACCGGCGGCGTAGGCCCCCATTCCGACGGCGGCGATCATGAAACCGAGCTGGCTGATGGTGGAGTAGGCCAGCACCTTCTTGATGTCGTACTGCCCGACGGCGATCGTGGCGGCAAACAGCGCCGTCAAGCCGCCCACCCACGCCACCGCATGGGCGGAGACCGGCGCCAACGCGAACAGGACGTGGGTGCGGGCGATCATGTAGATGCCGGCCGTCACCATGGTGGCGGCGTGGATCAACGCCGACACCGGCGTCGGGCCTGCCATGGCGTCCGGCAGCCAGACGTACAACGGCAGCTGGGCCGACTTGCCGGTGGCACCCAACAAGAGGAACAGCGTGATCAACGTCACCACGCCGACCACGGCCGGGCCGGCCGTCTCGGCCCGCGCGAACACCTCGGCGAAGCGCAGGCTGCCGAAGGTGCCGAAGATCAGGAACATGGCGATCAAGAAACCGAAGTCGCCGACCCGGTTGGCGATGAAGGCCTTCTTGCCGGCGACAGCGTTGCCGATGCCGTCCTTCCCTTTCTCGTACCAGAACCCGATCAGCAGGTACGAGCACAACCCGACACCTTCCCAGCCGACGAACAGCGTTAGGAACGAGTCGCCGGTGATGAGCACCATCATCGAGGCGACGAACAGATTGAAGTAGACGAAGAAGCGGTTGAAGCGGCCGACGTCCTCGTTGAGGCGGACGTCCTCGTGCATGTAGCCGACGGCGTAGATGTGGATCAGCGTGCTGACTCCGCTGACCATCAGCATCATCGTCGTCGACAGCGTATCGACCTGCAGCGACCAGCCGACCGACAGGCTGCCGATGGTGATCCAATCGACGAGGGGAACGATGGCGCCTTCCGGATGGGCCCGCAGAGCCGCCCACTGGAGCACAGCCACCGCGAACGCCAGCCCCACTGCGGCGCAGGCCACCAGGCCGGTAGCCCGCTCGCCCCAGCGCCGGCCGAAGGCCAGGTTGAGCAGCAGGCCGGCGACCGGCAGCAGGATCACCAACGGAGCAAGGGCAAACCAGCCCAGCCCTGCGTCCGCCTGCAAGAACGTCATCCTGTTCGTCTCCCAGCCGTCTCACCGCCCCGGTGCCCCGAGACGGGTGCGCGGCCCGAACGGGGCGGGCTCAGCCGCGCAACCCGCTCACCTGATCGATATCGATGCTGTGCTTGGACTTGAAGATGGTCACGATCAGCGCCAGCCCCACCGCCACTTCGGCGGCGGCCACGGCGATCACGAAGAAGACGAGAACTTGGCCGATGAGGTCCTGCGCCTGTCGGGCGAAGGCGATCAGCGCCAGGTTGGCGGCGTTGAGCATGAGCTCGATCGACATGAAGACGACGATGGCGTTGCGCCGGACCAGCACGCCCAGGATTCCGAGCACGAACAGGACCACGGACAACGCCAGGAGGTAGTCGGTGGGGATGCTCATGGCTTCTCCCCGCGCCTTCCGCGTTCCTCGCGGGCCAGGACGATCGCGCCAACCATCGCTGCCAGCAGCACCACCGACGTCACCTCGAATGGTAGGACATAGCTGGAGAACAGCAGTCGCCCGACCGCCGTCGGGCTGCCGAAGGCGCCTCCAAGGACCGCCGACGGCGCCGTCGGCCCACCGGCCCCGCGGAAGAACACCATCGCCATTTCCGCCAGCAGGGCCACTCCCAGAACCGCTGCCGCCGGCTGCTGCCACTTGAGCGCACGCTCGGTGTCGAGCCGTTCGGCTCCGAGCAGCATGATGACGAACAGGAAGAGCACCATGATCGCCCCGGCGTACACCGTCACCTGCACCAGGGCGATGAAAGCGGCGTTCAAGAGTAGGTACAGGACGGCGACGGCCACGAAATTGAGCACCAGGAACAAGGCCGAATAGACGGCGTTGCGGCTCACCAGCATGCTGATCGCCGAAGCCAGGGCGATGGCCGCCAGGCCGAGGAAGATCCACACGTCCGTCGTCATCGGGGCCTCAGTCGGGATCCTCCATGTCCGGGATGGCGCGGTCGAAGGCACCTTGCGGCACGGCCACCGGCGTCGGACGGCCCCCGGGCGGCACCGGCACCAGCAGCATGTCCTTGGTGTAGATCGCGTCACGCCGGTCGGTGAACGACAGCTCGTAGTTGTGGCCGAGGATGACGGCCTCGGTCGGGCAGGCGTCCTCGCAGTAGCCGCAGAAGATGCAGCGCAGCATGTTGATCTCGTAAGTGCTGGCGTAACGCTCGCCCGGGGAATAGCGCTCGGCGTCGGTGTTCTCCGCCGATTCGACGAAGATGGCGTCCGCCGGGCAGGCGGCGGCACACAGCGCACAACCGATGCACTTCTCCAGCCCGTTCTCGTAGCGCTTGAGCTCGTGCCGGCCGCGGAACCGCGACCGCACCGGCCGCTTCACTTCGGGATACTGATACGTCACCGGAGGCTCGAACATGCTCCGGAAGGTCGTCCACAAGCCGCGCACCACACCCCAAATCGCCATCCCTCACCCTCCCCGCACCACTACCAACACCGCCGTCAGGACGACGTTCAACAACGCCAGGGGGAGCAGGATCTTCCACCCGAACGCCATCAACCGGTCGTAGCGAAAACGCGGCAGCGTCGCACGCAGCCACACCATCAACAGCAGCGGGACGATCACTTTCAGGAACAGGTAGATCGGGCCCAGCCACGGGATCTGCTCGACGCCGGGTCCCCAGTAGCCTCCCAGGAACAGCGCTGCGGCAATGGCGCTGACCGCGATCATCTTGTCGTACTCGGCCATGAAGATCAGCGCGAACTTCATGCCCGAGTATTCGGAGTGGTAGCCGGCGGTCAGCTCCTGCTCGGCCTCCGGCATGTCGAATGGCGCCCGGTTGACCTCGGCGATCGAGGCCAGCACGAACACCAGGAACCCGATTGGCTGCCACAAGACATACCACAGGGGCCGCTGGGCAACGACGATGTCGCGCAGGCTCATCGATCCCGCCAGGAGGATCGGCCCGACGAAGGCCAGGCCGAGCGCCAGCTCGTAGCTGATCATCTGCGCCGTCGAACGCAGACCGCCCATCAGCGCGTACTTGTTGTTCGACGACCATCCCGCCAGCACGATCCCATACACGCTGATCGACGACACCGCCATCAGGTACAGCACGCCGACGTTGATCTGGTCCGCCAGGCCGAGCGACATCGTTCGGCCGAAGAGGGTGACATCGGGCCCGATCGGCAGCACCGCCAGGATGATCAAGGCCGGCAGCAGCGTGATGATCGGCGCCAGGACGAACAACACCTTGTCGGCGGAAGCCGGGATCAGCTCCTCCTTGAAGAACAGCTTGATGCCATCGGCCACCGGCTGGAGCAGACCGAAAGGCCCGGCGCGATTGGGGCCGATGCGCACCTGAATGCGCGCCAGCACGCGGCGTTCCAGGAGTGTCAGGTAGGCGAAGCCGGTCAGCAGCGTGAAGACGATCAGCCCCGACTTCACCGTCCACTCAATGAGAAGGGCCGTGTCCATCATCGTCTCCGTCAGCCGGCGGCGCGGATCTCGACCCGAACCGGCTCGATCAGGGCGATGCCGACGCTGCGGGGCAGCAGGGCTGCGCCGGCCGGGCATCCGTCGACGACGTCCGCCGGCAGACGCTCGACTCGCCCATCCCAGCGCACCTCGACCGTTTGCCCGGATTGAATCCCAAGTCGACTCGCGTCGGAAGGCGAGAGCTCCAGGCGGGCCGATGCCAGCCTGTGCCGCAGCGTGTCCGAGGGAAGCACGGTGGCGCCGCGGTCGTACAGCCGCTCGACCGGCACCAGCAGCATGCCTTCGCCGGCGATCGCAGACGCAGCCTTCGGTGCCTGGGCCTCCAGCCGGCCGCCCGATTCCGCACCGCTGAGGAGGCTGACCCCCAGGCCCTGCCGATTGTCGTAGGACGTGCCCCCGAAGTAGAGGTCCGGTCCACCAACCACGGGCCATTGCTCGTCGACGCGCGCCAGGGCCGGATAGGTGACGTCGGCGTAGCCGGGCGCCTCGCGCCGAATGGCCTCCATGACCTCCGCCGGCGACGCCGGATCGAACGTTTGACCCAGCCGCCGGCCGACCTCGGCCAGGATCTGCCAATCCGGGCGCGCCTCTTTGAGGGGCGGCACGGCCGGATAGAAACGCTGCACCCGGCGCAGGCCGGAGGTGTAGGTGCCCTCGCGCTCGACGAAGGACTGGGCCGGGAAGACGACGTCAGCGCGCCCGGCCGTCGCCGTCCGGAACAGCTCCTGGACAATGACGAACCCGGCGCCGTCTAGCGCCTCGGCCGCCGCGGGATCGTCTTCCGCCGGACTGCTGGCGACGACGTAGACGGCGCCAGCGCCCTTCAGGGCGGCCGCCACGCCGCCGGGGTGCGGCCGCAGGCCCATGTCCCATGCTCCCTGCCAGTTGCCAGCCGGCCCGACGGCCACCAACCCGTTGTTGGGCTTGCCGACGTGGCCCGTCGTCTCGAGCAACTGCCCGCACGCATTCGCCAGCGCTGTCGAGGCGTCCGCGGTCAGGCCATCGCCGCCGTAGAACACCAACAGGTTGGCCGCCTCCGCCAGGGCTTTGCCGGCGGCGGCCACGGCTTCGCTGCGATCGACTTTCCCCGAGGCCTTGCCCGTGGCACCCTGAAGCAGGCCCTTGAGCGTCTCCATTTCTCGGCCGTAGGCATACTGGAGAAGGAATCGCGCCTCGCCATCGAGCTTCGTCGGACGGGCGTTCGCCAGGACGAGGGTCGCACCGCGTTGGGCTGCCTGACGCAACGCCAGATACCAGACAGGCGCTTCCTGATGGAGGTCACTGGCGATGACCAGAACCGCATCGCCAGCCTTCAAGTCCGCCAACCGCGTGCCCGCGCCGGGCCCGACCGCCTGGACCACATCGCCGCCGCCCAGAGAACGATCCAGCCAGGCGTGCCCGCCCAACTTGTCGACAAGCGATCGCAAAAGGAATAGGTCCTCGTTGGAGGCGCGGACCCCGCCGATGCCCACGACCGCGACGCCGGCGGCCCGTAGACCGACGGCGGCCGCGTCGAGCGCGGTCTCCCAATCGGTCTCCTCCAACTGGCCATTCCGCCGGACCAGCGGCTTGGTCAGGCGCTGATCGCTGGTGGCAAAGTGGTGGGCGAAACGGCCCTTGTCGCAGATCCAGATCTCGTTGACGGCCTCGTTCTGCCGCGGCATGACGCGCTTGATGACTTCCCGGCCCTGGGTGCGCGCCTCGCGGCGTGTGTTGAGGGTCAGGTTGCAGCCCACCGGGCAGTGGGGGCAGATCGAGGCGGCGGCGTTCATTTCCCAGGGGCGAGCGCCGAATCGGAAGTCGGCCGTGGTCAGCGCCCCGACCGGGCAGATGTCGGTCGTATTGCCCGAGAAGATCGAGTCGAATCCCGGATCCGAGAAGGTGACGATCTCCAGCTGGCGGCCGCGCTCGAAGAATCCGATCACCGGGTCGCCGACGATCTCCTCCTGGAAGCGGATGCAGCGCGCGCACTGGATACAGCGCTCGCGGTCGAGGAAGATCAGCTCGCCCAGGGGCACGCGCTTGTCGAGGTGGATCTTGTCGTCGTAGAGGAAGCGGCTCCGGCCCGGCCCGTGGGCCATCGTCAGGTTCTGCAGCGGGCACTCGCCCCCCTTGTCGCACACCGGGCAGTCGAGCGGGTGCGACGTCAGCAGGAATTCGACGATCTCGCGCCGCCCCTCGATCGCCTTCTCACTCTGGACCCGCACGTCCCACCCTTCGCCTACCGGCGTGGTGCAGGCCGTCTCGAGTTTCGGGCCGTACTGCAGGACCGGCCGGCCCTCGGCGTC
This sequence comes from Anaerolineales bacterium, assembly GCA_035455265.1. Classification (GTDB taxonomy): domain Bacteria; phylum Chloroflexota; class Anaerolineae; order Anaerolineales; family E44-bin32; genus MGOM01. The sequence goes on from DATIFK010000222.1 coordinate 12,091, forward strand.
GCGGACGAGTTCGCCCGTGGCACGGTCCTTGGTCGGCCTTCCGATCTCGACCAGGCACATGCGGCACATGCCCACCGGCTCCATTTTGGGGTGGTAGCAGAAGACGGGGATGTCGACGCCGGCCCGCTTGGCGGCGTCGACGATCAACGTGCCCGGCGGAACGGCGACGGGATTGCCGTCGAAGGTCAGATGAACCAGGCCGTCGCTCATCGCCCGTTCCCCAAATGCGCGGCGAAGTCCGGGCGGAAGCGCTCGATCCCGGAGAGCACCGGCATGACCGAGAACTCGCCCAGCGGGCAAAGACACTTGTTCTGCATGCCGCGGGCGACGGCCTCAAGCAGGCTGATGTCGGCCTCGACCGCGCCGCCGGCGTGCAGCCGGTCGATGAGATGCAGCATCCAGTAGGTGCCCTCACGGCAAGGGGTGCATTTGCCGCACGATTCGTGTTTGAAGAAGCGAGTCGTCTTCCACGCCACCCAGGCGATGTCGACCGTCTCATCCATGATGATGACCGAGGCCGAGCCCAGCATCGATCCCACCTTGGGCAGCGACTCGTAGTCCATGGGTGTGTCGAGGATTTCGTCGGTGGCCCGCAGAAGCGGCGCCGAGGCTCCGGCGGGCAGGATGGCTTTGATGGCGCGGCCGCCTGGAATGCCGCCCCCGTGCTCGAAGATCAGCGTCCGGAACGTAGTGCCCAGCGGGAGCTCGTAGTTGCCGGGGTTGTTGACGTGCCCGGAGAGGCAGAAGACTTTGGGTCCCGGGCTCTGCGCCGTGCCAATGGTTCGGTACCAATCCGCGCCGCGACTGAGGATGGGCGGCAGGTTGGTCAACGTCTCGACATTGTTGACCACGGTCGGCTTGCCGTAGAGACCCTTGGCGGCCGGGAACGGCGGGCGCAGGCGCGGCTGCCCGAGCTTGCCCTCCAGCGACTCGAGCAGGGCCGTTTCTTCGCCGCAGATGTAGGCCCCCGCCCCAAGGTGCACGACCACTTTGAGGCTGTAGGGGCTTCCGAAGAGGTTGCGGCCGAGCAGCCCACGTTCTTCGAGTTCTGCGATTCGTTCTTCGAGTCGGTGCGCCAGATCCCAGAACTCGCCGCGGCAGTAGATGTAGGCCTCGTTGGCCTGGGCGGCGTAGGCGCACAGGGCTACCCCTTCCAGGAACTGGTAGGGATTGCGCTCCATGAGTTCCCGGTCTTTGAATGTGCCGGGCTCGGACTCGTCGGCATTCACGACGACGTAGCGCGGGAAGACATTCGGCGCCAGGAAGCTCCACTTGACCCCGGCGGGGAACCCGGCGCCGCCCCGCCCGCGCAACCCCGAGGCCTTGACGATATCGATGACCTCGGCCGGGGTCTTGCCCGTGACCGTCTGGCGCAGCGCCTCGAAACCGCCGTGCTTCAGATAGACGTCGAGCTGATCGATGTCGGGAATGTCGCGGTGGCGCAGCAGGATGTGTTCAGCCATCCGACCCGCCTCGCCGCGTCTGCTCGATCCACGCCATGGCCGACTCGATCGTCTGGTTCTCGTGGTAGTGGATGCCTCGCTCGTCCTGCGACTGGAACATCGGGGCCTTGTCGCAACCGGCCAAGCACATCACGCCCTCGACGGTGACGGCGCCGTCGGGGGTCGTCTCGCCCAGGCGGATGCCCAGATTGGCGCACACCGTCTCGGCCATCGTCTCGGCGCCGCGCAGGGCGCACGGCAGATCGACACAGATCTGCATCCGAACCTTGCCGCCCGGTTGATCGTGGTACAGGGTGTAGAACCCGACCAACGAGCCAACCTGCGTCGGGCTGGCCCCGACCAGCGAAGCGACTTCCTGCAGGGCAGCCGGCGTCAGATAGCCGTACGCCTGCTCCGCCAGGTAGAGCAGCGGCATGGCGGCCGAGCGCTTCTGGTCCGCCGGGTAGCGGGCCAGGATGGCTTCGATCTCCGACGAGTGAGTGTCCTTGAGCACGTCGTCTCTCCGGCAGCCGTCGTCTAGCGGTCTACGTCTCCCAGCACGATGTCCAGGCTGCCGATGATGCCGACCAGGTCGGCCACCAGGTGGCCGCGCGACAGCTGCGGCAGCGCCTGCAGGTTGGCGAAGCTCGGCGTGCGGAAGTGCACGCGGTGCGGCTTCGGTCCTCCGTCGCCCTCCAGGAAACAGCCCAACTCGCCGCGCGGCGACTCGACGGCCACGAACACACTTCCGGCCGGCGCCGAAAACCCTTCCGTCCACAGCTTGAAGTGATGGATCAAGGCTTCCATGCTCTCGCCGAGCTCGGAGCGCGGCGGCGGGACGAACTTCCGGTTGTTGCTCTGGACCGGCCCGGACGGCAGCTTGCGCAGGGCCTGGTCGACGATGCGGAGCGACTGCCGCATTTCTTCCATGCGGCATCGATACCGGTCGTAGACATCCCCGTTGGAGCCCACGGGAATGTCGAACTCGTAATGCTCGTAACCGCAGTAGGGCTGCGCCTTGCGCAGATCCCACGCCACACCCGAGCCGCGCAGCGACGGCCCGGTCAGGCCGGCGCGCAGCGCCTCCGGCCCGGAGATCACGCCGATCTTGCGGGTGCGGTCGATCCACAGCGGGTTGTCCGTCAGCAGGGCTTCGTACTGGGCGATGCGACCGGGCATCAGCTCGAGGATCGAGCGGACGGCCGGCTCGAATTCAGGCGGGACGTCGCGCCACAGGCCGCCCGGGCGGAAGTACGACGTCATCATGCGCTGCCCCGAGCACATCTCGAGCACGTCGAGGATGCGCTCGCGCTCGCGGAAGCAGTACAGGAACACCGACATGGCCGCCAGGTCGAGGGCGTGGGTGCCGAGCCACACCAGATGGGAGGCGATGCGCTGCAATTCGGTCAGGATCACGCGGATGACCTGCGCCCGCACGGGGACGTCGAGGTCGACCAGTTTCTCGATGGCCAGTACGTAGACCAGGACGTTCCCCATCGTGTTGAGGTAGTCCATGCGATCGGTCATCACGATCGCCTGGGTGTAGTTCTTGGCTTCCATGTTCTTCTCGATGCCGGTGTGCAGGAAGCCGATATCGGGAATGCAGTTCACAACCTTCTCGCCGTCCAGCTCGAGCAGCAGGCGCAGCACCCCGTGGGTGCTGGGATGCTGCGGGCCCATGTTGAGGAGCATCGTCTCGCCTTGCAGAACGCGGTCAGAGACGAGATGCTTCAGCTCATCAACGGTGACATCCATCTGTGTCAGGCCCATCAGGCTGCCTCTACCCGCTCACTCGCGCGCGTACGGCTTGCGACGGTCGATCTCGTCGTAGTTGAAGGTGAACTGGACCTCTTCGTAACCTTGCGGCTGATCCTTGCGCAGCGGATGGCCGACCCAATCGTAGGGCAGCAGGATGCGCCGCAGGTCGGAATGGCCGCGGAAGGTGATGCCGAAAAGATCGAAGACCTCGCGTTCGTGCCAGTTCGCCGCCGGGAAGACCGGCTCCAGGCTGTCGATCTCGGCTGAATCCCCAGGCAGGCGGGCGCGCAGTCCCAGGAAGACGTTGTGCTTGAAGCTGTAGAGCTGGTAGACGACCGAGAAGCGCGGTTCCTCCGGCCAGCGATCGGTGGCCGTCAGGGCGGCCAGGAAGTTGAAGTCGAGCTCGGCGTCATCGTGCAGCCGACGGACCGCCGCCAGCAGGCTCTCCCGCCCCAACTCGACGGTCGTCTCGCCGCGGAAGACGTCGACCGAGGCGATCGCCGTCCCGAGCGCCGTGCGCAATGCTTCGACCGCCTTGTCCACGTGGTTCATCGTTTCCACCTTGACCGGTCGACCCGGGGGTCTTCGCCCGGGGTTAGGCCCAGTCGCGCAGCTTCTCCCCGCGGACCTTCTCGTGCAGCGTCAGGATCCCGTGGATCAACGCCTCGGGCCGCGGCGGGCAGCCGGCGACGTACACGTCGACCGGCACTACCTCATCCACGCCCGGCACGATGGCGTAGTTGTTGAAGACGCCACCGCAGGAGGCGCAGTCGCCCATCGAGATAACCCACTTCGGATCCGGCATCTGGTCGTACAGCCGCCGCAGCACCGGCGCCATCTTGCGCGAGACTCGCCCGGCGACGATCATCAGATCGCTCTGGCGCGGCGAGGCGCGCATCAGCTCCATACCGAAGCGGCTCAGATCGTACTCCGAGGCCTGGGCCGCCATCATCTCAATGGCGCAGCATGCCAGGCCGAACAACATCGGCCACATCGCGTACGTGCGGCTCCAGTTGACAGCCTTCTCCAGCGAGGTCGTGACCACGCCCATATTGCCGAGTTTTTGCTCTACTCCCATTCCATCGCTCCCGTCTTCCACGCGTAAATGTACCCCACCAGTAGGATGATGATGAACACGCCCATCTGGACCAGGCCGGACCGGCCCAATTCGCGCAGGATGACAGCCCAGGGCAGCAGGAACACGATTTCGATGTCGAACAGGATGAAAAGGACGGCCATCAAGTAGAAGTGGACGGGGACGCGGCGGCGGCCGGGACCGTACGGACGCATGCCGGACTCATACGGCGCGCCCTTGCGCTCCGTCGGCCGGCGCGGGCCGATCAGGTGGCCCAACCCGATGGCGATGAAACCGATTGCCAGCGATACCAAGATCAGGATCAGTATGGGCAGGAACTCGCTTGGCATCCGCCCCTCAAACGAGCCCAGGGCATCGAGGATTTTGGGATAGGGCTCTATTGGGAATGTCCGTACATTCTATCACAATGGAAAGCCGCCGGTTGTCAGCGGTCGGCAACGCAGACCTTCCATCCCTGGCGCTATGGATTCTGACTCAGGGCTCTAGGACAGGTAATCGCGCAGATGCCGGCTGCGCGTGGGGTGGCGCAGCTTGCGCAAGGCCTTGGCCTCGATCTGCCGGATGCGCTCGCGCGTGACGTTGAAGTACCGGCCGACCTCCTCGAGCGTGTAGTCTTTTCCATCCAGCAGGCCAAAACGCATTTCCAGGACCTGCCGTTCGCGCTCGGTCAGCACCGAGAGTGCGTTCTGGACCTGTTCCTTGAGGAGTTCCCGCGCCGCAGCGTCCACCGGCTCGGGCATCGTCTCGTCCTCGATGAAATCTCCCAGCTGACTCGATTCTTCCGCCCCGACCGGCGTCTCGAGCGACATCGGCTCGAGGGCAATGCGCTGGATACGGCGGACCTTGGCCGCCGCACGCCGCAGTTTGCGGTCGAGCGAAGGGTCGACCCCCTCCTCCGTCGCCAGGGCCTTGAGGATCGCCGTGACCTCTCCCGGATCAAGCATCTCCATCTCGAGCGCCAACTCTTCCGAAGTCGGCTCTCGGCCCAGCTCCTGCACCATCCGGCGCTGGATTCGCATCAGGCGGTTGATGGTCTCAACCATATGGACAGGGATGCGGATGGTGCGGGCCTGATCGGCGATGGCTCGGCTGATGGCCTGGCGGATCCACCAGGTCGCGTAGGTGCTGAACTTGTAGCCCTTGGCCGGATCGAATTTCTCGACGGCCCGCAGCAGGCCGATGTTGCCTTCCTGAATGAGGTCCAGGAAGGCGATGCCACGTCCCATGTAGCGTTTGGCGACGCTGACGACGAGGCGCAGGTTGGCGCGGATCAAGGCACCCTGGGCCTCCTCGGCATTGTCTTCCAGCCGCTCGTACTCGTCGGCCAGGTCTTTCGCCTCGGGCAGCCAACGCACGACCGTCCGCGGCGCGGGGATCGGTTGCCCCTTGCTCAACCGATCGGCCAGCCGCGCCTGCACCGGTTCCGGGAGAAAGTACAGGATGATGAACGCCTGCAGCGCGTTGCGGGCCACCTGTTCCCACGCGGGGTCGGTGCCCCACATCCCGTTGTCGAGCCAGGCGCGCAGGTAGGACGGCGAATCGCCTTGCCACGTATAGCGCAGCAGGCGGGCCTCTTCGAGGATCAGATGCAGGTCGGGGGCGCGCTGCCGCACGCGGCGGGCATCCTCCAGCAGGCGTTTCCACGAAGTCCGCATGACCTCGAAGAATTCGGCGTGGACGTCGGCCAGCCCGGGCGGCCGCTTGGCGCCGGGCCGCGGTGGGCGGGCGGCGGCGATCCGGCGAACGGCCTCCATGCGCACGGCCAGCCACAACTCCTGATCGGGACCCAGGAGCTCGACCCGGCCAATCTCCTTGAGATACAGGCGAACCGGATCGTCAGTGAGCTCACCCGGCTGGGCGGGCTCCTCCAAGCCGACATCCTCGACCTCGGCTTCGATGACCTCATCGAAGTCGGGCTCGAGATCGACCGAGTCGCCGGCGTCCGTGCTCTCCTCGAGCTCGTCCGTCAGCTCGTCGGCCTCGGCTTCGCCGACCTCCGCCCCTTCGTCGGCGGGCAGCTCGTCGGCTTCGTCTTCCGGATCACCCAACGGTCGATCCATGTACCTACCCGTAGCGAACCGCTACCCGCCGGCGCGCAGGGGCTGTCCCCGGGCATCGAAGGCGCCGGACAAAGCCCTATCGATGATGTCCTTCTGCCCGCCCAGACGCTGCACATCGTGGGCCAGAAGGCGAACGTCCCCGGCCTCGGACGGCTCCTCCTGGGCGGCCTGGAGCTGGAACCTCAGCAAGGTGATGTCGGATTGTAAACGCCGGCGGCGCAGACGCAAGGAATGCGCCTCGGCCTCCGCCGCCAACCGGCCGGCGTCGGCCTCGACCAACCCGGCCGCCTCCACCATCGCCTCGGCGGCCTCCAGGATGGCCGGGTCCAGGTCGCGTCGCCAATGCTGCCGCGGCTCGTCTTCATCCTGCTGGAGCGACGCCCGCACCGCTTGGAAGACGACCTGCCTCTCGGTGGCGGTAAAGTCTTCCGGCGCCAGCCGATCCAGACCGAGAGCCTGAAACCGGCGGTCCACGCGATAGAGGAGCTCGGGATCGCGCAGCAATAGGCCCAGGCAGAAGCGCTCGAACTTCGGATCGGTTGTGGGGGCAGCTGCGGCAGGCACCGGCGCGGCTGTTTCCGGCCGGCCTCGGCGCCGCGGCCGCGCGGCCGGGCGCGCTTCGCCCAGCGAGCGCTCATCCACCTGAAGGCGCCGAGCCAGGAGCTGCAGGTAAGCGTCCCGCTCCACCGAGTCGGCGACGTCTTCGATCAGCGGCCGCATCTGTTGGACGATCTCCGCTTTGACCTTCGGATCATCCACCGGCCGCGTCGAGGTCAAGACGTCGAGGACGTATTCGACGACGGGCCGCGCCCCGCCGACGAGGGCCTGCCAGGCCTCCGGGCTCTCACGGACGATGTCGTCGGGGTCCTTGCCCGGGGGAAGGCTCACCACTCGAATCTCGGCATTGAGCCGCCCCTCGAACCGCAACAGGCCGCGAGCGTCGAAGACCGGATCGGATTCGCGGTCGAGCGTCTGGCGGGCCAGGGTCAGGCCGCGCAAAGTGGCCTGGTCGCCGGCGGCGTCGGCGTCGAGGGCCAGCACCATGCGCCGCGTCGACCGCTTGAGAAGGCGCAGCTGGTCCTCGGTCAGGGCCGTGCCCATCGGGGAAACGGCGTTGGCGAATCCAGCCTGATGCAGGGCCATCACGTCCATATAGCCTTCGACGATGACGGCCTGTTCCTGCTGGCGGATCGAACGACGGGCGCGGTCGAGCCCGAATAGGAGGTGGCCCTTGTCGAACAGAGAAGTCTGCGGCGAGTTGAGGAACTTGGGTTGGTCGTGCGGATCGATGGCGCGTGCCCCGAAGCCGCACAGGCGGGCGCGGCCGTCGCGGATGGGGATCAGGATCCGGTGGCGGAAGCGATCGCCGGGCGTCCCCTCCCGGCCTTCGGTCGTCAGGCCGGCGTCGGCCAGCTCGCGATCCGCAAAACCCTTGGCGGTCAGATGCTGGCGCGTCGCCGTCCATGAGTCGGGCGCGTAACCCACCTGGAACGCTTCGAGGATGGGATCCTCGAGACCGCGCCCATGGAGGTAGTCGAGCACCGGACGCCCCGCCGGAGTCTCGATCAGTTGGTGGCGATAGAAGGCCGCCGCAGCTTCCAGGGCCTCGCGCAGGCGCGCGTGAGCTTCGGGTTCGGCTTCGGCCTCCAACCCGCGGCGACCAAGGTCGACTCCGGCGCGCTGCGCCAGGAATCGCAACGTCTCGGGGAAGTCCCAGCCTTCCTTCTTCATCAGGAAGCGGAAGGCGTCGCCGCCCTCGTTGCAGGCGCCGAAGCATCGCCACGTGCCGGTATCGGGGAAGACCACGAACGCCGGCGTTCGCGTGTTGGGGTGGAACGGGCAGAAGCCGGTGTAGTTCCGCCCGGACTTGCGGAGCTTCACCGTTTCGCCGATCAACTCGACGATGTCCGTCCGTTCCTTGACCTCGTCAACCGCCGTCATTGTCCTTGTCCAGACCCAAGTCCGTGGCGCGGGCTTCCGGCGTCGTCCCTGACTCCGGGGTGACGATTATAGGCGCGAGCCGGTCGGCGGTCTATGTGATTCGGGCGAGAGCCGACGGGGAGCCGTCGGCGACGGCGACTCAGAAGCCTTCCAGCCGCGAGAAGTCGGCTACGCCGTCGGCCAGATCGACGACGCGGCCGACGAGCGCCAGACGACTGTCCCGCTCGATGGGATCCTCGCTCATGACCAGGACCTCGTCGAAGAACGTCGTGATCGCAGGCACCAGTGGGAGGAAGGCGCGCAGGAAGTCCGGGACCGAACCGGCTTCCCGCTGCTCGGCCTCGGCGGCGCGCAGGGCAGCCTCGAGCGCTTTCTCGGCGGGCAAGGTGCGGCGCTGCGGATCGGCCGACGGTCGTTCAGCGGTGCGAAGGATGCGCACACAACGGGCGTGAGCCTGAAGCACCGGCGGCCATCCTGGATCGCGCACGGCCTGCGCCAGGGCTTCCACGGCCGCGACTGCCCGCGCCGGGTCGTGACGCTGCGCCGCGAGGACAGCTCCGACCACATCGTGCGGCCAACCTTCGGCAAGGAGCAGCGCCTCCTGGCGCGCACCGACGAAGGCGAGGCAGGCCTCGAAGGCGTCGCCGTTGACGGCGACCGGATGCAGGGCTGTTCTCAACGGCTGAAGCGCGGTCCTCAGATCGAAACGCTGCCGCCACCCGACAAGACATTGGATCAAGCCGATCGCCGTCCGGCGCAGCCCCATCGGGTCACGCGTCCCGGTCGGCTGCAAGCCGACGGCGAAGAGTCCGACGAGGGTGTCGAGGCGGTCGGCGAGGCCCACGGCCAGCGCCGGGCGCGAGGTGGGGATCGCGTCTCCGGCGAAGCGCGGCAGGTAGTGCTGGAAGATCGCCTCGGCCACCGCCTGCGGCTCGCCGGAATGCAGTGCGTAGGTGCGGCCCATCTCGCCTTGAAGCGAAGTCATCTCGACGACCATCGCCGTCGCCATGTCGGCCTTGGCGAGGAAGGCCGCCCGACTCGCCGTGGCGCGCTCCTCTTTCGACAGGTCGAGATGCTCAGCGACGTATTCGACCAAGGGGCCGAGGCGTCGCACCTTGTCGTACACCGAGCCGAGCTTCGCCTGGAAGGCGATGCGCTCCAATTGGGCTACATACGCCTCCAGCGGCTGTTCCAGATCGCGGCGGATGAAGTACGCCGCATCGGCGAAGCGGGCGCGGATGACCTGCTCGTTGCCGCGCCGCACCTCGTCCAGGCTCGGTCGCTCGCCGTTGGCGACGGCGATGAAGTACGGTAAGAGCTTCTCGTCGCCGCCGCGGACGGGGAAGTAGCGCTGGTGCTTCTTCATCACGGCGACCAGCACCGGCTCCGGCAGCTCCAGCTGGCTCTCGGCGAAGGAACCCAACACGGGCGAAGGAGCCTCGACGAGGTCGGCGACCTCGCCGAGGAGCTCATCGTCGGCGGCGAGATGTCCCCCAACGGAAGCGGCGAGTTTCGTCGCCTGATCCCAGATCCGCTGACGCCGCGCCTGCCGCGACAGCTCGATCCCTTGCTGATGCAGCGCGTCGACATAGGCCGAGGCGTCCTTCAGCCGGATCGTCTCGCGGCTCTCGAAACGCAGCCCTCGCGTGGTCGCTCCGGCTCGCAGGCCGGCGAACGCAAAGGGGACGACGGACGATCCATGGAGCGCGACGATCCAGCGAACCGGCCGGGAGAACGCCACTCGTCCGGCCTCCGCCTCCGGCAGCCATCGCATCGAGCGGTCAAACGCCAGCCCGGCGACGAGCTTGGGGAGGACAGTCTCTCCGAGCACTTGAGCTGCGGGAAGCCCAGGGCGTTTCACCTGGGCGACCAGATACCGCCCGCCGTCCACCTCGCTGACCAAGGCGCGCAGGCTGGCAGCATCCGTCGGCAAGCCTTGCTTCCGGGACCACCCCAGGGCGGCCTGCGTCGGCTCACCCTTCGCATCGAAGGCCTTCGCCTCTGGAGGTCCCTTGACGACGTCGACATGGTCCTTCTGCCGCGGCGCCAGGGCATCCACCAGCGCGACGAGGCGTCGCGGCGTGCCTTCGACCGTGATGGCGCCATGCTCCAGGCGCGCCCCCTCGAGCAGCGCCGGCAGCCGGCCGGACATGTCTTCCAACGCGTGCTCCAGATCGGCCACCGGCAGCTCCTCCGTGCCGAGCTCGAAGAGGAACGGCGCCGGTGCGGAGGGAGCCTTCCCGCCCTCTTCAGGCTCCGCGGGGGCGGCAGCCGCGGCAGCGTCCTTCAACCACGGGAAGCCCAGGGCCCGCCGACTCTCGACGTAGGCCTCCGCCACCTGGCGGGACAAATCCCGCATTCGCCCGAACAGCGCCGCCCGCTCGGTGACGCCGATGGCGCCGCGCGTGTCCAACACGTTGAAGGTGTGGGAGCACTTCAGGATGTAGTCGTAGGCCGGAAGGACCAGCCCGCCCTTCAGCGCCGCACGCGCTTCCTCCTCGAAGCCCGTGAACATCGCCTTGAGACGATCGATGTTCGCCGTTTCGAAGTAGTAGCGGCCGTAGTCCTGTTCGGCCTGTAGATGCATATCCCCGTACGATCGAACCTCGTTCCAGGGCAGATCCCGGAAGTGATCGATACCTTCCAGCCCCATCAGGATCCGTTCCAGGCCGTAGGTGATTTCGACCGACACGGGATCGAGGGCCAGTCCGCCCGCCTGCTGGAAGTAGGTGAACTGGGTGATCTCCTGGCCGTCGAGCCAGACCTCCCAGCCCAGCCCCCACGCTCCCAAGGCCGGCGCCTCCCAGTTGTCTTCGACGAATCGCAAGTCATGCAGCTTGGGATCGATGCCCAAAGCGAGAAGCGACTCGAGGTAGATCTCCTGGGGCCTGACCGGATCGGGTTTGAGGATGACCTGGAACTGGAAATGCTGCTGCATGCGGTTCGGGTTCTCTCCGAACCGGGCGTCATCGGGCCGGATCGACGGCTCGACGTAGGCGACCTTCCACGGCTCGGGGCCGAGGACGCGCAGGAACGTGGCCGGGTTCATCGTCCCGGCGCCGACCTGCGAGTAGTAGGGCTGCGCCAGCACACAGCCGCGATCGGCCCAGAAGTGTTGCAGGGCGAGGATGACCGATTGCAGGGTCGTCATGGGGATCAGGGCGCCGGGTCGGGAGAGAGGTTCCGGACAACCCGGACGAAGGCCGGGGCGTTCAAATGCCGCTCTAGAATCACCGAGAGGTAGTCCTCCAGCAGCCCTTCCACGTCCCTTTGGATGACGAGGCGGATGCGCGGGGCAGCCGCCGCTTCGAATCCGCTGCGTTGCAGGTGCCGGAGCACCTTCAGGGCGCTCAGGCTCAGCGGGCGGGCGCCAGCCTGGCGCGGGCCGCATGAGGGGCACAGCACGCCGCCGAGTGCGGGTGCGAAATGTTGGTCCTCCGGGAGAATCTCCCGCCCACAGCCAAGACAGCGGAACAGCTCCGGTCGGTAGCCGACCGTCTCGAGCAAGTGCAGCGCAAAGAAGCCGACGACCGCGAAGGGCAGCCGGCCGGCGTCGAGACGCTCGAGGGTTTCGACCAGCAACCGGTACAGGCTGCGGCTCTCCCCCTCGTCGCGCGTGAACCGGTCGACGAGCTCAACGGCGTAGGAGGCATGGGCCAACCGTCCCAGGTCCTGCCGCAGGGCCTGAAACCCCTGAAGCGTCTCGGCCTGTGTGATGATATCGAGCTCGCGGCCGCGGGCGATCATCAACGACGTGCGCATGAAGGGCTCGAGGTGGCCCGCTTTGCGCGAACGCGGGCGCCGGACTCCCTTTGCGACCAGGCGCAGCTTGCCGTGTGCGGGCGTGTACACCGACACGAGTCGATCCGCTTCGCCCAGATCCTGGCGACGCAGGACGACGGCTTCGGTCCGGTAGACACGCTCGCGCGCCGACATGGAGGGGATTATACGGCCTGTGTCGCGCCAAGGGTAGGATTACAATTCCGCGCCCGTTGAGGCGGCTGAATGAAGCGAACGATCGCGTTCCACCCGTGGCTCGTGGCCATCTATCCCATACTGGCTTTACTGGCATTCAACGTCGAGTGGAGCCCGCCCATCGACGCGGCGCGCGCCCTGCTCGTCTCCTTGGCGCTGGCCACTGTGGTGTGGTTGCTGGCGCGAGTGCTGGTGCGCGACCCCCTGCGTGCCGCCCTCCTCACCAGTCTGATCCTGATCCTGTTCTTCAGCTACGGCCACCTGTATGGCGTCCTGAAAGGGGCCGGATGGGGCGCCACGATCGGACGCCATCGCTATCTGGCGCCGGCGTTCGCTATCGTGTTTCTGCTGGCGGCCTGGGCCGTCCTGCGCCGGCTCAAGGACCCGCGTCCGCTCACGGCGGGCCTGAACACGATGGCCGCCGTTCTGGTGGCCATGCCCATCGTGTCGCTGGCGGTTTACGCGTTCCAGCCCAGGCCCGCCCCTCAGGCAACTCCCTCGGCCGAGGATCTGCACCTCCCCTCCGGCCGGCCGGCCCCCGACGTCTACCTGATCGTGCTCGACGCTTACACGCGGCAGGACACGCTGCGCCAGGTGTACGACGTCGACAATCGCCCGTTCCTCGACTTCCTGCGGTCACGCGGGTTCTTCGTCGCCGACGACTCACGCTCGAACTACGCGCAAACCGCCCTCACCTTCGCCTCCGTCCTCAACCTGAACTACATCGACGCGCTGGTCCCCGGCCTGACGCGCACCTCGACGGACCGCAAGCCGCTCTGGGATCTCATCCAGCATTCCGAAGTTCGGCGACGGCTGGAGGCCTTGGGATACGAAACGGTCGCGTTCGCCTCCGGTCTTCCCGGGACGGAGATCCGCGATTCGGATGTCTACCTGAGCCCCGGCACGGCCGACGAGCGTCTGAGCCTGGAAGGGTCCAATCCCTTTGAATCGATGCTGGCCCAGACCACCATGCTGAAGCTGGTCTCCGATGGGGTCGTGGCGCTGCCGCGCTTTCTGCCGAAGCTCGACTATCCCTACGAGATTCACCGCACGCGCATCCGCTTCATTCTCGACAACCTGGATCATCTGCCGGCCAGCGATCGGCCGCGCTTCGTCCTGGCGCATATCATCTCGCCCCATCCGCCTTTCGTCTTCGACGCCCAGGGCCACCCGCTCACCCCCGACGCGCCCTTCACCCTCAAGTTCACGTTCGCGGCGACCAAAGGCTCCCGGGAAGAGTACCTGCGCGGCTACGCCGACCAGGTCGCTTTCGTCAACAGCGAGATGGAACGCATCGTCGACTCGATCCTGACGCAGTCGTCGACGACGCCCGTCATCCTCATCATGGGTGACCATGGCCCCGACTCGGGCTCGGGCCGAGTCTCGTACGTTCAGGAGCGGATGACCAACCTGGACGCCTACTTGCTCCCGACCGGAGAGGCAGGGCTGTATCCCGGGATCACGCCGGTGAACTCGTTTCGAGTGATTTTCAACGAGGTGTTCGGGGGATCCTACGACCTGCTGCCCGATCGCGTGCTGTACTCCGAGTACGATCACCTGTACGAGTTCGACGACGTCACGGCCGACATCTCACAACCCTAACGGGTTCCCCGTCACCAGTCTCCAGTTGCCAGTGACCCATCAACAATCCCACGAGGCATCCTCTCGGATCCCTGGACTGATTACTGGAAACTGGAAACTGGATACTGGATACTGGATACTGGATACCGGGAGCTAGGGGTGCGGCAGATCCTTCGGCCCAAAGGACCGGGGTAACAAGTCGCTCACCGTGAGACGCGCCGAGACCTGCCCGGTGGCGTCCGCCAGGAGGACTTCGGCCTGCAGGCCGAATTCCGCCAGCACCTGCCGGCAGGCTCCGCACGGGGCCCCTCCGTTTTCCGTCACAACGGCAACCGCGCGGATGTCCATTTCCCCCCGACTGACGGCATCATACACAGCGACGCGCTCGGCACACATGCCGCTTGGGTAGGCGGCGTTCTCGACATTGGCTCCTGTGAAGATCGAGCCGGAACCGGTCAGCACGGCTGCCCCGACCGTGTACTTCGAGTACGGCGCGTAGGCCTTCCCCCGCGCTTGCCGCGCGGCCTCGACCAGCGTTGTCACTTGATCAGCCGTCAACGCCATCGGCCTCTGTCTCCTCGGTCGGTGTCGGCAGTCGACGGGCGCGAACCTTCTCGATGCGCCGTCCCGTCACCTTCTCGACAACCAACCGCAGCCCTCCCGCTTCGATTTCGGCGCCGACGGGCGGGATCCGACCCAGCCGACCGTAGATGAAGCCGGCCAGAGTGTCGCTGGTGTCTTTCGGCAGCGACGCGCCGGCCAGGTCGTTCACGTCGTCCAGATCCATCCGTCCGCTCAGGATGAACTCATCCTCGCGCACCTGCTGGTAGGCGGCCTCCTCGGCCAGATCGTATTCGTCGCGGATCTCGCCGACGATCTCCTCCAGGATGTCCTCCACGGTCACCAGCCCGGCGGTGCCGCCGTATTCGTCCACGACGATGGCGGCGTGCACCCGCCTCGCCTGGAGTTCCGCCAGCAAATCCCCTGCCTTCTTGGCCTCCGGGACGAACAGCGCCGGGCGGACGAAACCTCCGACGGCCTCATCCTGGCGGCCGTCTTTCCAGGCCGTCAGGAGATCCTTGACGTAGACCAGGCCGACCACATGATCGATCGTGCCGCGATACACCGGCGCGCGCGAATGGCCGGTGGCTTGCAGCGCCTCGGTGACCTGTCGCAGCGACCAGCGCTCGTCGAAGGCCTGGATGTCGATGCGCGGCACCATGACTTCGCGGGCCAGCGTATCGCCGAGTTGGAAGATGGAGTAGATCATCTCCTTCTCTTCCTCCTCGATCGCCCCTCCCTCTTCGCCGGCGTCCACCAGCGTCTTGATCTCCTCTTCCGTCACCACGGGATACGCGGCCTGGGAGGAACCCACCAGGGCGGCGGCCAGCGGCTGAAGCGGGGAGAGACCCCACGCCAGCGCGGCGGCCAACGGCGCCAGCCGCGCCGCCCAGCGATCGGCCGAACCAAGTACGACTCTCTGCGCCCCGGCCTCCACCAGCCCGAGCAACACGGCGCCCCCGGCCAAGCCGACGGCCACCCGGCCCCCTTCCGTCAGGTGAAGCGGCGCGGTGGCCGCCCAGGCAAGCCCAAGCGTCGCCAGGCGCAAGGCCGCGAGCGCCGCGCCGGTGGAGAACATCGTCCGAGACGCCTCGCTGCCGATGCGCGCCGCCAAAGCCGCACCCATCACGCCTTCGTCCTGCAGATGCTGGAGCGTCGGCGGATGGATGTTCATCAGGGCCAGGCGCGCCGCGGCAACCACCCCCTCGGCAAGGAGGATCGCCGCCAACCAGATGAGGCCGGTCAACTCACCCACGATTCCCCTTCGCCTGGACGGCCCGCGCCGGCATGCCCACCACCAACCCTCCGTCCGGGACGTCGCGCGTGACCACCGACCCGGCGCCGGTGACGGCACCCCGGCCCACGCGAACAGGCGCGACCAACAGGCTGTCGGAGCCGATGAACGCCCCAGGGCCGATCTCCGTCCGGTTCTTGTGCCCCTCGCGATCGAAGTTGCATGTGATCGTCCCGGCCCCGATGTTGGCCTCGGCGCCGACGACGGCATCCCCGACGTAGGAGAAGTGACCCATTTTTACGCCCGCTTCGAGCGTGCTGTTCTTCACCTCGCCGAAGTTGCCCATGTGAACGCCACGACCCAGTCGGGCGCCCGGCCGCAGATGCGCGAAAGGCCCGACGTGGACTTCTTCGGCCAACTCGGCGCCCTCCAGTACGGACGCCTCGACCCGGCATCGCTCGCCGATGGTCGAATCGCGCACGATCGTGTTCGGCCCGACCACAGATCCGCCACCGATGCGCGTAACGCCCTCCAGGCGCGAGTTGGGCAGCACCAGGGTGTCCGCCTCAAGATGGACCTCCGGCGCGATGTAGGTTGTCGACGGGTCTTCGATGGTCACCCCGGCCAGCATCCACGTGCGGTTGATGCGCCGCCGCAGGATGCCCTCCGCCTCGGCCAGGTGTTCCCGCGTATTGATCCCGATGGCTTCCTCGGCGTCAGGGGTTGTCACGGCCGCTACCGATCCGCCCTGCTCCGCTGCCGCGGCGACGATGTCGGTGAGCAGGTACTCCCCGCGGCTCGATATGGGCAGCTTCGCCAATCGGTCCCACAGCCAGTCCGACCGGAAGCAGTACGCTCCGGCATTGAGCTCGCGGATCGCCAGCTGCTCGGGCCGCGCCTCTGTCTCCTCGATCACGGCCGTCACGCGGCCGGCGCTGTCCCGCACCACGCGGCCGAAGCCGCGCGCATCGGCGGCCAAGACGCTGAGCAGGGTTAAAGGGCCCGAGTTCGACGCCTGCGTTTCGATCAGAGTCCGCAGCGTGGGCGACGAAAGCAGCGGCATGTCCGAGGTCGTCACCAGGATCGCATCACATTGCCCCTTCAGGAGGGGAGCGGCTTGAAGCAGCGCGTGGCCGGTGCCGCGTCGCTCGGTCTGCACGACGAAGCGGACGTCGCCGGAGAGCAGGCCTCGGGCCGATTCCATCTCGGGACCGATGACCACGATCGGCGGCCGGTCGGCCGCCCGGCGTGCGGCGGCTTCCGCCCATCGCACGAGTTCGCGGCCGGCCAGGCGATGCAGCGCCTTCGGGGTGGAGGAACGCATTCGCGTTCCCAGTCCGGCCGCGAGGATTACAGGTTCACAATGCATTCTCGCCTCCGAGGCGCGACGGCCCGGCGCGTTGGACGGCGGACCGCCTCTCGAGGGTTCGTGTTGCCTGGCTCGTCACACCGACGGGATCGTCGATCACGTTCTGGGGGCAATGGCTGGGGCGCCAGGATTCGAACCTAGATCCACGGATCCAAAGTCCGGTGTGCTGCCATTGCACCACGCCCCAGAGTAGCCGCGGCGGACCGCGGTGCAACGGATTCTAACATGCGGGGTCGCGGGCCCCGAGGAGTCATCAGTCATCAGTACTCAGTCGTCAGGCTGGATAGGTCGACTGTGAACTGAGAACGGATGACTGTCGACTCCTATTCCGAGGGTTCTTCAGGCATGAGGCCCAGCTTGCGAGCTTGCTCGTAGCTGAGGGCCTCGCCCTGTCCGGGCGCCTGACCCGAGGAGTCGGCGGCCGCCTGTTCCCAGAACGAAGCGGCGTCGAGCGATTCGGCCTGGCGGGCGGCGGGGGCCGGCGGTGCAACCGGGGCCGGGGCGGCCGGTCTGGCGCCCGCCGGCGGCCTCGTCGGCGCCTGACTCGCCGCCAGCTTGGCCAGCGCCGGGACCAGCGGGAGGATCTCGTCCGCCAGGCGCCGGGCGTAGTGGAAGATGGCCCCCATCTGCCACGGCTCCTGCTCACCACGGAAGGCCACCAGCAGCGCGTGCTCGCGGCCGACGTTGGTCAGATACAGTCGATAGGGCTGGCCATCGACGTGGAGGAAGTTGCGCGGCGCCTCGGCCCCCATCGCCACACTGACCTCCAGACCACGGCCGAACGACTCCATCACGTTGCCGATGACCTCGTCGAGTTGGCTGTCGTTGATCTCGCCGGCCCGCATCACGTAGCCGCCGCTGCGATGAACCAGGAAGCTGGCCCGCGCCCCGAGCTCGCGGCGCATCGTCATCAGCTTTTCCGCCAGCAGGGCGCGGTCACCGGTCAGCTCCGGCGCGGCGGCCGGGCTGCCGGGAGCCAGCGCGCGGTCGACCGCTTGCAGGAAGAGACCTGTGCCCACCGGCTTCGGCAAGAAGGCGACGACGCCCAGGGCCTGCGCCTGAGCGCGGACCTCGGGCGTCGGCTGGCCGGTGATCAGGATGGCCCGCAGGTTGGGGTTGGTCTGGCGGATGCGGGCCAACAGCTCGAGCCCTGTCATGCCCGGGAGGCGCAGGTCCGTCACAACCATGTCGATCGGTCCGCGCCCGAGCTCGAGCAGCGCCTCCTCGGCCGAGGCGACGACCGTGATGTCATAAGGTCGGCCCGAAAGCTCGAGGCTCGTCCGCAACATGCGCGTGACCTGGCGCTGATCGTCCACCAGAAGGACGCGAGGACCCGGCATGAGGGGGATTGTAGCACAGGGGTGATTCGCCTCTGTGCGACCCCGGCACACCTTCAGCGAGAGGCGAACCCGGAACGCGGTGGTTGATTCCTTCTGCAGCATCACTCCGTTCCCTTCCTCACTGGGGGCAAAGGGGGAGGGGGTGCGGCTCCCCCTCCCCCTGCAAGCGGCGGCTGGTCGAGTCGCTCCCCCGAGGCCCCGCTCCGCCGCGCGAGTGCCGAGGCGTGTCTCCGCGCCCGTAGCCCGAACGGCGCCACCATCGACGGTGATTGCCCGGCCGTCAGTCGTGCTGCGGCGAATCTTCTCCCGGCGGGGAGCGTCCAACAATACGGGTCAAGGGACTGGGGACTGGGAACTGGGAACTGGAGACTGGAAACTGGTGACTGGAGGCTGGAGGCTGGGGGCTGGGGCTGGCGGCTGGCCTGGCGGCTACTCCACCCGCCAGCAGGCGACGAAGTGGTCCGGGCTGACTTCGCTGAGCTTGGGCTCCTGCA
>DATIFK010000223.1:0-2509 GCA_035455265.1 Anaerolineales bacterium
TCGCCCCGATGTGTTTGCAGATAATTCTGCCAGGTCAGCGCCTCCGGCGATTTGACGGGCTGCAGCGTCCGGAGGAAATGCACCAGATCCCACGCCTCGTTCGGCTGGAGGTTGTCGATGAACGAGGGCATGGGGGTCCCGTCCAGGCCCGTCATGAAGATGCGGTACAGGTCCTGGTTGCTCTCGCCGCACTTGAAGCGCGTGCCGGACGAGAAGTTGTACGGCCGGATCGGATTGTCCTTGCTGTCGGTCAGCGTGGACGCCGACGGCCCGTCGCCGTGCCCGGCGGGGCCGTGGCACTTCCAGCACTCCAGCCGCTGGAACGTCTGCCGTCCGCGCAGGATGCTCTCGATGTTGGCCGGCGTCTCGGGCGGAATCGCGATGGCCGTCGGCGCGGCGGCCCCGGTCCAGCGCGGCGAGAACGTCTTGATGTAGGCGACCAGATCGACGCGATTCTGCGGCGTCAGCGCCACCCAGGGGGGCATGTTCGTCGCGACGAAGCCGCGGGTCACGGCGTCGTACAGGTCCTGGTCCGTCGGCAGGTTGCCCGACGGCGTGGACCGGCACTTGAACGTCGCGGCGGTGAAGTCCCGCGGCTTGGGATCGATCCACATGGCATTCTCGCCGTTGCCGTCGCCGTCCTGGCCGTGGCAGCCGACGCAGTAGCGCTGATACAGCTTGTCACCCCGCGCGGCCTGCCCCGTGACGTTCGCGACGTGCGTCGCCTGCGCCACGAGCGGCGTCACGCCACCGAGGAAGAGCACGGCGCCCCAGGCCGATACGAGAGAGATCCAGCGCGTTTGCGGTCTCATTGGTGGCTCCTCGCTCAGAAGGCGAAGTCGAAGGCGAGCAGGAAACTGAGGCTGCGGATCTTCGTCGCAGGGTCCGCGGCAGGCTCGCCAGAACCGTTCCCGCTCAGCGGCGCCATGCCGGTCGTATTGGTCAGCGCGAACTCGCCGTGGATCGCCATGCCGTCGCGACTGAACATGAACGGATAGGCGCGAAATCCGAGCGCGAACGCGTCGGCGTCGCCGAATGACTTGGGGATGGCGGGATCGGCCTGCTTCGAGTTTCGCAGCAGCTCGTAGCGTCCCTGGACCAAGAGCCGAGGGGTCGCCACGTAATGGGCCTCGAGCAGCGCCGAGTTCCACGCCGGCTTCTCCGTGCTGCCGCCCAGCGCGGCGTCGTCCTGCGCGTGGGTGACCATCGGGAGGAGCTCCAGGTTGCCCAGCCAGACCTGCGCCGTCGCCCCGATCCGCAGGAACGACTTGTTGGCGGAGCCCGTCCCGGGAATCGGCTCGCCGCCGATCGTCTCGATGGCCGTTGGGCGGTGGCCCAGATAGCCGAACAGCCCGACCCGCGTCGGACCGAGCCCGGTCCCCATCGCCCACGCCTGGCTCAGCGAGACCATCGCGTCCATGGACTTGCCTCCGGGCAAGCCCGCTTCGCCGTCGTCGGTCGTGAGCACCGATACGCTGTAGCGCGTGTAGCTGTTGAGCGAGTGGCCCGACAGCTCCGCGCCGATCTGGTTGTCCCCCAGGCCGAATGCGTAGATGGTTCCCTCGGACTGGTAGTGGTAGGCGTAGAGGAACCCGCCGTTGTTCGACAGCCAGGTGAACCGCTTCTCGGAGAGCAGGTTGTCCAGCTCGAACTTGCCGACGCGCAAATTGGCCCACGGCGAGTTGCCGAGGTTGTCGAGGCGCACGAACGCGGCCTCTACGCCCGCGGTGCCGTCGGCGTCGATCGTCGGAACCACCCCGAACGTGATGTTCTTGTACAGGGTCCCGAGCATCAGGAGATCCATGCCGGAGATATCGAACCCCATCTGGCTGATCGTCTTACCCGTCGCGGAAGCGTCCGTGACCTGATTGGTCGTGTTCTCCAGATGCCATTGCGGCGTCGTCCGGATCGCGATCGGCCAGTACCCGTTGTTCTGCCAGATCGGCGAGTCGCGGTCGTTGCCCAGCTGGTAGCCGTTGTCCTTGAACCGTTGCCCGAACGCGCTCAGCTCGGGCCACACGGTGTGGCAGGCGGAGCAGGGTAGGCCGTACTTGCGGGCGAACGCTGGGATCGCCGCGCTGGCGTGCAACGCCCGCGCGACCGACCGCGTGTAGGCGGCGTAAGCGGCTGTCAGCTCGGTCGAGCGCACCACGGCACGCGTCCCGGTCGTGAGGGAGGCCGGGGACGCAGTTGCCGGGACGGCGACCACGCACGACAGAATCGCTGCCGACACGACGCACTTCGTGAGCCGCTCGATCATACCGCCTCCTGGGTAGTGCGGTACGCGTGTGGAGGGATGCGATGCTGCGGGAATCCGACAGACAGGCGGCTGGTCCGGTGGCGCTGCAGCGTTGGAATGGGGGCTGCACACGGTTCGTGATCCCCATCCGCCCTTGTGACTTTTTTCATACGGAACTCACTTACGCCCGTGTCCGGTTCTTGTCAAGTCACGGTCGAGGGGCCGCCGCGGTCAATTCGCCTTGAGCACGTCCTCCACGAAGCTCAGCGC
>DATIFK010000224.1:0-3309 GCA_035455265.1 Anaerolineales bacterium
CACTGTCCGGTGCGCTCCCCTGGCGGGGAGTAGCGACCGCAGCTGCGATAGTGTTGCTCTCCTGTCTCACAGGCGGATTGGTAGCGATACGGAGGATCCGTCGGAGAGCCAACCATTGAAGCGACCATCCTGAGGGCCATGAAGCTCTGTTGAGGTAAGCATGCGATCTCCCTTTCCCCATTCAACTGCCGTGCCGTGCTGCCCGCCGAACCCTCAGACCAGCGGAGGCGCGGCCGCGGCCCCGCTCCGAGCATGGGCCCCTACTGGCTGCCTAACAACTCGACGGAGCCGACCCGGCCAGCTGCGGCGAAACGGGTCTAAGATAGGTCCCAAGAGCTGGCCGGGCGGCTCCTCTCGAGGCCGTTAGGCGGCTCGGCTCGTTCGCCGTTTCACAAGGCGCGCCACCGCTTGAAAGTGACTCTCCAAATCCCATTGCCCCCGGCACCTTTCTGCCCCAAGATAATGTGACCCTGTTTGTGGGATCAGCCCCAGTTTGGTGGACCGCGGGCGTCCCGTTCATCAAAGGGCGTGAGAGGAGGGAAGGATTCATGAAATCGGCCTGGCCTTTGACCCAAGCATCTCGCCTCATCTTTCTCCTCATGATTCTGGTTCCTGGATGCACAAGTGCGCCTTCTGGCCCGAGACTCACGATCGATGGAGCGCAATGTAGCATCGATATCGAGGACCGGATCCCGGCCAAAGTCACGTTCACCCTGGATGTCAAGAACCAGGTTGAGGAGACTCGGCATGGCATTGTCATCGTGACGCTTGCCCAGGGAAAGACGTTGGATGACCTCCAAGCCATCAGGACAATACCTCCCCTTCCGGAATGGGCTACGCGGGTTGGCTTCTTTTCAACATCCGCTGATGGCCCTTCGACCTACGACTCTGACATAGCGGCAAACGGCAATTACCATGGCGAACCGGTCTTCATCCTCTGCACAACCCACCCGTCCGTCCTCGCCGTCGCAGGACCGATTGAGGTGACACCCTAGCCCCAGAACCAGCGTCCACCGAGCCGCCTAACAACTCGATGG
The DNA here is from genome assembly GCA_035455265.1 of Anaerolineales bacterium. Taxonomy (GTDB): domain Bacteria; phylum Chloroflexota; class Anaerolineae; order Anaerolineales; family E44-bin32; genus MGOM01. The sequence goes on from DATIFK010000224.1 coordinate 1,038, forward strand.
AGCCGACCCGGCCAGCTGCGGCGAAACGGGTCTAAGATAGGTTCCAAGAGCTTGCCGGGCGGCTCATCTCGAGGCCGTTAGGCCGCACAATTCGCGAGGCCTCAATCTTCAGCACCGCTCAAACGCCGCGCGGGTGCGCCGCGTGAGGAAGGGAAGTAGTATGGCTAGGCTCGTGTTCGGAATGAACCAGTCCCTGGACGGCTACGTCGACCATATGGCGTTTGCGCCAAGCCCCACGCTCTTCTGCCATTTCATCGAGGAGGCTCAGGGGCAAGCGGGAAGCGTCTACGGTCGCCAGATGTATGAAATCATGCGTTATTGGGACGACGATCATCCTGAATGGGATGCAGAGGAACAAGCCTTCGCGGCGGCGTGGCGGAGCCAGCCGAAATGGGTCGTCTCGCGCTCGTTGAGGTCGGTCGGCCCCAACGCCAGGCTTGTTGAGGATGATCTTGAGCGCGCAATCCGCCAGCTGAAGGCCGAGCGCGACGGGGAGATCGAGGTTGCTGGCCCGACCTTGGCGCAAAGTCTCACCGAACTTGGCCTCATCGATGAGTATCGAATCTACCTTCACCCCGTCGTCCTCGGCCACGGCAAACCATATTTCGCCGGACCCCGGCCACCGCTCCGCCTCTTGGCCAACGACCGGATTGCCGAGGGTGTCATCAGGTTGGCCTACGTTCCTGCCTAATTTCGCGACTCGCCGGATAGGAGCCGCCACAGAAGCGTGCGAAGAGCGGCCTAACAACTCGATGGAGCCGACCCGGCCGGCTGCGGCGAATCGGGTCCAAGATAGGCTCCAAGAGCCGGCCGGGCGGCTCATCTCGAGGCCGTTAGGCAGCCACCACCTCATGCTTCGACGCATGCGCTCGCAAGTTCGGAGGCTCTTATGCGCGGCCCTTCATCCTCCCACGCTGTATCCATTTCATTGCTCCTGGTACTGATCGGGGTTCTCTTGCCGTCTTGCGGCCCTCAGCAGGATACCCTCAACGCGGAGATTCCTTTGGTCCCTGTGGAATTCGTCACTCAAGGAGGCGGGGTCATTCCTTGGCGCGCACCTCTCCACGTCAGAGACGCACAGCTCCAATTGGCCGAGTTCACCGATACCGGCGAGCGGACGATGCGTTCCTATGAGGAGGTCACCTTTCCAACCGACGTAACGATTGTCTTCTCTGAACAGCTTCAAGCGGCCACAGTCTTCCTTCGTCGGTCCCCCCATGGAGGGTGCCTGCTCCTCTGGGACCCGGACAAGAACTGGATTCATGACCCATGTTTCGGATCGAAGTTTGACTTGACTGGTCAGCTCATCTCTGGGCCTTCCCCAAGGAACCTCGACCAGCTGCCTGCAGCTGTCCGGGACGGCATCATTTGGGTCACAGCCGAAGTTGTCCCCGGAGACCCACACGATTGAGGACGGTAGGGGTTCGAGTGGCTGCCTAACAACTCGATGGAGCCGACCCGGCCAGCTGCGGCATAGGCTCATTCAGGAGTATCCTAAGAGCTGGCCGGGCGGCTCATCTCGAGGCCGTTAGGCGGGCCGGAAGTCGACATGTCACCAAAGAGTCCAATAGCCCCAGCCGTCGAACGCTTCTCTACGGAGCTTCATCACATTGACACGGTCCTTCAGATCGCCATCCGAGGCGTTCAAGCCACAATTGCCGCCCCTCAGGCGTTGAAGGCCCTCGCGGAGTGGAGTGAGGCAGCCGACGAGCCCGAGAAGGCAGCAGAGTACACAGACCTGGTGCCTCATGCTCAGACGATAGCCGAGTTCGCTCAAAGCGAATCCGAGATGGGCTATGACACCCTACACAAAGACGCTGTCGTCGCCCTCTGGTCCGCCCTTGAAGTAATGGCCCATGACATTACCCTCGCCCGCATATCGGCGCAGCCAACATATCTTGAGGGTGAGCCATTCGCTCAGATCAAACTACCCCTCGCTGAGTTTCACCAACTCGGCGACGCGGATAGACTTGAGCTGCTACTACGAGAAATGCGCCGGCGCTCGTCTCCCCGCGCAGCAGGTGCCACCGCCCTAGAATCCCTCCTTTCAACCGTCGGAATGGGCGGGCCTGTTCCGGAGCCTATGGCAAGGGTCCTTTACGAGCTCCACCAGACCCGAAACCTCATTGTTCATCGAGGCGGCATCGTAGACACCACGTTTCTGAAACGATGCCCTTGGGCCGAGCTAAAGAAGGGAGACCGCCTGACGGTAGGTCACGACAAATACATCGCTTTCATGGATGCAGCGGCCGCATATTTCCATGAACTCCTC
>DATIFK010000225.1:0-5237 GCA_035455265.1 Anaerolineales bacterium
GATCGTCACGATCGCCAGGGCCGCGAAGATGACCAGCCGGATCGCATACCGTCGCAGGGCCGGAGAGCGCAGGCTCGGCCGCAGCGATCGGGCGTACTCCGACTCGTAGAACGCGCCGGTCGCGTCGAGGCGGGCTTGCCGCGTTGCCCCGACCTCTGGAACCAGGCCTCGCTGCTGCATCGACCGGACCCGGCGCGCGTGATCTTCGACGACGTCGGACAGGATCAAGGAGTCGAGGTTCTTCACCGAGAGGCGTTCGCTTTCCATCTCCGCAGCCTGCCTGAAATTGCGCGTGAAGACCATGCCGCCGCCGGCCAGAGGCGTGTAGCAATAGAAACTGGCCGGGGAGGAGTCTGGGTGGAGGACGATCGAGGCGTAGGTCTGCAACGCTGGGGAAACGAAGTCCAGTTCCCGGTAGACCCGACCCCCCAGCGGCATCCGCTCGGTCTTGACCCCCAGCATGCTGAACCCGAGTTGGCGGAGGGCGTCCGATTGGCGTTGAAGGGCCACGTCGGTGGATCCAGCGCGCTGCATGGTGCCCGAGTCGTCGAACGAGGACCGGATGGAGGTGGGGAACAGGGCCAGAACCAGCAGGGGCAGCACGTCGAGGCTGGAGACGAAGACGCCCAGGAGAATCAGGAGCAGGATGATCGTCGTCGACGCGTTCATCGGCGGGCCTCGGTGGAAAGGCGGCTCGGAGCGCACGGCGTCCCCGCCGAGCCAGCGGCTGACCGAGGGCCGGAGCATATCACGGACGCCACCAGTCCGCGGCGCGCCGGCTCGGTAGCCGGGCTTCTTCACGTCCGGGACGCAGACGCGTCCACAGACAGATATCCCGTCCGACGGATGGATGCCGGCGGCCGGACCCTGGTGGAGACGTTGGCCACCGCGCACGCACCGCGAATCGAGGTAACATCACCCAGGGGCGGCGAAACCTGGTTCGCCGGGGATCAGACCCTGCGCTGGACGGCGTCCGACGAAGACGGCGACGCGCTGACCTACTTCGTGGACGTCAGCCCGGACGGCGGCGAACCACGGCTGCCGGTAGCCGTAGACCTGGCGGAGACCGAGTACAGCTTCGGCACGTCGTCGGTTGAGGTCGGGACGGCCCACCTGGGGCGGGTTCGAACCAGCGACGGCGTGAACACCACGGGGGAAGTGCCCGATGGCATCTTCACGGTGCAGGGGAAGAGGGCTTTGCCGGCCGGCTGTTTGCTGATTGGGGGACAGGCTCTGCTCGGCCTGGTCGGTGTCGCCCTCGTCTTGTGGGGGCTCTTCTTCCGAAGGAGCCGCAAGGCCTGAGGTCTGGGATCTTCCGACCTCGAAGAAGGCGGTGGCCGATGACGGCAGGCGGGCGAACAAGTTCGCCGGCGCGCACCCTGCTCGGTGCCGTCTGCCTCGCGCTGATTGCGCCCTGGTGGGGCGCTCGACTGCCGGCGGCGCGGGTCGAGCCCAAGGTGGAGCGGATGCCGCGGCGGACCGACACCAGCCCGCTGGCGCTGCGGCTGACCCTCGCCGACTGCGCGCCCACCGACATCGCCGGAGCCTGCGCCCGCATTCCCGACCTTGTCGTGGAACTCGACGGCTCGGGGCAAGACCTGTCGTCGTACGAGATCCATGCCGAGAGCCGGGAGCGCAAGGCGGTCTGCCCGGCGCCGACGTGCACGGTCCATCTGGAGCCGACCTCCTTCGACGGGATCGAGATCAAGCTCTGGGCCGAGACCGCCGATCACAAACGTAAGGCTGCCACGACGGCCAGCGTGCGTGTGCTCCCTGTTGGGGACACGACCGAGAACGACTCTGTGCCGTGGTATGTCCAGGTCCTGAGCCCTCAATGGGCGGGCGAGCCGGTCGACGCGTGCGCCGTGGCGTGGGACGCTTTCCCACCCATAGGCGATGCGCCGACCTGGCTGACGACGCCCGACGACGTGGACGCCCTCGCCTCGGACGTCATCTACCACTTTCTGGCATCCAAGCTCATCACCCTCGGAGCGGTGGAGGTTGGGGAATGTCCGGATGGGGGCCTGACAGTGGATGGCGCGCCAACGGCGTGCGGTGCCGAGAAGGCGGCTCCGCTGGTGGCGGATTGGCAGAATCGATTCGATGAGGCCATCCTCGAGGCGGCGCGCGACGAGCGGATCCCGGCCTTCCTCCTCAAGAGGCTGATCGCCGAAGAGAGCCAGTTCTGGCCGGCGACGAATGTGGAGCGGGGGGAATACGGGCTGGGCCATCTGACCGAACCGGGCGCCGACAATACCCTGCTGTGGAACAAGGAGTTCTACGATAGCTACTGCCCCTCCGTGCTCGGGGAGGTCTACTGCGGCCGAGGGTACGCGCAGCAGAGCGACTATCGAAGGTCCCTGATGCGCGGCTCGATCCTCGCCTCCCTCGACGCGGATTGTCCCGACTGCGAATGGGGGATCGACTTCGACGTGGCCCGAGACGGCATCCCCATCCTGGGCGAGACCGTTCTGGCGTACTGCTCCCAAACGGGCCGCATGGTCGCCAATGTCACACGCGAGGCGCCGGGCCGAACCACATCCTACGAGGATATGTGGAGGATCTCACTCGCCAGCTACGCCGCCGGTCCCGGCTGCGTGGCGAAGGGCCTGAAGGACGCCTCCAAGAAGGGCGAGGTCATCGCGTGGAGCTCGGTCTCGAATGAGTTCACACCCGCCTGTGCCGGGGCCGGCGAGTACGTGGAACACATCAGCCGATAACCTACCCGACCATGCATCCGGAGTCGCCCGTGTCTGATGGGAAAGGCGCCTTCCGGCTCGTGCGCCTCCATGCCTCGTAGCGGCCAACTTTCAGCAGAACCTCGCTACACCATCCAGAGCGCCGCGGCCGCCTGCGGCGTCGAGCCGGTGACGCTGCGCATGTGGGAGCGGCGCTACGGCGTGGTGCAGCCGGCGCGCTCGCGTGGGAACTACCGCCTCTACTCCGAGCGCGACATCGCCCTGTTGCGCTGGCTGAAGCATGACGTCGACGGCGGCAGGCCGATCCGCTTGGCAGCTGCGGACTTGAAGCGCCGCCTGAAGGCCGGAGATTCCCCTCCGGCGCTGCCGTCCCTGCGGGCGCGGCGGCCGGCTGGGTCCGTCGGCCGGGTCGTGCGCGATCTCTTCAGCGGCCTGACCTCCGCCGACGAGCCTCGCGCCCGAGCCGTGTTGAGCCGGGCGGAAGAGCAGACCGACCTCGATACGCTCTGTCTTCAAATCCTGACGCCGTGTCTGGTGGAGATCGGCGAGGCGTGGCACCGCGGCGAGATTCGCATCTCGCAGGAGCACTACGCCTCCGGTTTCCTTCGGGCGTATCTGCTTCGCCTCTATCAAGCCTATCCCCTGAGGCGCGGCGCGCCACGCGTCTTCGTCGGCTGCGCCTCTTCCGAGCAGCATGAGATCGGCGCGCTGATGGTGGCTCTGTTCCTGCGCCGCGGAGGCTGCCGAGTCGACTATCTCGGTGCCAACCTGGACATGGCCGATCTGGTCGGCTACGTTCGAGATCAGCGCCCGGCGCTGGTGGCCCTCTCGGCCGCGACCGAAGGGCCGGCCCTGGCCCTGGAGAGGTCGACCGCCGGGCTCGAACGGCTGCGCCCCAGGCCCCTGGTCGGATTCGGGGGGCGCGCCTTCAACCTCGATACCGACCTGCGCACGCGGCCGCGGGGCGTCTTCCTGGGGGAGGACGCCGCCCTGGGCGCAGCGACGGCCTTGCGGATGCTTCTGAAGAAGGCCTGATCCACCGGCCTGCTCGAACCAACCTTATACAAAAGGTTGAACAGGAGGGCCGGGGCGGCTATCCTGGACACATGGCCGCCGGAAGATCCTTTGTGCCCCGGCGCGAAAGGTGAACGCATGGCAACGGCATCAACCCCTCTCCCCAGCCCGCGACGTTGGGATGTGATCGCCCTGTGGGGCGGGGTGGCCTTCAGCCTGGCCTTCACCGCGCTGATCGCCTGGGCCGGCGCGCGTCTCGAGGCCGTCCCCCTGTTACCCGACCAGGGCGCCGCCTGGTACTACTGGAAGCTGCCTCAGCCCACCCTGTGGACGCGCCTCTCGGCCTGGGGTCTCTACCTGGCGCACCAGGTCAGCGCCTGGGGGCTCATCTACTACGCCCAGACGCGGATCCGGAGGTACACCACCGGGCTACGGCCGATCAACGTCATCGCCCTCGGGACCACGGCGGCCTTCATCGTGCTGCATTTCGTTCAGACCCATGTCTGGTACGACGGGCTGGCGCAGGATGTCTCCGTCTTCTCTTCCCAGGGGTCGGTGATCGTGCTGCTCGTATGGGTCCTGTTGATGGAGAACAACCGGCGGGGGATGTTCTTCGGCAAGAAGCTCCCGCTCGGGGAGGAGGTCGTGCGGTGGGCGCGAACGTACCACGGCTACTTCTTCGCCTGGGCGGCCATCTACACCTTCTGGTTCCACCCGATGGTCTCCACGCCCGGCCATCTGATCGGTTTCGTCTACATGTTCCTGCTGCTGCTCCAGGGAAGCCTGATGTACACCCGCATCCACACGAATCGCTGGTGGACCGTGGCGCTCGAGTTGATGGTGCTGGTCCATGGGACGTTGGTGGCGATCGCCCAGGGAGCCGGTCTGTGGCCGATGTTCCTCTTCGGCTTCGGCGGGATCTTCATCATCACCCAGATGCACGGCCTGGGGTTGAAGGCGTGGGCCAAGTTGTTGATCGTGGGCGCCTATGCCGCCGGGGTCATAGCCGTCTACGCCGGCCGCCCGGCGGCCGAGCTCAACGAAATCATCCGCATCCCGGTCATTGACTATCTGGCCGTGCTGATCCTGGCCGGGCTGATCGCCGGCGGGCTGTGGCTCGCCCGAAAGGTCAGGGGCCGCGACCGTCTGCCGGAAATGGAGGCCGTCCGATGAGCGCGGTCCTATCCGGCAAGACGGCCGTCATCACCGGTGCCTCGCGCGGCCTCGGCTGGGCCATTGCCGAGGCTTACGGCGCCGAGGGAGCGTCGCTGGTGATCGGGAGCCGTTCCGCCGAGGCCGTGGCCGACGCCGTTGAGCGCCTGAAGGCGAAGGGCATGTCCGCCACCGGGACGCCCTGCGATGTGACCTCTCCAGCGCAGATCGCCCGCCTGGCCGAGCATGCCCGCCGGACCTTCGGCGGATTCGACATCTGGATCAACAACGCAGGCGTGGCGGCGCCGTACGGCGCAACGGTGGAGGTGGACCCGGCGAAATTCGAGCAAGTCGTGGCGACCAACATCCTCG